>DASTCJ010000179.1:0-4782 GCA_035605575.1 Candidatus Methylomirabilota bacterium
ATCGCCTTCGATGACCAGACCGTCTTCGATCGGAGCGACGATGAACTCGAGGTTGCGGGCCGTCGCCTCCAACGCGGTGGCGACCTGCACGTCGCCGATGAACTGTGCAACGTTGATGCGTTCCCGGCGCTCCGCGATCCCTCCGGTCAGCCGGACTTCGACGAGCGCCCGGTCGACGAGGTCGCGCAGTCCGATAAGGGCTCGATCAAGCAGGGCGCCGGTCGCCCCCGATAGTCCGACGGAACCTTTTTTGATCGTCGCCACCGCGAGGATCGCGTTCGTGATCAGGTTGCGCAGCTCGTGCGCGAAATACCCGAGACGTTCGTTCATGTTTCGCGTCATCTCGTCGGACATGAGTTGATCGCGTTGGCGGCCGAACTCGGTGATGGCATCCGCGATCGCCTCGTCGAGACAGCCGTTGAGCAAGCGAAACTCGTCGGCCGTGACGGTCGCGCCCTGCTCCACGGCCATCTCGGTCGCTGCCTGGCACAGATCGCCATAGTCGTGGACAACCTGATCGAGTGTGAACCCCGTCCGTAGGAGCTCGTTGCCGTGCCGGGCCGCCGTCCGGCCGATCTCGGTCGGGCTCGGGGTCGGGCGGGTCGCCGAAAGTGCGAAGGACACCTTGCCGGCTTCCGCTGGGCCGGCGCTTTCCTGCACGCGCAACGCCTCGATGAGCTGATCGAGGAAGAGTGGGATCCCGTACTTCAGTTCCTGTTCCGTTGGGCGTCGAGCCGGTCGCTTGGCGACCTTCTCCCGGCACCGGGCGAGCAGCGCGTCGCGGTTCCTATCCAAGAATTCGTAGAGCATCGCTGACCCTCGTCGCCGGGATGCGAGCCATCGCCACGACGCTTCGGTCCTCCTTCTGGACAGTCTACTCGAGCTTCTTGCGAGTCTACTCGCGGCCGGGTGGGGTATTGGTCGAAGGCCCAGTATCGCCTCCTGGTAGCCCGGCGCGTCGTGAAGGATAGCATCGTGAAGGTACCTCTTCGGAATCGGCAGGCGGTAATGGTCGTCTCGTTCTTCTGAATAGTGCATTGCCGCGGGCTGTTGGCCGGTAGCATTGCGCTTCTCGCCGCGCCGCTTATTCTTGGACGCGCAGTCAGAGAAGAAAATTTACGTCGTCGGCATTCTATCGATGGCAGCCGGTACGAGCCCTACCTACGGCGTTCGTAGCCTCGCACAACCGGGCGGCAACGTTAGGGGTTGTCGCGGTTGTGACGCCAGTCATTCGGAAAGCAGCTAGAGCTGGCCAAGGCGGCCTTGCCGGGCCTCTCACGTGTTGTGTTTCTGTTCGACCCTGAGCGCCCGGACCTCCAGATCTACGAACGAGCCGCGCGCGAGGCCGTTTCGGACACTGCGACTACAGCCACGCCTGGTCGGCGTGCACCGTGAGAGCGACTTCGACGCCGCTTTCGCGGCGATAGTCACCGAGCGTCTCGAGGTGCTCTTCATCGCTGCCGACGCGCTGATGCTGCTTCATGGAAAGCGTGTGACGGGCAACCACGAGGCCGCCATCGCGCTGCACTTCATGCACTACAATTTCGCGCGGCTGCACAAGACGCTCCGCGTGACGCCCACGATGGAAGCGGGGCTCGCCCATCACGTCTGGTCCTGGAGGAGATAGCCCGGCTCGCCTAGCGTCCGGGAACTACTCGCTCCTCATCCCACATCTTGAAGCACGCAACGTGCATCTGGATCGCGCGGCGACCCTCGGATGTCGACACGCCCTCGAAGACGAACTGCGAGTTGTTAATGAGCTCTTCGCAGCCATCGCACGTCTCTCCAGCGCCGGCACCACCCCACACGCGCGGAATACTATTCTGCGGTAAGCGACCATCTCCGAGCTTGCGTCGAATGAGGACACGGATGGCTTGTGAGTCCACGATTGGGGCCTTTCTTGGTCTAAGGGCGGAAACGCCCGACTCACCGGGGTCTCGACGCCCATGGGCGTCAACCCGAAAAGGCCAGGGTGCAGGCACGGAAACGTCAGCACGGCCACATTCGCGGCGCTATTAAGAGGGGGAATGTCGGAGTGGCTGGGGCGTGTGTCAGCCTGGATCGCCCTGATCGCCGAGGTCACCCGCGACGAGACGAAGGTCCAATAGGCAACGCCCGCGGCCGTCGGCTAGAGTGAGGATGCGAGGTCATCCCAATCGTGTCGCGCATCCCCCGCTTTCCGTCGCTCCGTCTCACGCCAGGCGTCGTCTGCTCGCTGCTCAGCGAGACGTTTGTCGAATGGTATGAGGATCGCGCACCGAGGCTGGGGGCGGCGCTCGCGTATTACACGGTCTTCGCGCTCGCGCCTGGGCTGATCCTCATCATCGCCCTCGCCGGACTCCTCCTCGGCAAGGAGGCGGCTCAGGGGCAGATCATCAGCCAGGTCCAGGACCTCGCCGGCGAGGCCGGAGCCCATGCAGTGCTGGCCGCGATCGAAAGCGCCCGCAACGCCGGCGGCAGTCTTCTCGCCACCGGCCTTGGCGTCGTCACGCTCCTCTTCGGGCTCTGGGGCGTCTTCGGGGAGCTGCAGGACGCGCTGAACACCATCTGGGGCGTGAGGACCAGGCCCAGGCGTGGCGTGCTCGGTGTCATCAAACAGCGGTTCTGGTCATTCACGATGGTCGTCGGCATCGGATTCCTGCTGCTCGTCTCGCTGGCCGCGAGCGCCTGGCTGGCGGCGCTCGGAAAGTTCTTCTCCCGACTGTTACCACTCCCCGCCGCGATGATGGAGACGGCCAACGCCCTCCTGTCATTTGTGGTCATCACCTTCATGTTCGCCGTGATCTACAAGCTCCTGCCGGATGTGAGGATCGCGTGGCGAAACGTGTGGACGGGCGCCGCCGTGACAGCGGTCCTGTTCACGATTGGCAAGACGCTGATCGGACTCTACCTGGGCCGCAGTACCGTGGCGTCGGTGTACGGTGCCGCCGGCTCCCTTATCGTCATCCTGCTCTGGGTTTACTACTCGGCGCAGGTCGTTTTCTTCGGCGCCGAGTTCACCAAGGTCTATTCGAGGCGCTTCGATGCGGCCGCGATGGCGCCAACGGTGGATGTGCCGCCTGCGCGTCGCGCCGCAGGGTCACTCAACCCGGTGCGCCGACAGAATTTCGTCGAACGGCGCGTCGGGCGACGAAACGGAATTACGCGGCCGTAGTGGCGCGACCCCGACGGTCCGTACACACCCGCTCGCTCGATCAACGAGGAGCTCAACGCCGTCGTGCGTGATCGACGTCCAGCATGGGGGAGAGATCGGGCTGGTCACGCAGCAGCTCGGCGACGAGCAAGTTGAGACCGTTCGCGGGCCCGTTCGCGCCGTCCGCCGTCACATAATTACGCCGTACTATGCCGGCAGCGTGTTCTATGACAGCGAGGGGGGTGGGTGGGTGCAAAGGCTTGCTCGAACTGAAGGGGGAGCGCGTTGAGTATGCGCTCACAACATAGGATCGCCGTCCTTTGCGCCGTCGCGGCAAGGAGCTCGACGTCATCGTCTACTCGGTCGGCCACCCCAACGGTTTGATTCACGATGTGACGCGCACATGCCACGGCATCCTCGTCGACGTGAGCGGGCCGGCGATCGACCAAATGCTATCCGAGTATCGAGAATACGAGCGCGCCGTGATACCTGTAAGGCAGTTTCCGCACCCCACGGCACGGTCAGCGGTTCCACTCCTTCGGATAGCCGGCACGGCGCAACACCACGACGCGGTGCGCAGTCGCCGGCGCGACCGCGCTCAGCCGTCGTTCGGCGCGAATCCAAGAGCGCGGAACGTCCAGACGCCCCCGACTACGCCGTAGCCTCCACCCTCCATGACCACGTCCGCAAGCCAGCCGGCCAGCAAACCGATGATCGTCGCGACCAGAATGAATTCAGCCGTCATCACTCGACTCCTTTCCCAGCCCAATCGACGTTCCGTACTGCCGATTCTCGGCGCGCGTCGCCCCACCGCCTATTGGACGTTGGTCACCTTTTGTGGCGCCGCGACGCGCTGCGGTGCTCTGCTCGGATATGCCGAAGCATGGACGACATCGACGTCGCGGGGACACACCTGCGCGAGCCATCTCGGGAGCATGCGCTGGCGTCACCGTGCCGTCGGGCACACCCGGCACGCCGACGGCGTCGGCGATACTCCGCGTCCAGTGCGTCGCTGAAACCGGCTAAAGATCTACCTGGTCGCGCCCAAGAATCCCGTTCACAAGCGGCGGAGAGCTGCGCGCTAGGATGTTCGTCCCGAGTGACGTCGACTTAGAGCTTGGTACTGAGGAGATTCTCATGCAAATCATTGGATGGATCGTGTTCGGCCTCCATCACACCAAGGGCGGCCCCGGCCGAGGAAGATCGACAGTGAACATGCAGCCTATGCCGGGCACACTGCGCACGTACAGCTTGCCGCCGTTCGCTTCGACGCCGCGACGGCTGAGGGGCAGCCCAAGCCCGACGCCGGTGCGCTCGGCGCCGAGTTGTTCGAACGGCCGGAACATCTGCTCCGCCTTGCCCTCGGACAGTCCCCCGCACTCGTCCTCCACCTCGATCAGGATGCGATCGATCTCGGAATGTGCGGCGAGGGAAACGCGCCCGTGAGGTCGCGTGAACTTGAGCGCATTCTGGAGCAGGTTTGCCACCGCGGATGCGAGGATCTGTCGATCGCCTTCGATGACCAGACCGTCTTCGATCGGAGCGACGATGAACTCGAGGTTGCGGGCCGTCGCCTCCAACGCGGTGGCGACCTGCACGTCGCCGATGAACTGTGCAACGTTGATGCGTTCCCGGCGCTCCGCGATCCC
>DASTCJ010000009.1:0-15431 GCA_035605575.1 Candidatus Methylomirabilota bacterium
ACTTCCGCTCGGCGCCCGGGGCGAGCGTCATGCCGTGTCCTGGCCGCTCGGGGATCCGGATCAGGCCGTCGGCCGGATCGGGCCGCGGCACGGCCTCGAAGAGATCGGGCGGCATCCAGTCCATGTACTCGACGAGGAAGCTGTTCGAGAGCGCGCCCGCGACGTGAACCGACAGCTCGTGGACGACGTGCGGCGAGACCAGGAGCTGGTGGGCTGCCGCGATGTGACCGATCTTGAGGGTCTCGCTGAAGCCGTTGGCCCGGCAAACGTCAGGCATGAGGTACCGGGCGGCCCGCCGCTCGCACAGCTCGCGGAACTCGAAGCGCGTGTAGTGGTTCTCGCCGGTCGCCACCGGGATGCGGATCGCGTGGGCGACCTCGGCGCAGGCGACGATGTCGTCGGCCAGCACGGGCTCCTCGTACCAGACGAGGTCGAGATCCTCCAGCATCTGCGCCTGACGGATGGCGCTGTGTACGTCGAGCTTCTGGTTGACGTCGACCATCATACGGACGCCGTCGCCGAGCGCCTTCTTCACCGTCTCGACACGCCTGCGATTCTCGCGCGGATCGGCGTGATGGATCTTCATCTTGTAGTAGCGACAGCCCATGGCCGCGTAGCGCTTCGCCTCGCCGATGAGGTCGTCCACCGTGTAGGTACCCCAGCCGCCGCTGCCGTACGCGGACACGCGGTCGGTGTGGGCGCCCCAGAGCTTCGCGAGCGGCAGCTGCGCGGCCTTGCCCGCGATGTCCCACAGCGCGATGTCGAGCGTGGCGACCGCATAGCCCGCGATCCCGACGCGGCGCAGCCCGCGGTCGGCGCGGAACATCTTGTCCCACAGCTTCCCGACCAGCGTCGGATCCTCGCCCACGAGTAACGCGGCGAGCCGGCGCGTGTAGGCCTCGACGGCCTCCGAGCCGGCGCCGCCGAAGACCAGCGAATAGCCGAGCCCGTCGAGTCCCCCGTCGGTGTGGACGCGCGAGACCACCAGCCGGTGCTCGGGCAGGTCGAGCGCAATGGGCTTGGTGGTCGGAATGCGCAGCGTGAACGTATCGATCGCCGTGATTTTCATGGATGCTATCCTAGCGCGCATGACGACCATCGAACAGGAGTACGCCGACGCCCGACCGAAGTCCCGCGCCTTGCACGCCCGCGCCGTCGCCAAGATGCCGAGCGGGGTGGCCCACGACGGCCGCGCCTTTGCGCCGTTTCCGTTCTACGTGGCGCGCGCCGACGGAGCCTACAAGTGGGACGTCGACGGTCATCGCTACGTCGACGGCTGGAGTGGCCATGGCGCGCTGATGCTCGGCCACAACCATCCGGCCGTGCTCAAGGCCATTCTCGATCAGGCCCGGCTCGGCACACACTACAGCGCCTGCTCCGAGATCGAGGTTCGCTGGGCGGAGCTCATCTGCTCGATCGTGCCGGGCGCCGAGCGCGTGCGCTTCATGATGACGGGCACCGAGACGACGGCGCTGGCCATCCGCATCGCCCGCGCGGCGACCGGACGTCAGCACATCGTCAAGTTCGAGGCGCATTTCCATGGGTTGCACGACGCGGTGATGGCGGCGGTGAAGGATCCGTTCGAGATTCCGGTGTCGGCCGGCGTGCCGCCGTCGACGCTGTCGACGACGCTGGTGGCGCGCAACAACGACATCGCCCACGTGCGCGAGCTGCTCGACGAGCATCCGGTGGCGGCCGTCATCCTGGAGCCCGCCGGCGCTCGCTCGATGGTCGTGCCGACCAATCCGGCGTTCCTCCGCGCGCTGCGCGAGCTCACGCGCGAGCGCGGCGTCGTCCTGATCTTCGACGAGGTGGTGACCGGCTTTCGGATGGCGGCCGGCGGCGCGCAGGAATATTTCGGCGTCACGGCAGACCTCACGTGTCTCGCGAAGGCGGTGGCGGGCGGACTCCCTGGGGCGGCGCTGACCGGGCGCGCCGATCTCCTCGACCGCGTCGCGTTCGCCGGCGACGCCAAGCGCGATCGCACGCAGCGCGTGGCCGATCAGGGCACGTACAGCGGTACCCCGCTGGTGGCCGCCGCCGGCGTCGCCGCGCTCGAGATCTTGAAAACCGGCGACGTGCAGCGCGAGCTCAATCGATTGGGCGACCGCGTGCGCGACGGAATGAACCAGGTGCTCAAGACGCGCGGCGTCCCCGGCGTCGTCTACGGCGCCTCGTCGATCTTCCGCATCTACCTCGGCGCCGACGCCACCGAGCTCGGTCTGCACAACTACACGGCCGACACCGCGCGCCTCGACCGCGGCATGGGCCCGGTGGGCGGCGCGCTGCACCTGGCGATGCTCATCAACGGCGTCGACTACAGCCGCGGGGCGGCCCACGGCTGGCTCAACGGCGCGATGACGGACAAGGACGTCGACCTGATGGTCGACGCCTTCGACCGCGCCCTCGTCAGGCTGCGCGAGGAGAAGCGGCTGGGTTAGAACGGAAAGAGAATTCCCTTGTCCTTCAGCTTCTCGAAGCGACGGGCGGAGAATCGGTAGAGCTGCGCGGGCCGGCGCCCCGTTGCGCGCGACTCGCGGAGTGCCGTCAGGATGCCGAGAAGCTGGATCTTGCGCCGGAAGTTGCGCTTGTCGATGCGCTTGGCGAGGATCGCCTCGTAGACGCTCTGCAGCTCGCCCAGCGTGAACTTCTCGGGCAGCAGCTGAAATCCCACGGTCGTGTACTCGAGCTTGTTCCGCAGCCGCTCGACCGCGTAATCCACGATGCGCCGGTGGTCGAAGGCCAACGCGGGCAGCGCGGACGTCGGAAACCAGCGTGCGTCGGCCGCGTCCGTGCCCGCCGCGAGGCGCCGATGGGCGGACGCGATGAGGGCGAAGAACGCGACGGTCACGACGCGGCCGCGCGGATCGCGACCCGGATCGCCGAACGAGTAGAGCTGCTCCAGATAGATGTCACGGACACCCGTCTCTTCCGCGAGCTCGCGCAGGGCCGCGGCCTCCAGCGATTCGTCCTCGTGCACGAACCCGCCCGGGATCGCATACCGGCCCGCGTATGGCGCCGCCGCGCGGCGGACGAGCAGGACGTGCAGGGCGCCGTCTCGCACGGTGAAGATGACGACGTCGACGGTGACGCGGATGGCCATGTCAGGGCACGACCAGATTCGCCAGTTCGCGTGCCGCGCCGATGCTCGCCGTGGTGCCGGAATCGAAGGCGAGGTAGTCGGCCTCGATGCCGTCGCTGAAGATCGCGCCGCCGGCCGGCATCGCCGACTCGAGGACGAGGCGCTCGCCCGGCGCAATGACGTCGGTGACGATCGACGCCTGCGAATGGCGGCTGACGAACGGCTCGCGTACGACGAAGACCAGACGGCGGTCTTCCCACTCGAGCCGCAGCGGCGGCCCCGGCGTGCCGCCGGTGAAGGTGGCCACCGCGGACACCATCTGATAGACCGACGACAGCCAGCCGGTGCTGCCGGCGCCGGTCGCCACGAGGACGCCACTCGACGACTGCGGCTCGTGACGCGACTTCCAGCGCAGGCGGTAGCGCGCGGAGACGTGCGTCCGCGCGCCGACGAAGAGCTCGTTGAACGCGAGCAGTCGCTGGCCGTCACCGAGTCGCGCCTCGGCCAGGGTGACCGCGCGCACTCGGTGACGCCCGTGCAGCACCCGCGCGAGGGCGGCGCCGACCTCCTCCGGAAGGAACGGGAGCAGCACGCCGTCGAAGCGCTCGGGATCCGGATTCACTCCGATGATCGGCTGGCCGGCGGCGTATTTCGCGGTGTTCGCGACCAGTCCGTCCTGACCGAGCGTCACCACGGCGTCGCTCGGCAGGAACGTGTACGTCGAAACGAGCTCGCGGTCGAGCACCTGGATCTTGAGCCCGACCTCGACCGCACGGCGCACGCGGTCGAGGGCCCGGCGGTAGGCGGCATCCTCACGCTCGTACTCGCCGAAGTCCCCGCCCGCGTGCTCGATGTAGAACTTGGCCTGGGCGCGTGTGTTGAAGCGCTCGATCAGCTCCACGAGCCGCGTCTTCCGTGTCACGACGACGACCTTTTCGAGCGTGGTCATCGCTTGGCCTCCACCCGCGCTGGGAGCAGCGCACGAAGGAGGTCCGGCGTGATGTTGAGCTCGCCGACCTTCTGCGCGTTCGTCGCGATCTCCTGGAACGCCAGAGCGATGGTCGCGCCGGGCTCGCCGCCGCGGAGCACCATCAGCGTCCGCCAGTCCAGGCCGCGAAGAGGAGCCAGTGTGGCCTCGATCGCATACGCGCGGCTGTCCGCCTCTTTGCGGTCATTCGCCACCCGCTCGTTCATGAGCGCCGAGCGCTGCTCCTCGAGCGCCGTTTCCGTCCGCAGCTCCGACTCCTTGATGCGGCGCTCCTGCTCCACGGCGGCGTTCCGCCGGGCATAGATCGCCTCGTCCGACCGGCGCTGGAGCGCCTCACGTGCCTCCGCCTCCAGGGCCTTGGCGCTCTCCGGAGTCGGTTTGATGGCCAGAATGGACAGCCCGAGAACGTCCAGACCCAGGCCAACGACCGTCTCGCTCGTGCGAAGCCTCCCGAGCACGCGCTCGGACAGCAAGGCCGACGACGTGAGGGCCTCGCGGAGTGTGAGCTGCTGCGTCTCCGCTCGCATGAGCGTCTGCGTCACGTGAACGAGCCGCTCGGGTAGCTTCTGATAGTCGTCGACCCGGTAGTGGCCGTCGGGCCGGACGCTCATGTCGAGCACGCCGGCCAGGCGCCTGGGATCGGCGACGCGATATGTGACCTGGCCCTGGATGGCCACGGCCTGGAAGTCCGCGGTCGCTTCCTGGAATGCGAAGGGCGCGTCGGCGCTGGCCAGCGGCACCGCCACGATGGTGGCCGTGGGGCCCCAGTAATAGAAGGAGAGGCCGGCGCCCTCGCGCCGGATACGCCCGTTGCGGAAGTGCAGCACGTACGTCGTCGGCGAGGCCTTCATGAACCTCAGCATGGCGCGCCTCCTATCATGTGTCTCACAGACACTATAATAAGTGTGCAAGAGACACTAAGTCAAGCCGGCGGCCGGCGCGGTCCAAGGCGACGGGGGGCGGGACTCAGCGGTGCTTCAGCTCGATCGGCTGACCGTGCGGCGTCTCGCGCGCGGCACGGTCCCACTCGTCCTTGCGCGTGGCCAGCTCGTCCGCCTTGATCAGCTGCTTGTCGGCGACGAGCTTCTCCAGGGCGGCGAGCCAGTAGTAATAGTAGCGGCTGCCGTCGTCGTGCTCGCCGCGCATCCTGGCCGCGGCGATCTCATCAGCGAGCCGCGCCGCCCATTCCTTCCACGCGACATGACCGCGCTCGTGGAGCATCACGGCCATGGCGAAGGCCTGCGCTTCCCACGGCGCGCGGAACACCGGGCCCTCGGCGTCGCGCGGAATCGCCGGAAGAAGGTCGAGCGGGGCTGTCACGCGGGCTCCAGGTATTCGTCGAAGAGGTCGATGTAGATCGCATCGCGCGGGCCGGCGTGCGGGCCCCACAGCTCGCGCCCCTCGAAGCGCACGGCGTAACAGTGCGACGGCACCTTCTTGCCGCTGGTGGCGTGCTCGTCCGGCAAGATGAACACGCCGTGGTCGCGATCGATCACGCCGACCTTGCCGCGCGCGTAGCGCGGCAGCCGCGTGTGGTGGGTCGGATGGACGTTTCGCGCTCGCACGCGGTCGCCGGCCTTGAACGTCGGAGGCTTCAGATGGTCGTCCATGCGCGCGGCGCGACGGCCGCGCAAGGCCGTCTCGACCGCGGATGCCGGCACGGCGCGCACCGCCGGTGGGCGACTGGAGTCCGCGTGGCCGGACGCGAGCTCCTGGGCGGTGAGCAGCCCACGCTCGACGAGCAGCCGCTCCGTCCGATAGAGCCATTTCTCGTAATAGCTGGCTCGGAGGTATTCCGCCGGCGGCATCTGCTCGATGGTGTAGCGGCCCAGGTCGATGTTCCAGCGACGCAGAAATCCGGTGGCGAGCGCGATGCCGAGCACGCGTGCTTCCCACCGATGATGGAACACCGGCTCGTTGGGCTCCGGGTCGACCGGCCCCATGCCGTGCATGCCACCCATATCGTGCACGCCGTTCATCCGCGCGGTCCTCTGACCTTCGCCACGCCGATCATCGCGTCCCGGGTGACGAGCGCCGCCAGCTGCTCTTCGCTCATGCTTTCGGTGCCCGGGGGCCGCTCCGGAAGCACCAGGTACCGGAGCTCGGCGGTGCTGTCCCAGACGCGAACCTCGACGTCGTCACCAATGTCGACGCCGAACTCGCGCAGCACACCGCGCGGATCGATCACCGCGCGCGAGCGATACGGCGCCGACTTGTACCAGACCGGCGGCAGCCCGAGGACCGGCCACGGATAGCAGGAGCAGAGCGTGCACACCACCATGTTGTGCACTTTCGGCGTGTTCTCGAGCACGACCATGTCCTCGCCCTGCCGGCCGATGTAGCCGAGCTCCGCGATGGCCTCCGTGGAGTCGGCGAGCAGGCGCTGCTTGAACGCGGGATCGACCCACGCCTTGGCGACCACGCGCGCGCCATTGCGCGGCCCCACCTTCGTCTCGTACGTGTCGATGACGAGGTCGAGCGCCTTGGGGTCGACGAGGCCCTTGTCGACGAGGAGCGACTCGAGCGCGCGCACGCGGAGCTGCGTGTCGGTGAGGGGCGCGCCGTGCACGCCGGCCTCGTGGTCGTGATCGTGGTCGTGATGGTGCTCCTGCTCGCTCACGACGCGGCTCCGAGCGTGTCCCAGCATGTGCGCGCCATCCGCCCGATGAGCTGCGCGGCGGCGGCGAAGCCGGGCGTGCCGTCCGGCAGCATGGCCGGCACGTGATCCGTGTACGCGGTCAGGATGAAGAGCGGCCGGTCGTCCTTGAACACGATTCCCGCATCCATGAAGCCGCGCGCGCCGGTGCCGGTCTTGTGCGCGATCTTGGTGCCCATCGGCAGCAGCGACGGCAGCCGGGTCTTGAGCTTCTGCCACGTGAGGATGTCGAGCCCGAGCTGGCAGAGAAGCGGAGTGCAGCCGAGCTGCGCGGCGACCGCCTCATCGCTCGTCCCGCGGAGGATCAGCTCGAGGAGCCGACCCTGATCGTTGGGCGTGGTCGTCGTCACCTGCTCCAGCGCATGATCGGGACCGAGCCGTGGCGGCATTCCGAAGCGATGGATGGTCGACGTGAGGCCGATCGCCTCGCAGTATTGCTGGACCGCACCGAGACCGACCAGATCGACCACGGTGCCCGTGCACGTGTTGTCGCTGACGATGATCATCATCACCAGCGCGTCACGCAGGGTGATCCAGAACCCCGGCGTGAGGTGCTGGAACGTTCCCGAGTCGTTGTCCTGGTAGCGTGCCTCGATCGTCACTTTCTGGTCGAGCGAGAGCTTGCCGGCATGCACGGCCGCCAGCGTGGCCATCATGATGGAGATCTTCCGGGTGCTGGCCGACGGCACGGCGACGTCGCCGCGACGATCGGCAGTGGCGCCGCTGCGCCAGTCCTTCACGAACCAGCTGGTGTCGAACGGCTGCGAATCGCACATCCCGTTGAGGCGCTGTCCGAGGTCACGCATAGCCGGAGTGTACACTGAAGCGGTTGATCACATCGCGCCCGGAGGTGTCGCCGATGGTCCGCGTGCTCATCCCCGCGCTTCTCGTACTGCTCGCCGTGACCACGGTGAGTGCCGACGTCGTCTCCCAGTCGTTTTCGCTGCCGTCCGGCGGCGGGTACCCGCACGACGTCGCGGTCGCCGGCGACGGGATCGTATGGTACACCGCGCAGCGCGACGGGCAGCTCGGCCGGCTCGATCCGTTCAGCGGCAAGATCGAGCTGATTCCGCTTGGACGCGGTTCGGCTCCGCACGGAGTGATCGTCGGCCCCGACGGCGCGCCGTGGGTCACCGACGGCGGCGCCAATGCCATCGTGCGCGTCGATCCGGCCACGCGCGAGGTCCGCCGTTGGCCCTTGCCCGACGCGCGCGGCTACGTCAATCTCAATACGGCCACCTTCGACAAGCGCGGCCGCATCTGGTTCACGGGCCAGAGCGGCGTGTATGGACGCCTCGATCCGCGGACGGGCGAGATGAAGGTGTGGGACGCGCCGCGCGGACGCGGTCCGTACGGCATCACGACCACACCCAACGGCGACATCTACTATGCGTCGCTCGCGGGGAACCACATCGCGCGCGTCGATCTCGAGTCCGGGGCGGCGACGGTGATCGATCCGCCGACCAAGGGACAGGGCGCGCGGCGCGTGTGGTCGGATTCGTCGGGTCGCATCTGGGTGAGCGAGTGGAACGTCGGCAACGTCAGCCGGTACGATCCGAAGTCCGGCGCCTGGAAGACGTGGCGGCTTCCCGGCGAGAGTCCCCGCGCATATGCGGTGTACGTCGACGACCGCGACCTGGTGTGGCTCAGCGACTGGGCGGCCAATGCCGTCGTGCGCTTCGATCCGACACGGGAGAAGTTCGACGTCTTTCCGAGCGACCGCCCGGGCGCCAACGTTCGCCAGATCCTCGGTCGGGCCGGCGAGGTGTGGATTCCCGAGTCCGGTACCGATCGTCTCGTCGTCTTCCGGACGAAGTGACCATGAGACCGCTCGAGAGCGAATACAAGGAGTGGACGATCCGCGTGACGACGCGGCCGACGGGCCGGGCGTGGTCGGCGCTCGTGGAGGTGTGGGCGCCCGGTGAGAGCGACGAGAAGGAAGGGCAGCTGGTGCCCTACAACGGCACCGCGCAGAGCGAGAAGGCCGCGCAGGAGATCGGACGCCAGGCGGCCGTCCGCTTCATCGACCGTCAGCCCACGAAGCGCTAAAAAATTTCGTCACCGAAAAAGAGAACCGTCACGGCTTTGCCGGGACGGTGCGAACGTCCGGGGGGGGGCCATATCGGGGCCCCCATGTCAATCAAACGAGCTTCAGTCGCTGCTTCGTGCGCAGGCCGACCACCGCATCGGCCAGATATCGCACCTCGACGTTCACGCTGACTTCGTGCTTCGGACCCATGATGATGTCGAGCCGGTACGAATGGCCGATGTCGATGTGCGCCGGCGGCGCGCTCAGCACGACACAGAGGCCCTGCTCGCTGACATCGACGGTGCGGCCGGCGATGCTCGATCCTTCGACCCACAGGCGCACCGGCCATGACACGGGCACGCGCGGATGGACGCGCCGGTCGAGGGTCTGCGCCTCGTCGTGATTGTCGCCGTCGTGGTGCACGACCTTCGGCTTCTTCCCGCGCTGCGGTTTGCGGCGTGTCAGGTGGTCCTCCATCCCGGATCGAACGGCGATCCTGGCGCATCGACGTCGATGAGCAGCGGTGCGTGGTCCGACGGCACCGGCTTGCCCTTGCGCGCCTCGCGGTCGATCTCCGCGGCGACGACGCGCCCGGCAACACCGGCCGTTACGAGCAGATGGTCGATTCGCATTCCGAAGTTCTTGTGAAAATTTCCCGCACGATAGTCCCACCAAGTATAGCGACCGGCCTCGGCATGACATAAACGATAAGCGTCGACCAGTCCCCAATGGCACAGCCGGGCGAAGGCCGCGCGCTCGGGCCCGGAGACATGGGTCCCGCCATGGCAGGCGGCCGGATCCCAGACGTCGGCATCCTCGGGCGCGACGTTGAAGTCACCGCCGAGAACGAGCGCCTCGCTCGGGTGCCGGGTCGTTGAAAACCACCGCGCCAGCCGGTCGAGCCAGGCGAGCTTGGCGTGATAGAACGGGGAATCGACGACCCGGCCGTTGGGCGCATAGATGGTCACCACGCGGACGCCGTCGCACACCGCGGACATCATGCGTGCCTCCGCCATCGGCTCGTCGTCGGAGACTTCGGGGGTGGGGTCGGCACGCAGCGACTCGCCGAAGTTCGTCACGACGTCCTTGATGCCCACCCGACTGGCGATGGCCACGCCATTCCACCGTCCCTGGCCGTGGTGGGCCAGCTCGTAACCGGCGGCGCGGAACGCGGCGGCGGGCGCATCCTTGTCGGCGAGCTTCGTCTCCTGCATCAACAGGACGTCCGGCTGGGCGCGCGTCAGCCACCACGTGACCTTGTCCAGCCGTGCCTTCAACGAGTTGACGTTCCACGTGGCGATGCGCATCGAGCGGCCGTCTACTTCGCGTACTTGCCGCTGAGCTGGGCGGTCGTCCCCTCCTGGCCCTTCTGCTGCCGATCGAGGCGCGTCTCGCGCGACCACGTTCGCTTGAGATCGTCGCGAACGTTGAAGCTCAGCCGTCCCAGGCCTTCGGTCTCCAGCTCGATCACGTCGCCGTTCATGAACGCGCTGAGGCCGCGATGATTGGTGCCCGTGGCGAGGATGTCGCCGGGCTCGAGCGTGTGGATCGAGGTGACCCACTCGATGCAGCGGGGAATCTTGTGCGCCATGTCGCTCGTGTTGAAATTCTGCTTCACGCTGCCGTTCACCGAGAGCCGGATCTGCAGCCGATGCGGGTCGGCCACCTCGTCGGCGGTGACCAGCGCCGGGCCGATGGGCGCGAACGTGTCACGCGACTTCATCTGATAGAACGTGTTGCCGGCCGGTGGTAGACCGCGAGCAGAGCCGTCGATGAAGTTCGTGTAGCCGAAGACGTAGCTCATGGCATCGGCGGCACTCACCTGCGATGCGCGGCGACCGATGACGACGGCCAGCTCGGCCTCGCCCTCGAAGATAGTGGCCGGCACGTCGGGCAAGACCATCGTGTCGCCGGGGCCGATGATGGTGCCGGGTGACTTCATGAAGGCGTTGATCGGCGCCGGCTCGCTGCGCGTGCCGTCTTCCATGTAATTCACGGCCATGCACACGACGTTCACCGGGCGTGGCAGCGGCGGCCGGATGCGCACGCGCGCGAGCGGCCGCGCGGCACCGCGCCCGGCCGCCGCTTCCAGTCGCCCGCGATACTCGCCGAAGCGCGCAATGACGCCGTTGATGACGTCGTGCGCGCCCGCGTGCGGAATGTCGCGCACGGCCTCGGACACGTCCACGACGCCGTCGCCCTGCAGCACGCCGAGCCGGAAATCGTCGAAGAACACCAGTCGCATGGGAGCCTCCTCCGAAGGTGCCGAGTATACCGTGTGCCCGTCGCGATATAGAGGAGCGCCACGGGTTGCCCGGGGCGCTCCGAACATTGGGGGGTGTGGGGGGCCATGTCGGGGCCCCCATGTGGTCAAAACACAGCGAGGGGATTGGCGGGCGAGCCGGTGCCGCCCACGACCTTGAGCGGCGCGATGACGAGCATGAAGTCGTCGCGGCCTTCCTCGGCGCACGCGCGCGCGAGCGGTTCGAGCAGCGCGTTGTCGAGCAGCGCCACGCCGTAAGCGAACAGCGCGGCGTGCACTGCCCACGGCACGTCGTAGCCGATCGGCAGATGGTCGAGCATGTCCCATACGAGCACGCTCACATCGTGATCCCGCAGGAACGGCAGGCAGGAGACGTGGAGCCCCGGCCTCTCCTGAGGCCCGGCTCCGAACGGTCGCCCGTATGGCGTGTCCGGACGCGCTGCCTGCCACGCCTCGCGACCGGCGTACACGCAGACGGCGTCGCCGGGCTCGAGCCGGACGCCCCGCCGGCTGAGGATGTCGTCGAGCTCCCACCCGTGGATCGGCGTCTCCTGCGTCACGCTCGGAACCCCGCGGTGCCGTGGGACGTCGAGCATCACGCCGCGGGTGATGATTCCCTCGGACCAGTGCTCGATCGAGCCGAAGCGTGCGCCGTCGAAGGTGATCTCCGCGCGCGGGTCACGGCCGTTCCACATCGCCTCGCTGTCCCAGGTGTGGCACAGCGCATCGATGTGCGTGGAGGCGACGCCGTGATAGTAGATGCCGTAGAAATCGGCGGCGAAGCCGCCGTTGCCGCGCGGTTGGGTCTTCATCCTGTGCTGCGCGGGGAACGTGTTGTTGATCCCCGGCTCTTTCGGGAACGGGCGGCTCAGTGACACCGCCCGGCCCGTCTTGACCAGCCGTGTCGCCGCTACGCGCTTGGCCGGCGTGATCAAGTTGATCGCGCCGCGCTCGTCGTCGGCGCCCCAGCGGCCCCAGTTGCGGCGGCCGCGAATGTAGTCCTGGACTTCCTTATCGGTTGGCAGCGGCCGCTCAGGCATGGCTCTCTCCGAATCGGGTGAGACTACGGTGTCGGCGCGAGTGCCTGCAGCATCGCGCGGCTCTCGGCGGCGCGCGCGGCGGGCTCGGTCTCGAGATTCATGAAGTTGAGGATCGGCAC
Organism: Candidatus Methylomirabilota bacterium; assembly: GCA_035605575.1. Lineage (GTDB taxonomy): Bacteria > Methylomirabilota > Methylomirabilia > Rokubacteriales > CSP1-6 > AR12. Next base: position 12,178 of record DASTCJ010000009.1, read on the forward strand.
GGTGACGCCGTTCTCCACGTAGCGCGCGATCTTGTCTCGACACTCGTCCGGCGTCCCGAAGACGGCAAGCTCGTCCAGGGCGCGTTCGGGAACGGCGGCGAGCGCGCCGCGACGGTCGCCGGCATCCCAGCGCGCGTTCATCTCCGCCAGCGCGTCGCCGCGTCCGAGCCACTGGTGAAACTTTCGATAGACCGGGACGTTCAGATAGGCCGCTACCGCGCGGCGGAACTGGTCGCGGGCACGCGCCTCGCCGGGCGCACTGACGGAGATGCGGCAGAGAATCGGAAACGCGCTCGGATCCTTGCCGATCTTGTGCGCCTCGTCGCGTACGACGGCCGCCACCTGCTTCACGTCCTCGGCCGACAGCCAGTTCGTGATCACGCCGTCGGCGATGCGGACGGCCTGGCGGATCATGCGCTCCTGCAGGGCCGCCACGTAGATCGGGACGCGATAGGGCGCGGGTCGCCCGAGCTTGAAGCCCGACACCTTTAGTGTCGTGCCGTCGACGTTGACAGGGACACCGTCGAGCGCCTGACGCACCGCCTGAACGACTTCGGTGACACGTGTCAACGGCCTGTCGAAGTGTCCGCCATTCCAACGCTCGACGGTGACATTCGATCCCGAGCCGACACCCAGGACGAATCTCCCTGGTGCGGCTTCACCCATGGCGGCGGCGCCGATCGCGATGATCGCCGGACCGCGGCTGAACACGCCGACGATGGCGGTCCCGAGCGTGGCTCTGCTCGTCCAGCAGGCACCGAGCGCGAGGCAGATCCACGGATCGACGTCCGATTCCGCCGACCAGAAGTCGGTGTAGCCGAGCGCCTCGGCCTCTCGATAGACGGCCTCGTGGTCGGACAGGGCAATCCCGCTCAACGGGACGGTCAGGCCCCAGCGTCGTGGTCGCACCGCGTCAGGATACCGGGAACATCAACGGCCGGAAAGGCGTTCCACCGATAGAAGAATAGTTGGCGGGTCCTCGCGGTCATGTGCGCTAGAGTTTTTTCAAGAGGAGATGGCGACCATGATTTTCGCCATGGATCGATGACGGAGCCGATCAGAGATACGCCGTCGGTCGCGCGCCCGTACTGTCCGTCGTGCGAGCCCGATACGGACCCGGGCGCGGAGATACTCGACGTGCGCTGGTGCTCGGCGCACACTCCGGTCTCTGGTGGCCTCGACGACGAGGCCGTCGCGATGGAAAGCTATCCGGCTGGCAGCGGTGAAGCTGGCGGCGAGGACAATCGCCGCTGGTGCGCCCTGTTCCATCGGCAGGCGAGACCGACGACCAAGCGGCGGCTCGAGCCGACGCTCCGCGTTCCCCGAGCGCGTCCCGTCTCGGCCTGAGCGGTCGCGCGCGCGAGCGCGCGGCCCGCACACGACCGTCTCGGCGCGTCAGGGAAGACTTGCCCCAAGACTGCCTCGGTCAGATCAGCTCGTTCGACGCGAAGCCCCGCCGCAGCGTGTTCTCGCTCACGACCCGTGTCTCGACGAACTGCAGCAGGTAATCCGGCCCACCCGCCTGGTAGCCGAGCCCCGATAGCTGGCGACCGCCGAACGGCTGGCGTCCCACGTGGGCGCCGGTCGTGGTGCGGTTGATATAAAGGTTACCGACCCGGAAGGCGTGGCGCGCCTGCGCCAGCCGCACGGGACTGCGGGAGAAGACACCGCCGGTGAGGGCGTAGTCGAGATCGGTCGCGATCGCGAGCGCCTGCTCGAAGGAGTCGGCGGCCATGCACGACAGCACGGGTCCGAAGATCTCCTCGCGCGCCAGAGCGCAGCTCGGCGGCACGTCGGCGAAGATCGACGGGGCGACGTAATAGCCGCCAAGCGCGGCGAGCTCGGGCTCGACGTCGCGCAGCAGCGCCGGCCGCGCCAGCCGCTTGCCGAGGTCGACGTAGCCGAGGATGCGCTCCCGGGACGCCTCGTCGATGACGGGCCCGACGATCGTACCCGGCGCCTCGGCCGGCCCCATCGGCAGAGTGCGGGCGGCGTCGGCAAGGCGTTCGACCAGTCGCTGGTAAACGCGCCCGACACCGATGACGCGCGAGCACGCGGAGCACTTCTGTCCGGCGTAGCCAAACGCCGAGGTGAGGATTCCCTGCACGGCTTCGTCGAGGTCGGCGTCGTCGTCGACGATGACCGCGTTCTTGCCGCCCATCTCGGCCACCACGCGCCTGAGCAACCGGTTCCCCGGTGTCGCCGCCGCCGTCGCATAGATCTTCGTGCCTACTTCCTGTGACCCCGTGAAGGCGATGAGACCCACATCCGGATGGCGAACCAGCCGGTCGCCGGCGACCTCGCCGCGCCCCGGGAGATAGTTGACGACGCCGGGCGGAAGCCCGGCCGCCTCGAAGATCTCCATCAGGCGCGCGGCGATCACCGGCGTCTGCTCGGCGGGTTTCATGACGACCGTGTTGCCCGTCGCGAGCGCGGCGGAGGTCATGCCGGTGAGGATGGCCAGCGGGAAGTTCCACGGCGCGATGACGGCCACGACGCCTCGGCCCTCGCGAGTATAGTGATTGACCTCGCCACGGCGGTGGCCGAGCGTCTGTGCGCGCTGGAGCCCGACGGCCTGTTCGCGGTAGTACTCGACGAAGTCGATGGCCTCGGTGACATCGCCATCGGCTTCTGCCCACGGCTTGCCGGCCTCGAACACGATCCACGCGGCCAGCTCGGTCCGCCGCTCGCGCAGCAGTGCCGCCGCGCGCCCGAGCGTCTGCGCGCGCGCCTCGACGCCGGCATCGCGCCACGCTGGAAACGCTTGCAGCGCGGCCGCGACGGCGCGGTCGGCTTCCGCGGCGCCGGCGGCGGCGACGCGGCCGACGATCTCGGTCGCGCGCGAGGGACTGACGGAGACGATCCGCTCGGACGTTTCCACGCGCTCGCCACCGATGACGAGCGGGACGTCGCCGCCGAGGCGGTCACGCACGGCGAGCAACGCCGCCGCGAACCGGACGCGCGTGCCCGGGCCTGAGAAATCGAGGTGCGGCTCGTTCACGAATCCTGGATCGATGAGGCGGGGGGGTGGCACGCGTACCGTCTCGGGTGGGGCAAGCAGTGCTTCGACGGACTCGTGCTCCGCGAAGCCACGCCGGAGGAACGATTCGTTGGACGTGTTCTCGAGGAGCCGCCGCACGAGGTACGCCATCCCCGGCAACAGCTCGCCGAACGGCATGTAGATGCGCACACGCTCGCCGCGCTCGGTAAGCGCACGCACGAGCGGCTGCGCCATCCCGTAGAGGGCCTGGAAC
>DASTCJ010000119.1:0-12258 GCA_035605575.1 Candidatus Methylomirabilota bacterium
GGATCTCCCTCGAGCTCGAGCCGAAGGGTTCCATCGGCCTGCTGGAGCCGGAGTGGAACGATTTCGATCGGCTCACGCGCCGCACGAGGCTGCTCCATACGACACGCCGGCGCACGCAGCCGTGGAAGACCGGGCTCCCCGTCGATTACCGTCCCGTCGAGATCCTGCCCGTGATCGGCTGGCTCCTGCGCCTGCGCCGCCACGTCTTCGGCGACTATGCCTTGCTCGGCCGCTATGCCCGGCATCCTGATCCGAACCAGGAGCTGCTCTTCTTCGGGCTGCTGCGCGAGTGTGTCGACAAGGGGCTCGTGAGCGAGACCGAGCTCCGCGCGGCGATGAAGAACAATTGTGTGCGCCACGACGCCTGCGAGGTGCTCGCGCGCGCGAGACCACTCGAGCAGCTCGAGCTCGCGCCGTAACCCGACCCGATCTGGCGAGCGTGTCGGCGTCAGCGTCGCGCGTCGATCGCGCGCCGGACGTTCCACGCCAGCAGGTCCGACAGGCGGCCATCGCCGAGGGGACCGCGGCCGATGCGCTGATGGATGTCGAGGTCCGGGCGCGTATTGCCCTCCACCACGCACGGGCCGTCGACGAGGACCGCGATGTCCCAGCCCACGATCACGCGGTTCGGAAACACCGCGTGGGCGCGGCAGGCGAGGTCGACGAGCTCCGGCCAGAAGGGCAGCACGCGGCCCTCGATGCGGGCGCCGCTGGTGGGATGCGTGGCGTGCCAGCCGATGCGCGCATCGGTTCCCAGGTTGCTGGCGAGCCCGAGCGCCCCGGTCTTGATGTCGACGGCCGCGGCGATCCCGCCCGCGTGGAAATTGTCGACCGTACGATTGCGGCCGATCGCCATGCGAAAGACCGCGTCCGTTGCCTCGAAGCCGCCCAGCTCGTCGCGGATGGTGACGATGCGCACGGTGGCAAGCGCCCCGTTGTTGAGGTCCGCGAGATCCGGGTGATTGGCGAGCCGCGGCTGGACGATGTAGCTGCGCTCGGCCGAAAGGCGCTCGAGCCTCGCCATCAGGGCCCGTTCGGTGACAACGTGCCCGTCGACGCTCGTGTACGCGTCGCCGCCGCTCCAGTCCCAGCGCTCGGCATGGCGGCCGCCGCGCCCGACGCGCGGCTTCACGAAGATGTCGCGCGCAGGCAGTCGCGGAGCCCCGCCGCCCGGTTCGGACGCCACCCCGCCCGTCACGTCGAGCACAACGGGCGCGGCGCACACGGCGTGCGCGAGGCAGGCGGCGGAGAAGACGAGCTTGTCCTGCATGCCGTCATCCGTCGCGGGCTGGAGCATGCCATAGGCCGGGCCCTTGGTCTCGTGCCGCTGGAGATACAGGCCAGCCCTGGCGCGCAGCGCGTCCTCGTGCAGCTCGAAGACGTAGTACCAGTAGGGAGCGATCGAATGGACGACGGAAAGCCAGGCCTGCTCCGCGATCTGCCGGGATATCGGCTTGCCCGTCCGCTCCCGAATGATCCTACCGTTCCGCTGCGTGTACACCGCGATCGAGACGGGCAAGGCCAACGGGAAGAGCAGGATGGCGAGCACCGTCCGGAGCAGGGCGAGGAGGTTGCGCTTCTGCCAGTAGAGCCGTGCGTAGACGGTGTGGAGGTACTGCGCCGAGGTCGTCACGGTCGTCGGGCGCGGGCCCGCGACCAGCGCCCGCACCGCCATCGGCAGCCCCGCGAGATCGTAGGCGAGGAGCTCCATCTGGTGAAGGAAGCGGTCGTAGCGCGACGCAGGCTTCGCCTTCACGACGTCAGGCGCGATGCACGAGGCAGCGGTCCTGCCAGCGCCAGTGATGGCGGGTGAACGGTCGCACGCCGCCCGTCGCGGGATCGAACTCGCGCACGTCGACCGACAGATCCCAGGAACCGACGGCGCCTGACAGCCGGCAGAGGTGATACCGCGCGTGTGGACGGCCGCGATGCGCGAGCGCCGAGGCGGACGGTACGCCAATGACCGGAACCGCTCCGTCCTTGCCGTCCACTTCCATCATGCTGGCCTGGTGCAGGTGGCCGTGGAGCACCAGCTCGGCCCCCTCGGCGCGAAGCACGTCGAGAAACGACTCGGCATCGAGCAAGGCCTTGCGGGGCGACAGACGCGGGTCCGGTCCATGGTGGACCAGGACGGCGCGAAAGAGGCCTTCGGTGCGTAATCGCGCCAGGGCTTCCTGCAGCCGGGCGAGCTGCTGCGCGCCGAGCAGGCCGGCTGCCGGCGTCGCCAGCGGCATCGGCAGCGCGCTCGACAGGCCGACGAAGGCCACTGGCCCGCGCCGACGGATGAAGGGGAAGCCTTCCGTGCTCTGGACGGGTACCTCGCGCGCAGCCGGATCAGGCGCGCCGGTGAGGAAATCTTGCCAGAGGGCGAGCCCCTTGGACCAGGGCAGCTTCACGTACGTGTCGTGATTGCCGGGAATCACCGTGACGCATGACCGCGCCCCGAGGCTTTCGAGCCAGCTGCGGGCGCGGCGAAACTCGCATTCGAGCGACACATTGGTGAGATCGCCGGTGACGGCGACGTGATCGGCGCCACAGGCGCGGATATCGGCGCTGATCGCCTCGAGCACACGAGCCCGGTGCACCTGTTTCTTGCGCACGTGCCACGAGAGCACGCCGAGCAGCCGCTTGTTCAGCAGCCGCCAGGGGGCGACGAGGCCGGGCAACGGGAGATGCGGGTCCGAGACGTGGACGAAGCTGAACGTCATCGGCGCGTCGGCGCGTCGGCTGCGCCGAAGAGCGCCCTGACGCGGGCCACGGCGCGGTCGAGGTCGCGATCCTGTTGTTCGGGCTGCGAGGGCGCCGGCGGGTCGCCAAGCCAGCTCACACGGCCCTCGGCGAGGAGCCCGCGATGGACGATGCGAATGTCGCGCGTCCACCAGGCGGGGCCGAATGCCATGCCGATGCGAAACCCGGTGGTGGCAAGGCTCGTTCCGCGCCAATGAAGCCGCGGCAGCCGGCTGCCGACGGCGCGGCGGCCTTCCTCCGCGCGCATCGCACGGCGGCCGTCCTCGGTATCGAACAGCGCCACCGGTCTTCCCGTGGCACAGGCCTCGGCGATCATCGAAATGCTGTCGGCCGTCACGATAAAGGCATCGGCAAGGCTCAGAAACGCGCGGTAGGGGTTTTCCGTCTCGCCCGGCCGCCAGAGATGCACGAACGCGGGAGCGGTGAGGGCGCTCGCGAGCGCGTTCGCGGTTTCGGGACGCGTGCGCTTGCTGGTGGTGACGAGGAGCGCGCCGTGCTCACGCGCCGCACGCTCGCTCGCGAGGGTCGCGAGGCGCGTGCCGGCAGGCTCCCGGAACTCGTAGGGTCCGCTGCGGCCACCCGCAAGGACCGCGGTCCAGGGCCTCGGGAGATGCGCGAGGCGGTCTCGCCAGGCCGCGACCTCCATGGCCGTCTCCTCGACACTACGGCCGACGTCATGGAGCGGCAGGGCGTTGTGGAGCACGTTAGGACGCTCGGGCAGCCGGTACTGCGGCGTAGTGATGACGAGATCGAACCGATCGAGCGCTGCCCACGGCGTTCCGAGATAGACCAGCCTCACGTCGGGATTCGCACGGCGTCGGATCCAGAACGCAATCGCCTCGGTCGCGCGGCCTGCCCCGATGATGAGATCCGGCCAGGGTGGATCGAGAGGGCTCGAGGCGCGCATGTCGACGCCCGCGCGCGTGGCCCCGAGCATGAGGCGGGCCGGCGTCTGCCACGGGCGATAGCGGAAGCGCTTGACCTCGAACGGTATGCCGAGGGCGCGGGCGAGCGCCAGCAATTGCGTGTTGTCTCCGGCATGCGGGCTGGTGAGCACCCAGAGGCGGGGTGGCCACGCCGACGAGACCGCCCCGTGCGACATGTCCGGCGCACTCCCAAGGTGATTGTCACCGGCCGGACGCTGATGATAGCCTCGCGGAAGCGTGGAACTAGCCAGGACGCCTTGCGTTTTCATCCATACCAACGAGAAGCAGATCCTCGGCGCGCTGGTCTCGCGGTATTCATTCTCGCGCTTCGCGTCCGATCCATCGGCGTTCGAGGTCCGGCTCGTGGAGACCAAGGATTATAGCCTGCTCCGCGCGCACGAGGGCAAGCTCTACTTGCGAGACGGGCTGAAGCGGACGTGGATCAACGAGGATCTTCAGTCCTTCACGGTGCTGCGCTTCACGCCGCCGGAGCTCATGGGCTATCGTGGCCGCGCGCTCGTCGTCGATCCGGACGTGTTCGCCGTGTCCGATGTCTTGCCCCTCCTCCGGCGCGACATGCAGGGCAAGGCCATCGTTGCGCGCAAGCGTCCGGGCGCCAAGCTTTTTGCCTCGAGCGTCATGCTGCTCGACAACGGCCAGCTCACGCACTGGAAGCTCGCGGAGAACTTCGAGGAGATGTTCACCTTCCAGCGCGACTATGCGGACTGGATCACGCTGCGGCTCGAGCGCGAGGACACGATCGGGCTCCTCGAGAGCGAGTGGAACGATTTCGACACGCTCACGGCGAAGACCCGCATGCTGCACAACACGCAGCGTCGCACGCAGCCGTGGAAGCTCGGGCTGCCGGTTGACTTCCGGCCCCGCGAGGCGAAGGGCTCGCTCGAGCCCCGGATCATCTACCACCGCATCCGGCGAAGGCTGTTCGGCGAGCACGCGTTCATGGGCCGCTACCAGCGTCACCCCGATCCGCGTCAGGAGCAGCTCTTCTTCGGCCTGCTGCGCGAGTGCATCGACAAGCGCATCGTCTCCGAAGAGATCGTCCGGGAGGAGATGCGCAGCAACCACGTCCGCCACGACGCGCTGGCCATGATCGACAAGGTGCCGCCGCTCGCGCAGCTCGGGTATGCCTGACGCGCCGCCGCCCTTCAGGCGGTGAGGCCCAGAAGCTGGCGGATGCGGGCGGCGACGGCGGCCGAGTCGTCGGGCGGGGGCGCCGAGGGCATCGGGAAGGGCTGGCCCAGCGGCACGGCCCATCCGTGCTCGTAGAGGTACTCGTGGAGTCTCGCCGTATCCCGTGGACCACCAGACGTCCCGATCGCCGCGAGCCGGCGGAGCAGCCGGGTCCGGCGATCGCGGCGCCGGACATCGAACGCGCGCGGGGCGAGGCGGCTCGCCTCGAGTAGCCAGAGGGCGGCTCTCGAGGCGGCGTAGACCGGCGCGATGGCGAGCGGTTGGCCGGCGCGGGCCGCCTCGACGATCATCGACAGGCTGTCGCCCGTCACGATGCAGCGGTCGGCGAGGGCCAGCAGCCCGACATACGGGTTCGGCGCGTTCGGCCTCCAGGGAAAGAACAGCGCGCCCTTCGGCAGACCTTCGCTCAGAATTGCTTCGGCATCGGGCGGAGTCCGTGGGGACGTGACCGCGGCGAGGCTGCCCCCGTCGCGAGCCAGGATACTGCGGGCCTCGCGCAGGAGAATGCGCATGGTCGCCGGATCGAGGCGGCGGGCCGCCGTCGATCCGCCGATGAGCAGCGCGGTGAGGGGCCGCGGCAGGCGAGCGAACGTCTCCCGCCAGGCCTCGCGCGCTTGCGCGAGCTGCTGTGCCGGAATCCCCATCAGCGGCAAGCCGATCTCGATGACCCGGGGACCGGTCGCCCGGTGCGACAGCGGCACCACGGCCAGGTCGAACGAGTCGGCCTCGCCTTTCGGCACGCCCATGAGGACCGTGCACGTCCGCGCTCGCGACTGGGCGCGGATCCAGAGGGCGACGTTGGAGAGGCGGCGGCCGATGGCGATCACGAGGTCTGGCCATGGCGGGTCGAGACGATCGGACCGGCTCAGATCGACATGGTCGAGGGACGGGGCGACCTTCGGCTTGCCCACGACGAAGCGCGGCTTCATCGCGAGCTTCACTTCGCGGTAGGGCAGCGCGAGCGCGGTGGCGAGATGTCGTGCCTGGGCGTTGTCGCCCGCCTTGCTGCTGGTCAGTAGCCAGAGCGTGGGCAGCGCCATCAGCGTCCGGGTGCTGTCGTCCTGTCCTCCAGGAACGCGATGATCCGGGCCGCCGCGCTCTCCGCTGTCGTCGACGTCGTGTCGATTCGAATCTCGGGATCCTCGGGGCGCTCGTACGGCGAGTCGATACCCGTGAAGTTCTGCAGCTGTCCCAGCCGCGCCTTCCGATAGAGGCCCTTTGGATCGCGGCTCTCGGCGACAGCGAGCGGTGCGTCGACGAAGATCTCGATGAACTCGTCGGCACCGACGAGCTCGCGCGCCATTGTCCGCTCGGCGCGGAACGGCGAGATGAAGGACACGAGCACGATGAGGCCGGCATCGACCATGAGCTTGGCCACCTCCGCGACGCGACGGATGTTCTCGACCCGGTCCTCGTCCGTGAATCCCAGGTCCCGGTTCAGGCCGTGACGCACGTTGTCGCCGTCGAGGAGATAGGTGTGGAGGCCGCGCACGTAGAGCTGGCGATCCACCAGATTGGCGATCGTCGACTTGCCCGCCCCCGACAGCCCGGTGAACCACAGCACGCAGGCCTTCTGTCCCTTCTGGACGGAACGGGCCTCCTTGCCGATATCGGTCGGCTGCCAGTGAATGTTCTGCGACCGGCGCAGCGCGAAGTGCAGCAGGCCGGCACCGACGGTGTCGTTCGACACGCGATCGATCAGGATGAAGCCGCCGGTATCGCGGTTGTCCCGGTAGGGATCGAAGGCGATCGGGCGGTCCACGGCGAGGTTGCACACACCGATCTCGTTGAGCTGCAGGCGCTTGGCGGCCAGATGCTCGAGCGTGTTGACGTTGACTCGATGCTTCAGATGGCTGATCGTCCCGGTCACCGTCCTCGCTCCGATCTTCAGCCAGTAAGGTCGGCCCGGCAGCATCGGCTGATCGCTCATCCATACGATCGTCGCCTCGAACTGATCGGCCACTGCCGCCGGAGACTCGGCCGAGCAGATGACGTCGCCACGGCTGACGTCGACTTCGTCGGCCAGGGTCAGCGTCACCGACTGTCCTGCGACCGCCCGGTCGAGATCGGCCTCGTACCCGACGATTCGCGCCACCCGGCTTTCGCGTCCGGAGGGCTGCACTCGAACACGATCGCCGGGATGGATCGTCCCGCTCACCACCATCCCGGTAAACCCGCGGAAATCGGCGTGCGGCCGGTTCACCCACTGAACGGGGACGCGGAAGGGCGCCCCCTCGAGCGAGGCGGAGTCGACGTCGATCGTCTCGAGATGGCCGAGCAACGTCGGTCCGTCATACCAGGCCATCCGGGCGCTCGGCGTCAGGACGTTGTCGCCCTTGAGCGCCGACACCGGGATGCAGCAGATGTGCGGAAGCCCGATCTGCGCGGCGAAAGCGCGATAGGCGGCTTCGATGGCGGCGAATCTCGCCTGCGCATAGTCCACGAGGTCCATCTTGTTGACTGCGAGCACGACGTGACGGATGCCGAGCAGCCAGGCAAGGTAGCTGTGCCGTCGCGTCTGGGTGACGAGGCCTCTGGTCGCGTCGACGAGGAGGATCGCCGCATCGGCCGTGGACGCGCCCGTGATCATGTTGCGCGTGTATTGCTCGTGACCGGGCGTGTCGGCGACGATGAACGTGCGCGTGGCGGTGGAGAAGAAGCGGTAGGCGACGTCGATCGTGATCGCCTGTTCCCGCTCGGCCATGAGCCCATCGAGGAGAAGCGCGAAGTCGAGGTCGCCGCCCTGCGTGCCGACCTTTCGCGAGTCGGCCTCGAGGGCGGCGCGCTGATCGTCGAAGATCAGATTGCCCTCGTACAACAAACGGCCGATCAGCGTGCTCTTGCCGTCGTCCACGCTGCCGCAGGTGATGAATCGCAGCAGGCGCCTGCTCGGCATCAGAAGTATCCCTCCTGCTTCTTCCGCTCCATCGAGCCGGTCGAGTCGTGATCGATGATCCGCCCTTGACGCTCGGAGGTCCGCGCCCGACGCATCTCCTGAACGATGGCGGGGACGGTGTCGGCGGTGGACTCCATCGCCCCGGTGAGCGGATAGCAGCCGAGCGTCCGGAATCGAACCATGCGCATCGTCGGTGCTTCACCCGCGTAGAGCGGCATGCGGTCGTCATCGACGAGAATGAGGGCGCCGTCGCGCTCGACGACGGGACGCAACTTGGCGAAGTACAGCGGCACGACGGGCACGTTCTCGCGGTCGATGTATTCCCAGACGTCGCCCTCGGTCCAGTTGGACAGCGGAAAGACGCGGATGCTCTGCCCCGGCTGCTTGCGACAGTTGTAGACGCGCCAGACCTCGGGCCGCTGGTTCTTGGGGTCCCAGCGATGCTGCGCCGAGCGAAGCGAGAAGATTCGCTCCTTGGCACGCGACTTCTCCTCGTCACGCCGGGCGCCGGCGAGCACCACGTCGAAGCCGTGGGCATCGAGGGCCTGCTTGAGACTCTGCGTCTTCATGACGTCGGTGTGAACCGACGAGCCGTGCACGAAGGGATCGATGCCCATCCTCAATCCCTCCTGGTTGACGTGCACCAGGAGCTCGATCCCTTTCTCCTTCGCCATGCGGTCGCGGAACTCGTACATCTCGCGGAATTTCCAGGTCGTGTCGACGTGAAGGAGCGGAAACCGCGGCTTCGCCGGATAGAACGCCTTCATGGCGAGATGCAGCATCACCGAGCTGTCCTTGCCGATGGAGTACAGCATCACCGGCTTCTCGGCCTCGGCGACGACCTCGCGCATGATATGGATGCTCTCGGCCTCCAGCTGTTGGAGGTGTGTCAGCGGCATGTCCTCACCCCGGCTCCCGTTGCAGGTTCACTGCGGACCTGCCACATCATAGCGCCGCGACTGCCGGCGGCGACATCACAGAAGCGTCGTGACGCGTGCCGACTTGCGATATGGTAACGGAGCCGCCCTGTGGGCCAGCGCGAGCACGCCCACGGGCGCGCGGCGGTAGAGGAGGTTCACCGGTGTCCGCTACTGGAGGCCCCGACAGGACATGAACGTTGTCATACTGAGCGCGGGCCAGGGCAAGCGTCTGCTGCCGCTGACCGCGACCACACCGAAGTGCCTGATCCCGCTTCACGGTCGTTCAATTCTCGAGTGGCAGCTCGCCGCGCTGGCCGGCGGCGGAATCGAGCGTGCGGTCGTCGTCACCGGCTTCGCCGGCGAGCAGGTCGACGCGTTGCTGGCGGCGCGGCCGCCGCAACTCCACATCGAAACGCTCTACAATCCGTTCTTTGCCGTGGCCGACAACATCGCGAGCTGCTGGATTGCGCGGCCGCAGATGGCGGAAGATTTCGTCCTGCTGAACGGCGACACGCTGTTCGAGGTGGCCGTCCTCGAGCGGTTGCTGGCGGCGCCCGCCCGGCCCGTCACGCTCGCCGTGGACTGCAAGGCGACGTACGACGCCGACGACATGAAGGTCAGCCTCGAAGGATCGCGCCTCCGACGCGTCGGCAAGCAGCTGCCGCTCGAGGACATCGACGGAGAATCCATCGGGATGATGGTCTTCCGCGGCGAGGGGCCGGCGCTCTTCCGCGCCGCCCTCGAGCGCGCGTTGCGCCGGCCGGAAGCGCTGAAGCGCTGGTACCTCTCGGTCATCGACGAGCTGGCGCAGGACGATCACGTATCCGTCGCCTCCGTCCAGGGCCTGCAGTGGACAGAGATCGACTGCGCCGCGGACCTCGAGCGGGCCCGGACGCTGACGGCACGCTGGCGTCGTCGCCGCGTGCGTCTGGCCGCCGCGAGCCCCGTCCCGCAGCTGGGAGAGTAACCGGCCGGCCGCCCGGTTCCGCGGTTGTGGCGAGATTGCGGTCATCCGCGGATCGATGCATAATCCTGGCGGGCAAGACGTCGAAGTAAGGTATGAACCACCATGTCTCGCGCTTCATCGGCATCGCGCTGGTGGCCGTCGTCGGCTTCATCCCAATGCTCACCGAAGCCGGGCCGTCCGAGGATAACCTCCTCGAGCTGGCCGCCAAGGGCGGTCCTTCCGTTGGTCTGAGCCTCGGGGTGTCGCCGCTTCACTTCGATGGTCTCGGCCCACTCGAGCCCGCTCCGCTCGTCACGGCAGGTGACAACGGCCTGCTGGGTGAGCGGGAGCGCGGCCGCGCGGTTTCCTTCGACATCAAGCTTCGATGGCCGACCGACTTGCCGTTCGAGCCGTACCTCGTGCTCGGCCCCGCCCTCTTCGTCGACCAGGGGCTGGACATGTCGGGTCTCACCGGGGTTCCGCCGGATCCGGTCGTGCGCCTCGGTGCCAAGGCCGGCGCCGGCTTCAGCTGGAAGCTCGGCAAGGATGCACGGCTGTTCGGGTCGTACGACGTCACGACGAGCACCGGCGACCGGTACGCATTTCCGCAGGGCAGGGCCTCGTCGGCGCCGAGCGGCTCGATTGGTTACGATCTGCTCTACGGCGTCCGCTTCGGTTTCTAGAGCCCGTCGTTCAGCGAGCTCTGTCAGCCGGGCGGCTGAGGCAGCTCCAGCTGTCGGCGCTCGGAGCCGGTAGCGTCGGCCGGGCGCGGGCGCGCGCGCAGCCCGCGATGCCCGGTACGTAACGCGGGAAAGCTCGCACGCAATCCCGGCGCCTGGACCTGGAACAGGACCTCGGGCTCCGGGAGGCCGGGGAGCCGCGCGCGGCCGAGACTGCGAAACCGAATTCCCCGCGCCGCCGACGCGCCGATGGCCGTGCGGGTCGCCGCCGACACGACGATCTGAGCTCCGTGCGCCGCTCCGCACACGCGCGCGGTGGTGTGCACGGCCAGCCCGATGTAGCCGGCGTCGGTCAGCGTGGGCCGGCCGCTGTGGATGCCGATGCGCACGCGCACGTCGACACCATCCACCCAGGTGCGCTCGCCCAGCTCGCGCTGGATGGCGACGGCCGCCTCGACGGCCGCGCCCGTCCGCTCGAACACCGCAAAGAATTCGTCGGCGCGCGCATCGATCTCGCGCCCCCCGCCACGCAGCACCGCCTTGCGGAGACTCGCGCGCACGTCGTTGAGCACGCCACCGTAGCGATCGCCGAGGCGGCGCAGCAGCGCGGTCGAGCCCTCGATGTCGGTCATCAGCAGCGTGACGAAGCCCGTCGGCAGCGTCGCCGCATCCGTCGACGTGGCCTGGATCTCGCCACGCAGGCGGTCCTTCTCGACCACGAAGCGCACGGCGTCGAGCACGGTGTCCTTGAGTCGCGGATCGTCGAGAATCTTCGGATCGTGCACGAGCGCCGTCATCGGCCGGCCCTGTCGCTCGAGATAGGTGACGGCGCGCCGTGCGCCCTCCGCCGGCAGCGCGAGCGGCTTGCCGATGCCGTCGACGTAACTGCCCGACGCGTCGGACCAGTAGAGCACCGCCAGCGTTGGATCGCGGAGCACCGTCCGCAGCCGCTGCTCGAGCTCGCCGGGCGCGGAATTCCTTCCCAGCTCGATCACGAGGCGGCCGGCCGTCGCGTCGCGTCGCTCGGATTCGAGCTGTCCGGTGATGAAGCCGACGGGGACGATGCTGTACTTCTTCGCGGCGTGGAGCAGCCGCGTGCGCGCGCGCTCCCGCGCCTCGTCGCTCTCGAAGCCGACCTGGTTGAAGCGTGCCAGCGCGTTGCGGACGTGCGCCTTGTCGTGGATCGGCAGCCGCCGCCGGCCGCGCGAGTCGACGTACGCGAAGGCCCGATCCGGGAGACCGGCGCGCTTACGTGGCTTCAGCCGAGCCATCGTGCGCTAGCATAGCGCGCATGCCGCCGGAGCCGTGGCTGGAGACGTACCGGGGCACCGTGTTCCGGTGGGAAGTCGATCACAACGATCACTTCACCGTCGCCTATTATCTGGCGCGGATCGCCGACGCCGGACGCGCCATGCTGCACGCGCTCGGCAGCACGCCCGCTCCGACGCTGGACTGCTTCATCGGCTATCGGCACGAGCTGCGCACGGGCGACATCATGCACGTCGAGAGCGGCGTGCTGGCCGCCGACGCCGACGGCCTGCTGCTGGGGCACAAGCTCTTCGACTCGGGCTCGGGCGAGCTGTGCACGACCGTCGAGCAGCGCGTCGCCGCCAAGCTCGATGCGAGCGTACGGGCCGCGGCCGAGGCACGACGGGTCGCCTGGGACGGTCCCGCCCGCGAGGTCCGCCCGCGGCCCCGCCGGCTCGATCGGCTCCGCGATGCCGCTCGCGACACCGTGAAACCCGGCGAGGTCGATACGACGGGTCAGCTGGCGCTCTCGGCGGCCGTGCATCGCTTCTCCGCCTCCAACGCCCACGTGCTCGCCGCGTTCGGGTTGACGCCGGCGTACATGCGCGAGCACGGACGCGGATTTTCGACGTTCGAATTCCAGCTGGCCATGGCTATCCGGGACGTCCGCCCCGGTGATCCG
>DASTCJ010000190.1:0-39467 GCA_035605575.1 Candidatus Methylomirabilota bacterium
GCAAGACGCCGCGTGGACAGGGTCCCGACATGACGGGAATGGGAAGCCATCATCCCGCCGAGTACTTCGCGGAGTTGATCATGAATCCGAACCGCGTCATCGTCGACGGTAACGGCTACGTCGGTGCCGACGGCCTGTCGAAGATGCCGAGTTATGCCGACACGATCACGGTGAAGCAGCTCATGGACCTCGTCGCCTATCTCCGATCGCTCAAAGCCGACGAGCCGCATCATCACGCGATGCCGAGCTCGACGGAGTCAGGCAGCACAATGAAAATGAAGTGAGGAGGCCAGCGCGGTTTCGCAGCGACCGCGGCGGTGGGGTAAGCGACGAGCGAGGTAAGCCCCGCGCAGTGGACGTGGTGGGCGG
The DNA here is from genome assembly GCA_035605575.1 of Candidatus Methylomirabilota bacterium. Taxonomy (GTDB): domain Bacteria; phylum Methylomirabilota; class Methylomirabilia; order Rokubacteriales; family CSP1-6; genus AR12. Next base: position 370 of record DASTCJ010000190.1, read on the forward strand.
GCGCGGGGCGGGGGCTCGCTCCCCGAGACCGTGTCTTAGGGCATCGCCTCGGCCCCGCCGGTCAATCGTTTGTACGTCGGCAGGCGCACCGCATCGCCGGGCAGCGTGTCTCGGGGAGCGAGGCCCCCGCCCCGCGCCCGCCCACCAGCCGCGCGGGCTATCGTTTCAAAGACGTCGCCGCGCCGGCTGGAGGCGATGCCGACCATCGCGCTCCAAGCCAGCCGGCGATGTTGAACAACGTTGGCCACACCAGATAGAGCAGCGGCACGAGGTAGAGCTCCTGGAAGCCTTCGCCGGCGGCCCACATGCCGCTCGACGCCGTTTGCGCCGCGATGAGCGTGGAGACGGGCGTCCCGGTCGTGACCGATTCGAAGTAGATCATCAGCTCCCGATGGACGAGCACCGCGCCGTAGGCGACGAACCAGACGCCGATGAGCAAGGCGACCTCGAGGCAAACGCGCCAGTGCATCGGGAGCTTCCTGATGACGTGCTGGTAGCGATCGCTTGGTGTCGGCGATCGGTCCTCCAGGGCAGCGATCACGCTGAATCCGAACGGACCGGCGACGGCGAGGGGCAGCCAGCGGAGCGAGCGACGCCGGGACGTGAGGACGAGATAGCAGCACGAGACCCAGAGGACGAGCGCGAGTGCTGCCGAGGCCCACAGGATGCCGAGCCGTGCCGCGTCCAGTAACCGATAGTCGCGAGCGTAGCTGGCGCGTCCGCGAGCCATTTCCGGGTCGATGAGGACGAACAGCGCGACACCGGCGACGACGACCGCCGGAATCGCGACGTAACAGACGACGGCGAGGACGTAGCGGAGCTTCGGCATCGCCTCTCGTACCACTGAACCATGGCGCTGCCGCCGGTCCGGAGCTTTTTCGTGCGTCGGCTAGCGTCCCCGCTCGCCTCCATGCGCGTTGTCACCGCGCCCGCGCTCCTGGCCGGCGGCGCCTCGCACATTGCCGCCCGCCGGGCCGTGTTGCTCCGTGCCCCGTCCCGGATTCAGTCGATTCGCCGGCACACCCGGAAGGACGCGCTGCTGCGGCGCGGCCGGCTGGGGCCGGCTGGGCTCCGCGCGCGGAGATTCCGGTCGCGCGCGTTCCGGTTGCACGGCTTCGCGCCTCGGCTCGGGTCGCGCCGGCTCCGGTCGCGCGGACTCCGGCCGCGCCGGCTGCGGTCGCGCCACCTCCGGCCGCGCAGGTTCCGCCTTACCACCCGGCTTCGCCGGCTCGGCGCGGCGTTCGCTCGGCTGCGGTGCAGTCTCGCGCGCGCGCTCGCGGTTCACCGGCGCGGGCGACGAAGGCGGCACGGCCTCCCGATGGCGCTCGGCGCCGCCGGCACCGAAGGGCGCGCGCGGCGGCACCGGCGCGGTTTGCGCTGCGCGCGGGGACGGCACGATGCGCGGCGCCGGTGTCGCCGGCGGCGTGCTCGCGCGCGTGGCGTCCGGCGCGGCGCGCTCGCGGCGCGGTACGGGACGCGTCGCCACGACCGGGCGCGACAGCGCGGTGTCGGGCGGACGAACGGCGTGACCGCTGGCCGGCACGAGACTGGCCGAGTCGTGCTTGATCCGAAGCGGCCCGCGGACGGGCTCGAGGCGGCGCACGTCGACCTCCGTCACGCGCGCCTCCTGCACGCGCGCGCGCCCGAATCGATCGGACTGCACGGCCACCACCGCGTGCTGCACGGTGGTGTTCCGGTAGACGCGGATCTCGTTCACGTTCACGACCGTCGTGCGATTGATCACCACGTTGTTCACGACGCGCGGACCGCCCCAGCCAACCCAGGCCGGCCGGCCCACGAACGTCGGCCGGCCCCACCACGGCACGATCGGCTCGCCCCAGCCGAGCGCCACCCAGCTCACGAACGGAACGCCGATGCTCACGCGCACGCCCGGCGCGCCGAAGAACGCGACGAGCGCCGGTGCATAGACCGGACGCGCCACGATCGGCCCGGGTGCCCACGCCCATACGCCATCCAGATGGACCCAGCGGCCGTGGTGAAACGGCGCCCAGCCCCACACCGCGGTGTCGATCCACGTCCAGCCGAAGCGCGGATCCCAGACCCAGCGCCCGGTGGTGTACGGCGCCCAGCCGGCGACCACGACGCGCGGCACCCACACGGCGCCGTAGGTCGGCACGACGCGCCAGTCACCGTGGTGATCGAGGTCGTCGATGCCGTAGACGCCGGCCGGCACGTAGCGCGCGCTCACCGAGTCGAGCAGCTCGTCCGTGCGCGCACTGTTCCAGCGATCCCACTGATCGGGCTCGGGCGCGACGAAGCTCTGCACGATCGGCGTGCCGCCGGGCGCGACGACGACTTCCTCGCTCGGAGCGACCACCATAGCGGCGGTGCCGGGCGCGGTCACCGTCGCCTGGCCAGCGCGGCGCGTGACGAACGACGTGCGGTCGGCGGCGACGTCGACGCGATAATAGCCCGCGCGATCGATGGTGAAGGCGGCGTGCGGCGTGTCGATCTCGACCGTGTGGCCCGCTTCCAGCCCGCGCACGTCGACGGCGACGTAGCCCGTGGTCACCTTCAGTTGCAGGAAATCGACCGTCTGGTTGGCGAGTCCGAGCTGCGTGTCGCCCCACGCACGGACGAACATCCGCGGGCCCGTCTGCAGCTCGACGTTGCCCGGGTGCCCCGTGTAGAGCTCATCGCCCGGGGCGAGCGCCAGGTTCTCCTGCGCCGGGCTCCAGTCGTCCGCGCCCGGTCGCCAGAACGAGACCTGGCCGTCGAGATAGCTGAGACGCGGCGGCATGGCGCCGCCTTCGGGCGCGGCCTCCGGCGCCTGCGCCCACACGGCCGGGACTGCCGACAGCAACAGGGCCACGACGACCGCTGCCACGGTGAGCCGCCGAGCGTGTCGCATACGCGATCCTCCTCGTGAATGAGACGGCCGCCGGGGCGCAGCCATTCGTATGCTTCGGGCGAAAACCGCCGGGCTAGGCGTGGTCGAGCGCTTGTGCGAGATCGGCAATCAGATCGTCGGCGTCCTCGATGCCGACGGCGTAGCGGATGAGATTGTCCTTGATCCCGACCAGCAGGCGCTCTTCGGTCGTGAGCTCGTAGAAGCTCATGATCGCCGGCTGCTCGATGAGGCTCTCGACGCCGCCCAGCGAGGCGGCGATGTAGGGGATCGTGCACGCATCGACGACGCGCGACGCGGCGTCCAGATCGCCGCGGACCTCGAAGGACACCACGCCACCGAAGCCGCGCATCTGGCGCTTGGCAACCTCGTGCCCCGGGTGTGACGGCAGCCCGGGATAGTGCACGCGCTCCACGTGCCGATGGCCGGCCAGGAACTCGGCGATGGCCTGCGCATTCCGGTTTTGCCGCTCCATCCTGAGCGCAAAAGTCTTGAGGCCGCGCACGAGCAGGTAGGCGGCAAAGGGATCCACGATCGCGCCGGTGGTCGCCTGGAGCGAGCGGATGCCGCCGATGAGGTCTCGGGACCCGAGCACCGCGCCCGCCAGCAGGTCGTTGTGGCCGCCGAGATACTTCGACGCGGAGTGCATCACGATGTCGATGCCCCACTCGAGCGGGCGCAGGTTGTACGGCGTGGCGAACGTGGCGTCGATTACCGTGCGCACACGGTGCTTGTGCCCGATGGCCGCGAACTGCTCGAGATCGAGCACGCGATTGTACGGATTCGTCGGTGATTCGCTCACGAGGACGCGTGTCGTCGGCTTGATGGCGTCCTCCAGTGCTTCGTAGTCGCCGGCGGGGACGGTGGAGATCTCGATGCCGTACCGCGGCAGCATGGTGTTGAGGAACTGCCGCGTGCGCCGATAGCTGTCGTCCGTCACCACGACGTGCGTGCCGCGCGAGAGGAGCGCGTAGAGCACGGTCGTCATGGCGCCCATGCCGCTGCCGAACAGCAGACAGTCGGCGGCGCCCTCGAGCGCGGCAAGCTTCGACTCCGCGATTTTCTGGGTCGGGTTGCCGTAGCGGCCGTAGTCGATGCGCTCGCCCAGCTTGCCGTCGAAGTGGTCCTTCAGCTCCTGCGTGTTCGCCCACGTGTACGTCGCCGTCTGCACGATCGGAGTGGTGAGCGCGTGCGCCGGTTTCTGCCGCGGCTCACCGCCGTGGACCGACATCGTGCTCGGGCCGGTCGGTTTCTTCGGCGGCTCGAAGCGGTCGGCCATCAGGACACCAGCAGCCGCGCCTTCTCGACGTGGCGCGCGATGGCGCGGGCGACCCGCTTGGGATCCGCGGGCAGCTCCACGGGCTTGTTGCGATGCGTCGGCTTGACGCCGTCGAGGGAGCCCATGTGATACGCGGCCTTCTGGTCCGCGAACTTCAGCCCATTCGCCGTCGAGATGACGACCACACGGTCTCCCGCGCGGATGACCTTGCGGTCGACGAGCTTGTGCAGCGCAGCCAGCGCAACGCCCGTATGCGGGCAGTTGAACATGCCGGTACGGTCGGCGCGGGCGGCCTCGTCGGCAAGCTCCTGTTCCGTCGCCTGCTCGACCACGCCGTTGAACTTCTGCAGCGTCCGGATGGCGCGCTTGACGCTCACGGGATTCCCGATCTGGATGGCCATGGCCATCGTGGGCCTGGCGGCGACGGCCTCGAACGTCTTGAAGTCGTCCTGGAACGAGCGGTAGAGCGGATTGGCGCGCTCCGCCTGGGCGACACAGATACGCGGCAGCTTGTTGATGAGCCCGAGCTCCTGCATCATCAGGAATCCCTGTCCGAGGGCGTGCACGTTGCCGAGGTTGCCGCCGGGGATGACGATCCAGTCCGGCACTTCCCAGTCGAACTGCTGCACGATCTCGATCGCCACCGTCTTCTGTCCCTCGATGCGCAGGCTGTTCATCGAGTTCGCGAGATAGATCCGCTTGTCCTTGGCGATCTCCTGGACGATCAGCATGCACCCGTCGAAGTCGGTGTCGAGCGACAGCACGAGCGCGCCGTTGGCGAGCGGCTGCACGAGCTGCGGAATGGACACCTTGTCCTTCGGCAGCAGCACGACCGCCGGGATGCCGGCCGCCGCGCAATAGGCGCCGAGCGCGGCTGACGTGTCGCCGGTCGATGCGCAGGCGACGGCGTCGATCGGCACGCCGGTGGCGATCATGTCCTTGACGACCGAGACCAGCACCGTCATGCCGAGGTCCTTGAACGAGCCGGTGTGCGAGATGCCACACTGCTTGATCCAGAGGTCGTCGACGTGGAGCTGTTTGCCGTACCGGTCGGCCCACAGGAGATTCGAGTTGCCCTCGTACATCGACACGATGTTCTCGTTGTCGATGAACGGAACCACCCACTCCTTCTTGCCCCACACGCCCGATCCGTATGGATAGGTGGTGCCGTGGGCGCGGTCCTTGAAGAGCTGCATCCATGCCGCCGCCGAGCGAGCGCGCAGCGCCGCCATGTCGTGCTGGACCTCGAGGAGGTCACCGCACGTCGGGCAGCGGTAGATGACCTCGCGGAGATCGAACTCTCCGGGGCAGCCGTTGATGCAGCGGAACCAGGCGTTGTAGGCCATCAAAGGCCAGTATAGTCGACTGCGGAGCGGCGGTGACGCGACTCTCGCCGGGCGCCTGGTGTGGACACTGCGATATAGTCGGCGATCAACGCGACAACCTCGGAGGTGCCTATGATCCGCAAGCTGACTCGGATCATTCTCGTGGTCGCGCTCTCGTCAATCCTGTCGGGAAGCGCGAGCGGCGCTCGTGTTGCCGACGCGGCAGAGAGCCGGATGACGTGGGCTGTTCACATCACGATCGCACCGCGCTGGCTCGATCCGGGCGACACCGAGACCGCGATCACGCCGTTCATGGTGCTCTACGCCCTGCACGACGCGCTCGTGAAGCCGATGCCGACCGGGCAGACGACCCCGAGCCTCGCCGAAGGCTGGACCGCCTCTCCGGACTGGAAGATCTATGACTTCGTGCTGAGGAACGGCGCGCGGTTTCACAACGGCGATCCGGTGACCGCGGAGGACGTGAAGTTCTCGTTCGAGCGATACCGAGGCAGTGCCGCGAAGCTCCTGAAAGACCGGGTCAAGGACGTGCAGGTCGTCGACGCGCGACGCGTGCGATTCGTCATGAAGGACTCCTGGCCCGATTTCATGACGTTCTACGGCACCACCGCGTCGGGCGCCGGATGGATCGTGCCGAAGAAGTACGTCGAGAAGGTCGGCGACGACGGATTCGCCAGGACGCCGATCGGGGCCGGCCCGTACCGATTCGTGAGTCTGACGCCGGGCGTCGAGCTGGTGCTCGAGGCGTTCGATGGTTATTGGCGTAAGGCGCCAAGCGTCAAGCGCGTGGTCTTCAAAAGCGTGCCGGACGAGACGACACGGGCCGCGGCACTGAAGCGCGGTGAAGTCGACATCGCGTACTATTTGACCGGGCCGGTGGCGGAAGATATCCGGCGGACGCCGGGCCTCAAGCTGAGCGCCGCCCGCACCAACGCCGTGTTCTTCCTCGACTTCGTCGATCAGTGGGACCCGAAATCTCCGTGGCATGATCAGCGCGTGCGGCTGGCCGCCAGCCTCGCGATCGACCGCAAGGCGATCAACGAGGCCGAGCAGCTGGGATTCGCCGGCCTCACCGGCAACATCGTGCCTCGCCACATGGAGTTCGCCCTGCCGATCACTCCGCATCCGTACGATCCAGCGCGAGCCAGGCAGCTCATGGCCGAGGCAGGCTATTCGAAAGGCTTCGATGCTGGAGACATTTCGCCGAATCCGCCATACTTCACGCTGGCCGAAGCCGTTGCCGCGAACCTCGGCGCGGTCGGTATCCGGGTCAAGGTGAGGTCGATGGAACGGGCGGCGTGGCTCACCGCGTGGCGCGAGAAGAAGCTCAAGGGTGTTGTGCTCGGCGCCCAGGGCGCGGGAGGCAACGCGGCTACCCGGATCGAAGGCCTGGCGACGAAGGACGGTATGTTCGCGTATGGTGTACTGCCCGAAGTCGAGGATCTCTTTCAGCGCCAGGCGCGCGAGCTCGATCGCCGGAAGCGAGAGGAGCTGCTGCACCAGATCCAGAAGATCCTCTTCGAGCGCGTCGTGTTCGCGCCGATCTGGGAGAATGGCTTCATCCGCGGCGTCGGCCCCCGTGTCCAGCAAAGCAGCCTCGAGCTGATCCCGGCGTTCCCGTACTCCGCGCCGATGGAAGACGTGCAGCTCAAACCGTAGACGGCGACTGCCCGTTCGCATGAAGTCGCTCCGTGCTTTCCTGGTACGCGTACCCGTCCTCGTGACGCTCGCCGTGCTCGTGGGCGTTCTCGTCCTCTATACCGTGACCGGCTTCTTTCTGGTCCCGCGGCTGCTCATGAGCTACGTGCCGCGGTACGCGCAAGAGCAGCTGGGGCGCCGTGTGGAGATCGGAGACGTCCGTGTGAACCCATTGCTGTTCAGGATCGACGTCGAGCGGCTTCGTCTCCAGGAGGCGGACGGCCGTCCGCTTCTCGGGTTCGATCGCCTGTTCGTCGACTTCGAGCTGTCGAGCATCTTCCGGTGGGCGTGGACCTTCGCGGAGATCCGTCTGGAGGCGCCGCGCATCGACGTCGTGATCGAGGCCGGCGGCCGTGTGAACATTGCCGAGCTCCTGGAGGCGCTGCCGAAGACGAAACCGAGCGCCGAGCCGGCGCCGCCACCGCGCGTGCTGCTGCAGCACGTGCTCGTGCGTAACGGCGTCGTGTCGTTCACCGATCGCTCGCAGCGCGTGGCGCAGACAGCCGCCCTGCAGCCGATCGACATCGAGCTTCACGACATCACGACCGTGCGTGAGCGGCGCGGCCCGTACACGGTGTCGGCGACATTGAGCGGCGGCGGTGTCGTGAGCTGGGACGGGCAGGTGTCCCTGGTGCCGCTGGCGTCTACCGGGCGCCTCGATCTGCGTGGCTTTCCGCTCGCCACGGCGTGGCGCTTCGTGCAGGACAGCGTCGCGATCAGTGAGCCGGCTGGTCACGTCGACGCGAACCTTCGCTACCAGTTTGGCTACCGCGACGGCGCCACGTCGCTGAAGGTCGACGGCGTCGAGCTCGCGATGACCGGGCTCGCGCTCGCCGAGCGCGAAAGCAAAGCCTCGCTGCTGAGGCTCGAGCGGCTCGGTGTGGTGGCGGCCTGGGGCGATGTGATGGCGCGTGAGGTCACCGTGTCGGAGATCACGCTGAGCCGCGGGCGTGTGGCAGCGACGCTGGCACGGGACGGCACGGTGAACTGGCAACACCTCGTCGTGCCGCGGGACACTGTCGCCGCTCCTCCCGCGAGCGCCGCGCCGTCTGCCGGCGCCGACAGCGGCCCGTGGCGCCTCTCCATCGAGAAGCTCCGCCTCGACGACATTGCGCTCGCGGTCGTCGACGAGAGCCGCGGAACGCCGATTGCTCTCGACGTCGGCGCGCTCGGGCTTGGACTGAAGGCGCGGCTCGAGAGCGGGCCGGCCGGTGTGACGGGCGTGGCGGAGGACCTCGGGCTGACGCTATCCGGTGTGGCCGCACGAGAGCGCGACGCGAAGACGCCGCTCATCGACATTGCACACATCGTCGTCGAGCGCGGGCGCGTCGACCTCGGTGCACGCCGGGTCGTCGCTTCGCGTATTGGTGTGAGCGGCGGGGCGACCACCCTCCTTCGCGATGCCAACGGCGCGCTGCCGCTGCTGGCCGCGCTGAGCCCGGCCGTCGCGGAGCCCGCTGCTCGGCCGACGACGCGTCGACCAGCCGCCGGGGCAACCACGCCCTGGGCGGTTGCGCTCGGGAAGCTCGAGCTCGCGGATCACCGGGTGGCGATCATCGATCACGGCGTTACGCCAGCCGTCGAGGTCGGCCTGACCGACGTGCGGGCGACCGTGCGCGATGTGCGGACGGACGGCGCGAAGGCCTGGCCGTTCGAGGCGAGCTTCCGTATCGTGCAGGGCGGCCGTTTCAGCGCGCGTGGAAGCGTGGCGCCCGACGGCCGCGCCGCCGACGTCACCCTCGCGCTCGCGCAGCTCGCGCTCACGCCGGCGCAACCATACGTCGCGCGGACCGCGGCCATGGTCTTGCGCAGCGGCGACGTGTCGACCGCCGGCCGGCTGACGTATCGCACCGGCCGCGACGGCGCGACGGTGACGTACACGGGCACGGCGGACGTCGACCGCCTGAGCGTCATCGAGGCGCCAAGCGCCGAGCCGCTGCTCGCGTGGAAGTCGCTCCACGCCGAGACCGTGCGCTTCGGGCTTGCGCCCGACCGGCTCGAGATCGACGAGGTCCGTGTCGCCGGGATGGATGGGCGCCTCATCATCTTCCCGGACAAGACGCTGAACGTCGTGCGCCTCATGAAGCCGGCGGCAGGGCGGCCGCCGGCGGTTCCAACGCCGAGCGCGCTGCCCGCGACGGCGGCCGGACGCGAGAGCGGGCCGGCGTTCCCGGTGAGCGTGCGGCGCCTCCGGATCGACGATGGCGCGATGAGCTTCGCCGACCTCAGCCTGGTGCTTCCGTTCGCAACGCGTGTGCACGCGCTCAACGGCGTCGTGGCCGGGCTTCGCTCGGAGGCCGACGCTCGCGCCACCGTGAAGCTGGACGGCCGGGTGGACGAGTTCGGGATGGTGAACGTGGATGGGGCTCTCGCCGCCTTCCAGCCGAAGGCGTTCACCGATCTCGCCGTGCTCTTCCGCAATGTGCCGATGGCCGGCCTCTCGCCGTACAGCGCCACGTTCGCCGGGCGGCGCATCGTGGCCGGCACGCTGGATCTCGACCTCAACTACAAGATCGATCGCAGCGAGCTCGTGGGCGAAAACAAGGTCGTGCTTCGTCGCCTGCAGCTCGGTGAGCGCATGGAGAGCGCGGGCGCGACGCGGCTGCCGCTGGATCTCGCGATCGCGATCCTCAGCGATGCGGACGGCGTCATCGACCTCGTATTGCCGGTACGTGGCAACGTCGACCATCCCGAATTCAGCTATGGCCATCTCGTCTGGCAGGCGCTGGTCACGGTGATCACCAAAGTCGCGACGGCGCCGTTCCGAGCGCTCGGGGCGCTCTTTGGCGGCGACGGCGAAAAGCTCGAGGTCGTCGCGTTCGAGCCGGGCCGCGATGTCGTGCGGCCGCCCGAGCGCGAAAAGCTCGAGCGTGCCCGCGCCGTCCTCGCCAAGCGGCCGCGGCTGGCGCTCACGGTGCACGGCACGTACGACGCGAAGCTCGACGGCGAGGCGCTACGCGAGCGGCGCGTACGCGGCGGTCTCGCGCAACGGCTCGGCGTCAGCCTGCGGCCCGGCGAGGACCCTGGCCCCGTCGTATTCGACGACGTCAAGACGCAGCGTGCGCTCGAAGCCATGCTGATCGAGCGCGACGGTGGCAAGGCGGTCGACGAGGTCGCCGCCGCGTGGTCGAAGAGCAGCGGGAAGAAGGTCGACCGCGCGAACCCGGTGCTGGCGCTCGTGGGCCGCGGCGCCGGCGACCGTGGGCTCTACGACGCCGTCTTCCGCCGACTGGTGGAGCTGGCGCCGCTCGCGGATGACGAGCTCACGGCGCTGGCGCGGCGCCGCGCTGACGCGATCGTGCAGGTGCTCGGTGAGGCGGCGCGCGCCTCTGCGGGCGACACGGAGATCGCGAATCGCGCCGAGCGCGCCGGCATCCCGACCCGGCTGGAGCTCGGCGTCACCGGCTCCTGACAGACGCCACGATCGAGCCGAGGTGCTGCTCGTCACCGACGGAGCTCGTACCATATCAGCTCCATAAAATTAATATTGACATCAATTTTATTCAAAATATAATGCAGCCCGTGTTTCGGCAAAAGCAAGAACGGGATCTGCCGGCTCGGACGGGACGCGAGTCCCTCCGGTGGGTCGACGCGCTCGAAGAGCAAGATCTGTCGTTCATCAAGCGATTCGTGCTGGCTTCCGGCTCCATGAAGGAGCTGGCGAGCGCGTATGGCATCAGCTATCCCACCGTGCGGCTGCGACTGGATCGCCTCATCCAGAAGATCGAGCTGCTGGATCGCGACGACATGACCACTCCGTTCGAGCGCCTTCTGCGAATGCAGCACGCCGACGGGAAAATCGACCTGCAAACGCTGAAGGTGCTGCTGGACGCGCATCGAGCGGAGATCGCCCGAGAGCCGAGCGGATAGGAAGGAGCCTGGGATGAACGGACCACGAAGCGCGCTGCTCGCCGTCGCGTCCTGTGTGCTGTTCGCGTCCCCGGCCTCGAGTGAGGAGATCGTGCAGCGTATCGAATGGCCCGCGCTGGCGGCGGCGAAGGCCTTGCAGTCGGGTACGGTGGCCGGCGCCGACGAGGCAACTGGTGGACGGAGCTTGCGCCTCGTTCACGAGGGCACCGGCCAGGTCACGCTGCCGCTTCTGACGATCGAGCGACCGGCCATTCGCACCGACCGCTATGCCCTCCGCGGTCGTCTGAAATACGAAGGCGTTGCCGCGGGCGGATACCTGGAAATGTGGAGCTCGCTCCCCGAAGGCCGCTTCTTCTCGCGATCCCTGGCCGACAGCGGTCCGATGCGACGCCTTGAGGGGTCGTCCGGATGGCGGCCGTTCGTCCTTCCGTTCTTCAATCGCACCGGAGGTTCCCCACCCGAGAAGCTGACGTTCAATCTCGTGCTGAAGGGCGCAGGACGTGTTGAGATCGGCCCGGTGGAGCTCGTGCAGTTCGCGCCGGACGAGAACCCGCTCGGCGGGGTCAGCTCATGGTGGAGCGGCCGTGACGCCGGCATCCTTGGGGGCGTCGCGGGCTCAACGCTCGGGATTCTCGGCGCCGTGATCGGCTGGCTCAGCTCCGCCGGGCGCGCCAAAGGCTTCGTGCTGAACACGCTCAACGCCGTCGCCTGGCTTGGGCTCGCGGCGTTTCTCGTGAGCGCCTTTGCCTATTTCCGCGGGCAGCCCTACGAGGTCTACTACTCGCTGGGCCTGGTCGGCGCAATCAGCGCGACGCTGGGATTCTTGCTTCCGAAATCACTCAGCAAGCGCTACGAGGACCTGGAATTGAGGCGAATGCAGGCGCTCGACGCCTGATCTCCGTCCGCCAGAATTTACCGCCCCGCCTTCACGTACTCGCCGATCCACGTGCCGTCGACGGCGGCCTTCGCATCCACCTTGGCCTTGATGATGTCCTGCGCGAGCAGGAAATCGGCGACCTGCTGGATCATCCCGGCCGCGCCGGCGTTGCCGGCGCCCGGCGTAAGCGACAGGCGAGCGGTCGGATCCACGTTCTGCTGAAGTGAAAGCGTCGGGTTGATCTCCACGATGTGCTTCGCCACCTGCTCGCTGACGCCGAGATTCTCCGCGGTGGCGCGAATGGCTGTGGTCGGATCGCGTTTGAACGCCTCGTAAGCGAGATCGACGACGCGGACGAGACGGCGCATTCCTTCGGGGTTGGCTTTCGCCCACTTCTCGCGCACGACCCAGTGATCGGAGGTGTTGAGGCCGAGATCGGCGGTCCGCGTGATGACCTTGCCGCCGACCGCCTCCATCTTCGAGATCCATGGCTCCCACGCGTACGCGCCGTCGATGTCCTTGGCGGAGAACGCAGGGACCATGTTCGTGATGTCCATGGTGATCATCTGGATGTCGCTCGGCGCGAGGCCGGCCTTGGCGGCGGCGGTGACGAGGCCGATGTGCGCGCTCGACCCGCGCAGGTACGCGATCTTCTTGCCCTTCAGATCCTTGAGCGACGTGATGCCGCTGTCACCCCGCACCACGAGCCCGTCGGCGTACGCTGACACGATCTGGATGTAGAAGTTCTTCAAGTCCAGACCCTGCGCGAGTCCGACGACATAGCCCGCAGTGCCGAAGAGGCCGGCGTCGATGCTTTCGCTGCGGTAGGCGGCGAACTGCGGCGGCCCCGCGGTAAACTTCACCAGCTCGGCATCGAGCCCGGCCTTCTCGAACAGCTTCAAGTCGCGGGCGGTGTAGAACAGCACCGCGTTGTAGGGTTGCCATGCGAAGCGGATCTTGATCGGCGCCTGGGCGGTGGCGTCCGCGGAGATTCCGACCAGAAGCGTGAGCGTTGCGACGAGGGCGACCATGCGCCTCATACGTTTTCCTCCCAGAGCGATTTGAGGATCGAGTATTTGAGCGCCGCGAACTCGGCGGTGCCGACGAGATCGACGCCGCGGGGATGGCCGAACGGAACGGTGACGCAGCTCTTGATGTGCCCGGGCGCGCGTGTCATCACGTACACGCGGTGCGCGAGGAGCAGCGCTTCCTCGACGTCGTGGGTCACGATCAGCACCGTGGGATGATACGCGGCCCAGATACGAAGGAGCAGCTCCTGCATCCGGCTGCGCGTCTGGGCGTCGAGGGCCCCGAACGGCTCGTCCATCAACAGGACGGCGGGCCGGTTGATGAGCGCGCGGGCGAGCTGAACCCGCTGTCGCATGCCGCCGGACAGTTGATATGGATAGTGCCGCTCCCATCCGGCGAGCCCGACGGCGTCGATCAGCTCGCCCGCGCGCGCGAGGTAGTCGGTCTTCGGTTCGCCGCGGTGACGCGGCCCGAAGATGACGTTGTCTGCGACGGTGAGCCAGTCGAACAGCGCCGGCGACTGGAAGACCAGCGCCCGGTCGGGCCCCGGCGGTGCGATCGGCCGGCCGTTCACCATCACGCTGCCCGAAGTCGGGACGTCGAACCCGGCGACGAGCTTGAGAATCGTCGTCTTACCGCAACCCGACGGTCCCACCACCGCCACGATCTCACGCGCCTCCACGACCAGGTCGACGTTGTCGAGCGCAACGAACGGCGACTGGCCGCGGACCGACGCGGCGAAAACCTTGCCGGCGTGTCGCAGCGCGATGGCGGCCGTCATCGTCCCTGCCAGTGCAGCAGCGAGCGCTCGATCGCGCGCGTGACGAGCTCCAGCGTCACCCCGATGAGTCCGATGATCAGGATCCCGATGTAGACGTCGGGCACGCGGAAGAACGTCGTCGCGTCCATGACCATGAAGCCAAGGCCCGCCTGCGCGGCGATGAGCTCGGCAGCGACGACGATCGCCCACGAGATCGCCGTCGCGGTCTTCACGCCGGTCATGATGTGAGGAAGGGCAGCGGGGAACACGACATGCCGGAAGAGCTTGGCTCGCGTCAGCCCGAGATTCCGCCCGGCGCTGAGCAGATCGTGGGGCACGCTCCGTACGCCGGCGACGGCGTGGAGCAGAACGTAGGAGAGCGCAGCGATGAAGATCAGGAAGACCTTCGAGAACTCGCCGATCCCGAAGTACAGGATCATCAGCGGGATGAACGCGATGGGCGGAATCGGACGGAGGAACGAAAACACCGGAGCGAGAATCGCGAACACGGTACGACTCGTGCCCATCCACAGGCCGAGCGGGATGCCGACCGCGAGCCCCGCGCCGAGCCCGGTGAGCGTGCGCTTCAGACTCGCGAGCACATGCGTGCTGAGCGGCTGCTGCGCATACCCTTGTGCCGCCAGCACGCCTGCTTCGCGCGCCAGGTCGGCAGGCGAGGGCAGCGCGAAGCGCGCGCCGAATCCCAGCGCCGTCAGCGCCCACCAGGCGGTCAGGATGGCGACGACGGTGGCCCCGGAGAGCAGCGTGTAGCGCGTCAAGGCGCGCACTATAGCATGGCGAAATCCTGGCCTTTCCCGCTCCGCAAAACGCGTGGCCTCGGGTAGCATCTGCTCATCCGCTACTCGACGAATCCCCTCATCGGGGCGCTGATCGCGCTGCTGGCTGCCTCAGCGTCGGGCTGCTCGCGCGATGCGCCGCAGATCCCGCGCCCGGTGGCGGCGGTCGCCGTCGACGAGCGCGAATGGCCGGCCTACGGCGGAGACGCGCTTGGCTCGCGCTACTCACCGCTGGCGGAGATCACGCGCGACAACGTCCAGCGCCTGCGCGTGGCGTGGACGTTCCATACGGGCGAGACTCCGGCCACCGTTCGTACCCGTCGGCCGACGGCGTTCGAAGCCACGCCCATCGTCGTCGACGGCGCGCTGTACCTCGTGACGCCGCTCGGTCGCGTGTTCGCGCTCGACCCCGCCACCGGCCAGGAGCGCTGGCGCTTCGACGCGCGCGTGGATCCTGCCTCGGGCTTCGGGGATTTCACGAGCCGCGGTGTGTCGACCTGGCTCGACCCGGCGGCGGCTGCGGGCGCGCGCTGTCGCCGTCGCGTCCTGGTGGCGACGGTCGACGCGCGCCTCATCGCGCTCGACGCGGCGGATGGCACGCCGTGCGGCGGCTTCGGCGAGAACGGGACGGTCGACCTCCGGCGCGGATTGCGGAACGCGCCGGCGTCGCGCGAAGAGTACGAGGTCACATCGCCGCCGGCGGTGATCGGCAACCTCGTGATCGTCGGCTCGGGCATCGCCGACAACAACCGGACGCACGCCGCGAGCGGCGAGGTCCGTGCCTACGACGCGCGCACCGGGGAATTGCGATGGACCTGGGATCCCGTCCCGCAAAATTCCGCTGATCCGGCATGGAACACCTGGCAAGGCGGCGACGCGCACCGCACGGGAGCCGCCAATGCCTGGTCGGTGATCGCCGCCGATCCCGAGCGGGATCTCGTGGTGATCCCGACGAGCAGCGCGAGCCCGGACTACTTCGGCGGCGAGCGACGCGGCGCCAACGTGTACGCCAACTCGGTCGTTGCGCTGCGTGCGTCCACCGGCGCGCGCCTCTGGCACTTCCAGGTCGTGCACCACGATCTCTGGGATTACGACGTGCCCGCGCCGCCGGCCCTCGTCACGGTGGCGCGCGACGGACAGCACATTCCGGCCGTGCTGCAGGTCACCAAGACCGGTCAGCTGTTCGTTCTCCACCGCGACAGCGGCGCGCCGATCTTTGCCGTCGACGAGCGCCCGGTGCCGGTGAGCACGGTACCCGGTGAGGACGCATGGCCAACCCAGCCATTCTCATCGCTGCCGACGCTCGGCGCGTCGCGCTTCACGGCGAACGATGCGTGGGGCGTCACGCCGCTCGACCGACGATCCTGTCGAAACGCGATGCTGCCGCTCCGCAACGACGGCATGTTCACGCCGCCGAGCCTCGAGGGTACGCTCGTGGTGCCGTCGAATATCGGCGGCGCCCACTGGGGCGGGCTCGCCTATGACCCCGAGCGCCAGATCGTCGTGGTGCCGGTGAACCGCATCGCATCGGTGGTCCAGCTCATCCCGCGTGAGCGGTTCGATCCGGCGAGAGCGGAGCCGAGCTGGGAGTATGCGCTCATGCGCGGCACGCCGTACGTGATCCGACGGCGCATCCTCCTCTCTCCGCTCGGGCTTCCGTGCACGCCGCCGCCCTTCGGCGCGCTCGTCGCCATCTCGCTGACCACCGGCCAGAAAGTGTGGGAGGTCCCGCTCGGGACGACGCGTGATCTCTTCGCGTCGAGAATCTGGCTGCCCGTCGCGTTCCGCTGGGGCACGCCGAATCTCGGCGGCCCTATCGCCACCGGCGGCGGCCTCGTTTTCATCGCCGCCGCCATGGACAACTATCTGCGCGCGTTCGACGTCGAGACCGGCCACGAGCTCTGGAAAGGCCGCCTCCCGGCGGGCGGACAGGCGACGCCGATGACGTACCGCGTGGCCGGGGATTCGCGTCAGTTCGTCGTCGTCTCCGCTGGCGGCCACGGTCGCCTCGGCACGACGCGGGGCGATGCCGTCGTCGCCTTCGCGCTTCCGCGCGCCGACCGCGACGGCCGCTGATCAGCCGCTGCCCCTCTCAAGCCACGGTGATGCGCTCCGCCGCGTCGCACAGTTGCTCGCGCTTGAGCGGCCACGGCACCGAGTGATAGAACTGTCGCTCCCAGTGCAGCAGGCCTCGGTCCATGCAGTTGGGCGAGGCCACGAAGTGATTCGCGAGCAGCACGCGACCTCGCAGGAAGTCGTCGTCGAACTGCCGGTCCTCGGCCGCCGGCTCCACGCCAGCCGTCCGCTGCTGGAGCAGCCCATCGGCGGCCACGCCCATGCGGAGCAGTTGCCAGGCTTGGATGACCTGCGCGAGATACGTGGAGAAGTTCCGCGCCGACGCCTGCACCATCTCGGCCCAGCGGCCTTCGGCCGCCGCTTGTGCGGCCACGTCTGGCCTGGCAAAGATCGACCCGTGCATGCGACGCCGGTACGCGCGCCGGTCGGCCGGCCGGGCCCGGGTGATGGTGTTGCGGAACCGCTCCAGCGCATCGACGCTTTCGGCCACGTGGGCCACGCTGTCCGCAAACACGGGATAGCCCCGGTGCTCCGCGATGAACTCCCGGATGTCCGCGATCAGCCGCTCGAACACCACGCGGCCGCGCGAGTCCGTGTTGTCCGGCGCGATCTGGCGCCCGACCGTGTTGAGGGCCTGGATGTCGTTGGTGCCTTCCCAGATGCAGAGCACCTGGGAATCCTTGAGACGTTGCGAGACCGGGGTCTCGGCCATGAAACCGATCCCGCCGTAGGCGTTCATGCCTTCGTTGAGCGTGCGGATGTTGTCGTCGGTGACCTGCGCCTTCACCAGCGAGGTGTAGATCGACGCGTAGGTCTCCTCGTCCGCCTTGTCGCGCCGCGCCTGGGCGGCGCGGTCGCGAAGGTCCCGATAGGCCGGCGACACCGTGCCGAGCGCGGCACGTAGCGCGTCCCTTTCGCGCCTGAGGATCGTCTGCTCCCGCTCGAGCGCGGCGAGCGCCGCCGGATCCTTTCGGAACGTCAGGCGGCCGACCTCGGCCTTGCCGAGCCGCCGGTCGACGGCCGTCACGCTCTTCTCGATCTCGGCGATGCGGCGCTGCTGCTCGGAGGACAGCCCCAGCGCCTGCATCTCCTTGGCCACGGCTTCCAGCTCGTGCTCCAGCGCGCGGTCGGAGGCGTCGCGGATCTCAGTGAGGCGCAGCGTGAGGCCGCGTCCCGCGAGCGTCCGGGCGAACATGTCGAGCAGCACCTTTTTCTGGCTCGCGTGATGGAAGATCGGGCTCGGGCCCTTCAGTCGGCCCCGATCGATCACGGCCTGACCCTGCGTGCGCTCGGTGTTGTAGATCAGCGTGTCGAGACAGGTGGCCATGGCCTGCGCGCGGGCGGCCGTGCCCGTCTCGTGACGCATGTAGTTCATCATGAAGAACATCGCCTTCATCCCCGAGGGCTGGAGAACCTCGTCCTCGAGGTCCGGCGCGATGAGCAGGCCGCGCGCGCCGTCGAACTTGAGCACGGTGGTGGGGCTCGTGGTCATGCCGTGCTTGTGCTCGATGGACTGGGTGAAGACGCGGTTGAACTCCCCGGACCGTCCCTCCTCGTCGATCCAGAACTTCGGCACCACGAAGAGCGAGATGGCGCGCGTGCCCCGCTGGGAGATGCTCTTGATCTTCGCGAGGACGATGTGGACGAAGTTCTCCGCCATGTCGTGATCACCGGCGGTGATGAAGATCTTGGTCCCGTTGATCGTGAAGAGCTCGCTGCCGTCGATGCGCTCGGCCGTCGTGGCGACCGCGCCCAGATCCGAGCCGGCCTGGGGCTCGGTCAGGCACATCGTGCCCTGGAAGCGGCCGTCGTAGAGCCCCGGGATCAGCACGTCCTTCATCCACTCGTTGCCGAAGTTCTGCAGGATGAGGCTGGCGCCCTGTGTCAGCTCGAAGGCGGTTCCCATGGTCACGCTGCCGGCGTTGACGATCTCCGAGACGAGGTCGAGGAACCCGTGCGGGACCTCGAGGCCGCCGAACCGGCGCGGCACGAAGAAGCGCCCGAAGCCGCTCCGGTAGTACTCCTGGAAGGCCTCCTTCAGGCCGGGCGGCGTCACCACGGCCTGCTGCTCGTTCTCTTCGCCGGGCAGGAAGCGGCAGTGGATCTCTTCGGCCGTTCGCTTGCCCCGGTTGAGCGAGCTCTCCGCGTACGTCGCGACCTTCCGGAGCAGGGGCGCGAGCTTCTCGCGATTCCACGCGGGATCGAGACGGTCGACCTTGTACACGTGGAAGGCGTCGAACTCGAGGCTGCGGACGTCGACCTTGAGCGGAGCGTCCGAGAGCGGTTCGACGGGCTCGGCGGACATCGGCGCCACGGTGCCGGTCGCGGCCGGCCTGGCTCGCTTGGCTTCCGTGGCCTGCTTGAGCGCCGCCTTCTGCGCGTCGGTCAAGCCTGCCGTCATGAGCGCGCCCAGCTCCTTCAGGAACGCGAGGCCATCGCCGTGGATGGGCACGTCGGCCATGCGCATGAGCGGTGCCTCGGCGTCGGTGTTGACGGCCACGATGCTCCCGCAGTCCTTGATGCCGACCCAGTGCTGGGGCGCGCCGCTCACGCCGACGGCCACGACGAGCTTGGCGCTGACCGGGATGCCGGACACGCCGATCTGGGTCGCGCGCGGCAGGAGCGCGGCGTCCGTGACCACCCGTGTGCCGCCGATCGACGCGCGCGCGCCGGTCGCGAGCAGAAGGCTCAAGAGCTTCTTGGCCTCGATCACACCTTTGGCGCCGACGCCGGCCCCGACGTCGAGCACGACGTCGGCATCCTTCAGCTGAACGCCCTCCTCGCGCTCGGGAACCACGACATCTCCGACGAAGCGGACGTCGCTCCCGTTGACGTCGAAGGACTCGGCGGCGACGGCGGCCGCGCTCTCGCGGGCGGTGGCGGCCACTCCCGTCGACGCAAACGCCAGGCTCGTGAAGCGCGCCGATGGCCGATCCCGGCGCACCACTCGACCCGCGTACGCCTCGGACGTGATGATCCATCCCGCCGGCCCGTGCTCCACCCCGCGCACGGCGCCGATGACATCTCCACCGGCCAGCCCGGCGCAATAGGACAGCAGATCGCGCGAGCGCAGCGAGGACGAGCCCCACAGCGAGTCCACGCCGATCTTCTGACAGATCGCGTCGATGGCACACGCCAGCTTGCGCGCGGAATATCGCGAGACGTTTCCGGTCAGGAACCAGACGCGATTCGCGCCGTGGGCCGACAGCGTCTGGAGCAGACGCGGACGATCACCATCCTCCATGACCACGTCCGCCGGAAGCTTCCTGGCCTGGGTGAGCGCGAGCAGCTCCAGCGTGGCGTTCTGCACGGCTCCCGACGCGTCCCGTTCGCCGATGATGAGCACGCTCTTCATGGTGTCTCCGTTTCGGCTTTCAGGCCTGGAATCGCCGGAGCATCTCGGCCACCCGGCTGACGGAGTCCGGCCCCGATGCCACGACGGGCTGGGCCTGGCGCTCAGGAGGATTCGCGAGCTCTGACGCGCTGGCCGCCGCGGCCGCGACGCCCATCTCGGCCAGCGTGGTCTTTCGCGAGCCGCGCTTCTCGAGCTTCTCGATCAGGTCGTACTCATCCGAGGGATCGCGACCGACCGTGCACGACTCGTCGGCGGAGACACAGACGGGCAGCGGCACGTCGATCTCTTGCGTGCCCTGGTCGGTGACCTGCGTGAGGTGAGCGCGCTGATCCTCGATGCGGAGCGAGAGGACGTTGGAGAACAGCTCCCAGCCGAGTGCCGCGGCCACCAGCCCCGGCAGCGTGTCGCGCCCGGTGTCCTGCTCCACCGAGCCGAGCCCGAGCACCTGCACGTCCCCCAGCTTCTTGACCTGAGCCGCAAGCATCCGGGCCACGAGGGGCTCCGGCAGCCGATGCGAGCGCGACTCGCCGAGCTCCCAGACCTCCTGCGCGCCATAGACGAAGCAGTGGACACGGGTGACATCGTCGAGGTCCCCGACCGCGAGAATCTGGAAGGGCGTCCCGCTCGACTTGACGAGCTGGATCGCACGCACGTCACCGTCGTTCTTCACCAGCTCGACGCGGTCGGCCACGATGGCGTTGTCCGCGATCTTCAGTGACGAGAGATCCCGGGGGTTGTAAGTGCGGCGCATCACGCAGGCAGCTTGCATGGCCGATTCCTCAGTTGAACCGGTAGGCGAGCCCGCGGTTGCGCACCCCGTGCTTGCCGGCCAGATTGTTCGGCACGCGATACTCGAGATTGCCGTGGGGGCAGGCGCTCTCACAGTTGCCGCACTCGAGACACCCCTCGGCGTTGACTGCTCGCCAGGTCGTGCGCGTCGTCCGCAGAGCGATCATGGCCGGCCGCTCCACCGCGTCCGGGTCGATGATCGGCACACCGCCCGGCGTCAGCACGATGGCCTGACACGGATCGGAGGTGAAACACGCCTCCGTGACACAGGCGACGCAGATCGCGCCGTCCTTGATGTAGATCTCGGGCTGGCCCTTGGCCTCTGCGTTCAGCGCCATGTACTCGGCATGCGTGCGCGGCGCGATGCCGGCGGCGTCTTCCCCGCCATTGCGCGAGCCGAGCCTGCGTCCGGCCATGGCCATGGCGGCATAGAAGGTCGGCGATTCGACGATCCGGTGGATCAGCGCGAACCGCCGGCGCAGGATCCGGCGGCCGATCCAGCTCGTGCGCAAGGCCGTGTCGTACTCGTGCAGATCGCCGTCCAGCCCCGCGCCCACGAGCCGGCCGGCCACGACGTCGGCGGCGATCGCGCCGGACACCATCGCGATGTTCACGCCGTGCTTGCGGATGAAGTCCACGAGACCGAGCGCATCGCCCAGTGGCAGGTAGCCCGGATGATTCCAGCGGCTCATGTGCTTGACGTGCAGCTCGGGCAGCCGGCAGGCCGACCATTCGACGGGCTCGGCGCCGTCCGTGAGACGACGCATGGCGGGGTGTTTCAGACACTCGTTCATGACCTCGTGAGGCTGCAGGCCGGCGCGGTGGCCGAACGTCGGATCGTAGAGCACGGTGATGTGCAGCATCCCGTCGCCCGGATAGATGCCGATGATCCCGGGCAGGGCCGGAATGCAGTCGGAGATCTCACCCGTCAGCTCGAGCACGCAGCCTTGCTTGTCGTCGGCGAGGCCGAAGCGCTCGTTGATGCGGGCGTTGTCGAGGCGCGCGACGAGCTTGACGCCGAAGAAATAGTCGGCGTGCTCGTTGTCGAGAGGCCGGCCGGCGAGATGCCGGGAGAACGTCGCGCCGGCGCCGGTGCCGTCGGCAACGACCTGCGCAAAGTATCGCTGGCCCGACGTGAGCTCGACGCCGACCACCACGCCCCGATCGTCGAGGATCAGGCGATCCACGGTCTGCGCGAAGCGGAGGCGAAAGAATCCCTCGGCCCGGCGCGCTTCGAGCTTGTCCCACATCCACGCGTACAGGGCGATCTTGGTCACCATGTACCCTGTCGACGCGTTGCGGAAGATCCGTGACTGCTCGATCGGCAATCCACACTCGCCGCCGGCCTTCGACACCAGCCGCAGCTGGTCGCGCTCGCGCGTGATCGCGCGGTCGAACGGGCAGTCGTCGAAGAACTTCGGGTCCTCTGGAAAGATGACCGGATCCGCGGGCCAGAAGGCGCCGCCATAGACGGACCGGATGCCCGGCTTCTCCCCGCATTCGACCACGAGGATCGGCGGCCGCTCGCTCGAGGGCCGCAGCACGCGACGATCGATCAGTTGCTTGACGAAGCCGAATCCCGCGGGCCCCGCGCCCAGCACGAGCGCCGTGGTCGTTTCGCCCGCCGGAATCTCGCTGCGCGGACAGAAGGCGAAGCCCATGCGATCGGCGATCTTCGCGTCCCACGTCCCCTTCGAGACGTGCGTGCGCACCTCGTCGAACGGCGAGTGCTGCATCGTAGCCCCCTTACGCGATCACCCAATGCTCCGGACCTATGCCAACACCAGCGAGGCGCAGGGACCAGTGGACCTTGGTCGTATCGCGCGCTCCCGTGATGACACGGAAGATCTTGCGCGGCGTCGCGCGAAGGCTGCTGCATCAATGACGCGTCAGGGGTGGCTAGTCTCCGCGACTGAGGGCGTAGCGCTCATTGATCTCCGGCGCGAGGAGCTTGAGGACGGTGACCGGCAGGGCACTCGTGAATTCATAGTTGTCGGCCTGGTGACCGGTGACGGCGGCCGTGATGACGCCGAAGTAGCGGTCGCCGACGTAGAAGGTGAACACCGCGGTCCGGCTGACCGCGCGCGACGACACGAGCTGGCCGCCGCGCCCGAACGTCTCGAAACGGTTGTCGCCCGAGCCGGTCTTGCCGCCGGCCACGATGGCCGTGCCGTCAGCTTCGCGGAAAACCCCGGCCAACCGCCGCGCGGTGCCGCGCTCGACCGTTCCGGCCAGCACCGCACGCACGGCGCGCGCGACGGCCGCCGGCAGCACGCGCTCGTCGGCCGCCACCGAGGGCTCGAAGACGGTGTGATACGGCGTGGTGGCAGCGAAGCGCAGGCTCCGCACCGTGCGCGTCGGACGGCGGACGCCGTCGTTGACGATGATGCCCATGAGATCCGCGAGCGCCGCCGGCCGGTCCGCGGACGCGCCGATCGCCGTCGCATACGAGGGCACGAGCCGTTCGAACGGAAAGCCAAGCCGTCTCCACGCCTTCGTCATCTGCGCGAACGCCTGCTCCTCGATCCGGATGCGGACGCGCAGGTCCTGTGGCCGACGCTGGCGTGACTGGAAGAGCCAGCTCGATGCGAGCTCCCGCGCGGCGTCGCTCCGCGCGAGGAGCGAATCCCACGTGAGCGCCGAGTCCCGCATCATCTCGCCCGCGCACCAGACATCGAGCGGATGCCGCCCGAGGAGGTACGCGTGGTCCAGCAGCGTGAGCTGAGGTCCGCCGACAGCCCGCTTGAGCGCTGCAGCGTCAGCGGTGGCCACGGCGTGGCCATGGTCGGCCAGCCATGCTTGCAGTGCGGAGGCGTCGGCGTCGGGATGCCAGGCGAAGAACGCGATCGCGAGCGCGCGCGGTGAGGTGGCGCGCTCGCCGAGCAGCCGGCGCAGGATCGCGTCGGGCGCCAGGCCGCGATACCGCGCGTGCGCCTTCGCCAGGTGCTGTCGAGCTTCCCGGTCGGCCATCGCCTCGAGCATCGGCTGACGGGCCGGGTGATCCGGCTCGCTCTTGACGGCATCGATGTCGAATGGCAACCGCGCCTCGTGGAAGCGCAAGAGGTCGCGCATGAGCCGGATGAAGACGAGGTTGGTCGAGCGCACGAGGGCGTCCCGAACCGAAAGGACTTGCGTGTCATCGGCGCGGTCGAAGTTATGGAAGGTGTGCGCTCCGCCGCCGGTGAAGAACGTCTCGTGCGGGCTGGCCGAATACTTTCGATCGAGCGCCTGAGCGAGGAAGGCGTCCAGGTCGCGCGAGCGGGTCTGCTGTAGCGTGTCGGCGGCCCACCGCGTGAGGGGATCGCGCGCCTCGCGGACGTGCCGCTCGAGGGCCGCGGGGTTGACGTCCCCGAGCTCGGCGTACAGTCCCGCGACGACCTCGAGGTAGTGCGTCAGCGTGCGCAGCTTGGCGGTGCTTCCGAGGTCCAGCTTCATGCCGGTGTTCACGTTGAAGGGCCGGTCGAGGTTGTCGGCCTGCACGCGCAGAACGTTGCCGGCCGGCGTCCGCTCCATCAGCAGCAGGCTGTACGTGACCGCACCCGGATCGCCGCTCACGAGCATCCGCTCGGCGCGCAGGCCGTGCGCCTCGACGAACGCGCGGTCACCCAGCTCCCGGAACAGCGTGGTTGCCGCTTGCTGCAGCGCCCCATCCACCGTGCTGTCGATTCGAAGGTCCAGTCGATCCATCTCCCAGGCGCCCGGTACGCCGAGCAGCCCTCGGACCTCGTCGCGGACGGAAGCCGCCGCGCGGCGCTCGACGAAGGCGGTATCCGCCCGACCGGACCGCGTCGCGAAGTGTAGCGGAGCGTTGCGCATGGCACGGTGCAGATCGCGGTCGATGATTTCGGCCTGCGCCAGAAGGTCGGCGTAGCCCGTGATCTTCCGCTCGAGCGCGTCTCGGTCCTCCACCAGGTAATACGTCGGCGCGCGCACGGCGTAGAGAAGCGCGAGGACGTGCCGGTACGCCTCCGCCTTGGCCGGCCCGGCACCACGCGCGCTCAGCGCGTCCCTCACGGCGCCGAGGTCCAGGTCGAACCAGGAGCGCAGGCCGTCTCCGAGACCACGCACCTCGCCGTGTCCAGGCGCGGCTGCCAGGGGCATCGTGTTGAGATAGTCGATGACGATCTCGTCCCGCGCGGCGCGGCTGTCCGGCCCCTTGTGATAGGTGCGGACACTGGCGGTGGTCAGCTGCCGCAGCTTGTCCAGTGGCGAGCCCGTGCGGCCGCCGTCCGAGTGGTGATACTTCTCGATCTGGACGGCCAGCGTGCTGCCGCCCTCTGTCCGGCTGGTCAGTCCGAGCTGCCTGGCGAGGTAGAGGCCGCCCGCCTTTCCGAGCCGCGGCCAGTCGACGGCGACGTTGGCCTCCGGCGCGCTCGCATTGGCCAGCCCGCGGTTTTCGATGAACAGCAGCGTGCGGACGACCAGCGGCGGGATCTCGTCGATCGAGCCGAAGAGGGCCGACTCCGGCCGCGCATCATAGAGCGTGGCCCCGCTGGCGTCGCGGACGACCAGGCCGGCGACGGGCGACTCGCGGTACGGCGGCATGATGCCCCAGCGCAACGCGCGGACGGTGGCCGGGCTCTGGCGCGCCTGCTCGACGATGCGGTAGCCCGCCGACTGCAGGCGGTGGCCGAACGTCTCGAGGCGGGTGTATCCGCGCTCGGTGTCCATCGGGCCACCGCGGGGAAACGTGATGCTCGGGCTCGGGCCGGGGTGAATCGCGTAGGAGAGCGTCGCCGCGTAGCGCGACAGCAGCCTGGACTGCAGCGTCGACGTCCGAACCTCGTAGTAGCCGAGCGCAGCCACCGCCGCCACGACCAGCGTTACCGTGAGCCAGCGCGGGGGGCGGCGTAGCGGAACGGCTGTGCGCGCCGCGCGTCCGGCGACCTGCTGTGCCTGGGCCTCCCCGTTCGAGAACCGCGCGATGCTCACGCCCGCCCTCACGTCCCCTCTGGCATGCACCTCGCCGCTTTGGCCGCCCCCCCGGTGCAGTCGTAGTGCCAGAGGCAGTCGTCAACCGATCGACCGCAATTTCGATGCGTTCAGACCTGCATCCGTTTCAACGCTCGATCAGCCGGAGAAGTTCTTTCGGGCCATCCGCGCAGCACTTGCGCGCCACCCCGCGGCGCGCGACGCGTCACCTGTCGATGCGGGTGATCTTCGACCCTTGCAGCCCGAGCCCGGCCATCAGCCCTCTCTGATCGAAGATGAAGGCGTAGATGTCGTCTTTGGCGGTCGTGGTGGTGAGGGTCCTCGCCACTCCTTCGTCGACGACCACGACGCTCGGTCCTACGCCGATCTCGAAGCCCTCGGTCCTGCTGAGGTACTCGAGCGCCGAGTCGCTCATGAAGAACAGCGCGTAGCCAAACTCCTGGAGACCGGCCTGGAGGCCGTAGGAGGCCGCGACCGTGTTGTAGTAACCAACGGTCTTTCCCTTCTTTCGGAGCGCGCCATCGCCGTACTGCGCGCCAAAGAGGAACCCGGCTTTCAAGATCGATGGGAAGACGAGCACCCCCCTGGCTCTCTGCGCGAGCGCCTTCGCCTCTGGCCTCCGCGCGTACAGAGTTGCAAGCGCCGCGTCGACGTTGCGATCGATCTCCCTGCCCGATGCCGTCTCGGCGGCTCGCGGGATCACCGAAGTCGCAACGATCAATGTCAGCGCTACGAGACCGGCTCCGATCCGTTGCTTGACCATCGAGCGCTCCCTTTACTTGACGAAGGGGATTTGACGCGCGAGCTCGTAGTTCACGAGTGCGCGCAGCTTGTTCTCGATCTGGTACAGGCGCGCGACCTTCTTCGCCGGAAGGACCTTTTCGAAGCGCGGAACATACGAGGTCAGGAGGGCAACGTGGTCCTTTTCGAGAGCCAGGTAGTCCGCGAGGATCTTCGACGCCGTCTGATCCGTCATCGTGTCATACGCGCCGCTGTAGGTCTCGATCAGCTTCATGAGCCGGTCGTAGTGCGTGACCATATCGCTCTGATACGCGTTGTAGACCGGCCAGAACACCTTGGCCTCGCCCTCGGTGAGGGACAGGACCGAGGCGACGACGAGCTTCTTGTCGGCGCGTGCCTTCTCGCGGAGGATTTCCATGTTGTCGGAGGGCTTGTCCTGCGCCAAGGCGGGCGCGGCGAGGAGACAGGCGAGGACGCCTGCAATGATCAGCGGGCCACATGGTCGATGTCGGCAGCTCAGTCGCATTCTTTCGCCTCCCCACGCCGGTCGGCGTGCGCTGCAATGAAACCCAGCCGCGCGATCAATGACAATTGGCCTTTCGTCCGATGGCCCCAGTCGCCGCCCGGGTGGTCGGCGTACGGCGTGTCAACCTGGCGCGCCCCGGCGGCTGGACAGGCCACGCTAGCTAGTCGTGATCGCCGCCGGCGGCCACGGTCGGCTAGGCACGACGCGAGGGGATGGATAGTGATCTGCGTCATAACGGCGGGAGCGCTCGGGACGCCATATTCGCGGTGAGGAGGAGGGCACCGCCATGAAGAGACCAGCGAGATGGCTCGCTCTGTTGCTCGTTGCGCTCATCGTCACCGTATCGCGCGTCTCGTTCGGCGCTCAGCATGACATGCATGCCCAGGCGAAGCCGGGCAGCGCCACCAAGGCGCCGGCCGCTGACACCAGCACGGCCCGGCCGAAGATGTCGCGGCAAAGCCCGGCCGCCGAATACACACCGACGGTGCGGCTGGCGCTCCGCACGAACGGCGTTGCCTTCGTGGGCGCGAGCGGCGACATCGAAGGCGTGTCGAATCCGACGCTGCGCGTGAACGAAGGCGCCATCGTACAGGTCACGCTCGTCAACGCCGACGGCATCGAGCACGACGTCGCGTTCCCGGATTTCAATGCGTCCACCGACAAGGTCAACCGGAAGGGCGCCAGCAGCGTCACGGTGTTCCGCGCGGACAAGGCAGGCGAGTTCGATTACTACTGCACACTGCCCGGGCATCGGCAGGCGGGCATGGCCGGCAAGATCATCGTGGGCGGGGTGAAGGGACCCGTCGTCGCCCTGCCGCCGTCCGTCAGTATCGCGCGTGATCCCGTTGACCTGCCCGGACCAGTCGCCGCTTCGGCGCCCCGCACGGTGAGCGTGGAGCTCGAAGCGGTGGAGCTCGTCGGCAAGCTGGCCAACGAGACGACGTACACGTACTGGACCTTCAACGGCAAGGTGCCGGGCCCGTTCATCCGCGTGCGCCAGGGCGATACCGTCCAGCTCTCGTTCAAGAACCGGCAGGACAGTCGCATGATTCACTCGGTCGACCTGCACGCGGTCACCGGGCCGGGCGGCGGCGCCGTCATGACACAGACGCACCCTGGCGATGCGAAGTCCTTCCGGTTCAAGGCGTTGAACCCGGGTGTGTTCGTCTATCACTGCGCAACGCCGATGGTCGCGAACCACATCTCCAGCGGCATGTACGGACTCATCCTGGTCGAGCCGCCGGGCGGCTTGCCGAAGGTCGACCACGAGTTCTATGTGATGCAGGGCGAGATCTACACCGATCGCGCCTTCGGGCAGCGCGGCCACGACGAGTTCAGCGTCGACAAGCTGCTCGCGGAGCGTCCCGAATACTACGTGTTCAACGGCGCGGTGGGCGCGCTGACGGCGGAGCACCCGATGAAGGCGAAGGTCGGCGACACCGTGCGCATCTTCTTCGGGGTCGGCGGCCCGAATGCGACCTCCTCCTTCCACGTCATCGGCGAGATCTTCGATCGCGTCTATGCCGAGGGCGCCGTGGGATCGTCGATCGCCACCAACGTGCAGACCACGATGGTGCCGGCGGGCGGCGCGGCGATCGTGGAGTTCAAGCTCGACGTGCCCGGCCGGTACATCCTGGTCGATCATTCACTCTCGCGCCTCGAGCGCGGGCTGGCCGGCTTCCTCATCGTGGAGGGCGCGGAGAACCGCGACGTCTTCCGCGGCGACGGCGCGGCGAGCATGGCCGGACACTGAGAGCGGCTCCTCACACCGGCTCGGCCGTGTCGTCGCCGACATCGGCGCTTGCGGCACGCCCCGCAGCGTCCGGGGTGCGGAAGGCGACAGGCCGAAGCCGTGTGCGATCGACGGTGAGCTGAAAGACGTCGAAGCGGTTGTAGTACCCGACGACGTCGTGGAACTGCTTGGGCTCCACGCACGCGTCCGTATCGATGCTCGCGTAGAGCAGGCCTTCGTGATCGGCCAGGATCTCGCTCACCGGCTCCCCGCTCGGGCCGATGACCATCGAGACGGCCCGCGGACTCTGGTCGAGCACCCGCACGGCTTCCGGGCCCAGCGTCGCGAGCTCCTCGCGCATCGCCGCGTCGAGAAAGCCCGACGCGACGATGTTGAACGCCTTCGCCTCGAACGAGTGGGCGCCGGCCCGGATGCGGATCGCGCCAGCGAGGTCGTAGTTGCCGCCGCCGCGCGGGTCGCGCGTGGGCCACACGGGCGGGTAGGTCGACACGTGGATCTGCTCGCCTTGCGCCATCAGCGTGTAGCGCGCGAGCGGGTTCGTGTTCTCGCCGCAGATGAGCACGCCGACGCGCCCCAGCCGCGTCTCGCACACGCGCAGGCCCGCGCCGTCGCCATTCGCCCACGTGAGCTTCTCCCAGAACGTCGGGACCAGCTTGCGATGGTGGTTGAGGATCGCGCCGTCCTCGCCGATGAGGACGTTGCTGTTCCAGATGCAGCCGACGCTGTCGGCCGTCCCTTCGTTGAAGCCGAGCGAGACGACGATGCCGTGACGCCGCGCCGCCGCCGCCACGCGCTCGAGCTCGGGCCCCGGGCAACGCAGGCTGTTCGCGGCCAGCCGTTTGAACCAGTCGTGGTTGTAAATCGGGGCGGCGACGGCGGACCAGAGCGGGAACGCGGGGACGTACGTCTCCGGAAACGCGATGAGCGCTGCGCCCTGGCGCGCCGCTTCCTCGATCAGCGCGCATGCTTTTGCCACCGTCTTCTCGCGATCCAGGAAGACCGGCGCCACGTGCGCCGCGGCGACCTTGATGGCGGCCATCAGGCGCCCGCCTTCTTCCACGTGGTCTTGATCCAGTTGACGGTTGCCGACGGATCATTGTGGCCCTTCCCGGGCTTCGGCCACGTCGGCGGCGCCGTCATGGTGTTGACCGGAATGGTCATGATGCGCTCCGGATCCCACACGGGGAACGGATAGTCGGGCAGGTTCTTGCTGAAGCCGACCTTCACGTCCTTGTACGCGCGATGGTCCTCCTTGCGCACGGTGACGAGGCCGGCCGGCGCGTCAATGCTGAGGCCCTCGAGCTGCTTGATGATCGCGTCGTCCTCGGGCCAGCCGCCGCCGATCTCGCGGTTGGCCTTCTCCACCGCATTCTTGAACAGGTAGAGGCCGGTGTACGCGGCCTCGGCGGCGTAGCTCGGGTATTCGTTCCAGCGCTTCTGATAGGCGGCGACGAACCGGCGGTTGGCCGCCGAGGCGGCGGCCGGCGCATACGTGAAGTGGTAGTTCGAATGCACGCCGGCGAGCGCGCCCTCGGGGTGATCCTTGCCGATCGCCTGCGGCACGACGCCGAAGTTGATGTTGCCGGCCAGCCGCGCGTGATTGAACAGGCCTTGCCGGAGCGCCTGCTTGTAGAACGACACGTACATCCCACCCCACATCGACGTGACGACCACGTCGGGCCGCGCGCTGATCGTCTTTGTGATGTGCGAGGTGAAGTCGATCGTGTTCGGAAACGGCGCCCACACCTCCGAGACGATCTCCGATGCCGGCAGGAGCTTCTCCCGCGCAGCGTCGAAATGCAGCTGGAACCACCGGCCGAACGCGTAGTCGGGATTCACCACGGCGATCCGCTTGGCGTCGGGCCACGCCTTGGCGACGGCGAGCGCCGTCGTGACGCCGTCGGCGGACAGGATGTTGGTCATCCCGAACAGATAGCGCGGATTCGGGACCTCGACCTCGAACAGCTTGTCGATGCAGCCCTCGGTCATGATCGTGAGCAGCTTCAGCTCCTCGACCACGGGGCCGACCGCGAGCTGGTTGTGAGCGGCGATGACGCCGGAGAAGTAGTCGATCTTCTCCACCAGCTTCATGCGCTTGACTTCCTTCACCGTCGCCTCGGGCCCGGCCGCCTCGTCGGCGGTGAGCGTCTCGATCTTCCGCTTGCCGAGGAGACCACCGGTGGCGTTGATCTCGTCGGCGGCGAGCGTGTGGCCCTTGAGCGATGGCAGGCCGAGGATCGCACCAGGCCCCGACTGGATGGTGATGTGCCCGAATTTCACCGGTGTCTCGGGGATCCGGCCCTTCGGCGCGTCCTGCGCGGCGGCGACGCCAGCGACGGCGAGGTCACCCGCGACGCCGAGCGTCGCACCGCCAATGGTGATCCCGAGCCCGGCCACAAACTCACGTCGATCCAGTTCGCTCGCCATCTTCGCTCCTCTCGCCGCGCTCACGCCACGGTGACGTTGATCGTGTGAATGCGATTGCGGCCTGCGGCCGGCTGCATTCGTCCGCGTTCGTCGACGGCGCGGACGTGCAGCCCATGGCGGCCGGAGCTCGCGGTGTCCCAGTTGTACGTGAACCTTTGCCACTGATGATCGGCGGCGCGCGGCGTGAGGTGGGCCGGATGCCAGTGCACGCCGCCGTCGGTGCTGACCTCCACCACGCGTACCGGCCAGGCGCTCCACGCCCAGCCGCTGACGATGTACCGGCCCGGCTGGACCGTCGCTCCGTCGGCCGGCGCGACGATCACAGCGTGGACGTCGAGCTCGCGCACGGGACGCGTCTCGCCGTCGACGCGACGGTTATAGAGCCGTGTGGTGAACAAACTCTCCGGACGCTCGCTGGCCAGGGTCAACCGCGAGAGCCATTTCACCGCGTTCGTGCCGAAGTATCCCGGCACGAAAACGCGCGCAGGAAAGCCATGCTCGGCGGACAGCGGCGCGCCGTTCATCGCCCACGCGACGAGCACGTCGGGCTCGAGGGCGCGCGCCAGCGGCAGGTCCTTCACGTAGCGATCGCTGTGCACGTTGGCGAAGCTGCCGGAGTCCAGTCCTTCCGCGCACACGTAACGCGCACCAGGCAGGACACCGGCTTGCTCCAGCAGCTCGGAGAGCCGGACGCCCCGCCACACGACGTTGCCGACGCGCCGCGTGGCGACGTCCGGCTCTACCGGGTTGCCGAAGCACTCGAGAACGGCCGTGACGTCAGTGGCCGGAAGCGCGGTCAGCGCCGCGTAGTCGAGCTCGAACGGGCGCTCGACCAGCCCGTCGACGCCCAGCCGCCACTGCGCGACGTCGACGCGCGCCACACCCATGTGGGCGATGACATAGACGTCGTCCGTCGGGGTGATCGGCGCGGCGAGGCGATCGACCGGCACGAGCCGCCGATACGTCGCGGCGGGGTCCATGACGACCCGGGATGCGCTCGACATGGCGAACGGTGTAGCAGCCTCGCCGCCGCGCTGTCAACGCAAGCAGGACATGCGCCGCGCGCCGGAGGGCTCCGTTTGACGGCGGGACGGTGCCTCATTATCGTGATGGCGCGATGCTGAAGACGACGATCGCCGGGAGCCTGCCGAAGCCCGGGTGGCTCGCCGATCCGAGCGCCCAGCTGTTCGCGCCGTGGATGGTGCCGACTGAGCGGCTGCGGGAGGCGCAGGACGATGCCGTGCGGCTGGCGCTCAACGACCAGGAAGAGGCCGACCTCGACATCGTCACGGACGGGGAGCAGCGACGCCGTCACTATATCTGGGGATTCCTGGAGGGCCTGACCGGGATCGACACCGAGCGCCTCGGCCGTAAACGCACGCGCGGCGCGCGCTACGCGACGGAGCAGGACGTCGCCCGCGTCGTCGGCGACCTCACGCGTCCCCGTCCGATCATGGTCGACGCCCTTGCGTATACGAAGGCCCATACGCGTCGTCCGGTGAAAGTGACGCTGCCCGGGCCCATGACCATCGTGGACACCACACTCGACGAGCACTATCGCGGCGACGAGGAGGCGCTGGCGATGCGCTTCGCGGCGTTGCTGAATGCGGAGGCGCGGGATCTGGCGGCGGCCGGCGCTGATGTCATCCAGTTCGACGAGCCGTGCTTCAACATCTACCTCGACAAGGTAAAGGCGTGGGGCATCCGGGCTCTCGAGACGGTGATCGCTGGCGTGACGTGCGCGACCGCGATCCACATCTGCTACTCCTACGGCATCCCCCGAGTGCTGGCCTGGAAGCGACAGAACACGGAGTGGGGCCAATACGGCGTCACCCTGCCGTTGCTGAGCGAGACGAAGATCGATCAGATCTCCGTGGAGTGCGCGGCTTCCGGCGTTGATGTCGCCGTCCTCGCGGGCGCGCGCGGCAAGGACATCCTGCTCGGCGTCATCGACGTGGGAACCGAAGAGGTCGAATCCCCCGCGCTCGTCGCCGCGCGTATCGAGAAGGCGCTTGCCTACGTCAGTCCGGAGCGGCTGTTTCCGTGCACCGACTGCGGCATGGTCCCGCGGACGCGGGCGGCGGCGCGAGGGAAGCTGCGGGCGCTCGTGGAAGGCGCCCGCCTCGTGCGAGGCGCCAAGTAAGCGCGAGCGCATAGCCACATTGTTGAACGTATGGCGGTAACGCGCGGCCGACGACTGAGGCGCTGGGCGGCCGTCGTGATCGTGGCCGTCGTTGCGGTTGGTGTGCTCGCGGTCGTCAGTCTGCCGTGCGTGCCGCTCGTTCATGGCACGACGGCGGACGAGGTCGAGCGGCTGGTCACCTGGCTCGAGATCAAGCCGGGAAGCCGCGTGGCCGATCTGGGTGCCGGCGACGGCACATATGCGATCGCGCTGGCGCGCCGCGTCGGCCCGTCGGGGCATGTGTATGCGACCGAGATCGACGACAAACGGCTCGCCGACATCCGCCAGGCAACGGCAAAGGCCGGACTCTCGAATGTGAGCGTGGTGAAGGGAACCGCCTCACGGACGAACCTTCCGGACGCGTGCTGCGATGCGCTCTTCAGTCGCGTCGTCTACCATCACCTGACCGAGCCTGCCGCAATCAATGCCGACATCGTTCGCGCGCTCCGTCCCAGCGGCCGCCTGCTGATCATCGACTTCGAGCCCGGCGGAATCATGGACTGGCTCGGCCCCGCGGCTGCCACGGATCGTCACGACGGCCACGGCACGCCAAAGGCGACGGTCGTGAAAGAGGTGGCGGCGGCCGGCTTCGAGCTGATGCGCGGGCCGGAGCGGTGGCGCGGCCGGCTCTATGCGGTGATGTTCTCGCGCGGCCACGGCGCGCCGAGCCGGTAGAGCCGCGCGCAGTTGTCCCAGAGAATCCGCCGCTTGCTCGCCTCAACGATCGGAAGCTTCAGGAAGCGTGCCGTTGCCTCGGGGTACTTCGTGTCGTAGTGCGGATAGTCCGTGGAGAAGACGAAACCCCCGTCACCACACGCGTCGATCGCCTGCCGGCCCGGTGTTTCGTCGCACTCGAGCGACACGAAGCCCTGACGCTGGAAGTACTCGCTGGGTCGCAGCTTCAGTGCCGGGTTCTCGTAGCGCCCAGGGTTTTCCCAGTGCTCGTCGAGTCGCCATAGCCAGAACGGGAGCCACGACCCGTTACCCTCCAGGAAGGCGACGCGCAATCGCGGGAATCGCTCGAGCACGCCGCCGAGCGTCATGGCCTCCAGCGCCAGCATCTGCTCCATGCTGTGCGAGCAAGCGTGCTGCAGGCAGAAGAGATCGCCGGCAAAGCGATCGTCGCCGGCGGTCGGCATGCGTGACGCGACGCCTTCATGGAATCCGACCGGGACGTCCAGATCCTGAACCTCCGCCCACAGCGGGTCGAACTCGGGGTGATGCCAGTAGACTCCGCGGCGCGGCGGGTTCGGTCGCAGGAAGACGGCCTTGAAGCCGAGGTCACGCACCGCACGCCGGGCCTCGCGGATCGAGGCGGCGACGTCGTGGATGGGGAGCATGGCCGCGCCGTACATCCGCCGGGGATCGCCGTCGCGGCAGAAGTCGCCGAGCCAGTCGTTGTACGCGCGTGCGATGGCCTCGGAGAAGGCGGGATCGAGATCGGAGATGCTGTGCACGAAGAGGCCGCGGGAGGGATAGAGGACCGTGACGTCGATGCCCTCGCGGTCCATGGCCGCCAGCTGAGCGGGAGCGTCGAAGCCCCGCGCGATGTCGTCGGCAAACCGGGCGAGCCCCCCCTGGAAGCTCACGCGTGCGATCTGTCCCGACAGCGTGAACGCGTCGGCGCCGTCCACCGTGACGCCGACGTCCATCGGTGTCCGCGTGGTGCCGCGCGGCGCCCGGTGGCGGAAGGCGGGATCGATGTAGCGCTCCCAGAGATCCGCGGGCTCCAGCACGTGCATGTCGCTGTCGAACACCCGGTAGCCGTCTTTCATGACCGCCTCCCTATCGGGCGCGAGCGCGCTCCTTCGCCTTGCGCGCTTCCTCCTCACGACTGCGCGGCGGGGCCGTCGTCTTCAGCGATCGAATCAGGCGTTGCGCGGCGTCCGTCACCTCGTCCAGCGCACGATGGAACGCGGCCTCGTTCATGCGCGACGGCGTGTTCGATCCGCTCAGCTTCCGGACGAACTGCAGCGCGGAAGCACGGATCTCCGCGTCGGTCGCGGGCGGCTCGAAATTCGCCAGCGTCTTGATGTTCCGACACATCTCCGCTTCTCCTCTCCGCCACAGTGTAGCCCTTCGCCTCACGGAGTCGACCGGCGCTCTCGCACGCGATCTCTGGGATCTGCCTCGGCCAGCATCGGTGCTGGCGCGCCGGTGTGGAAATAGTCCGCGAGAAGCTTGCCGGCCATCGGACCGCGGCCGAACCCCGAGGACGCGAGCCCCGTCACGATCCAGACATTGTCGCGGCCCGGGATGCGACCGATCAGCGGCTTGCCGTCCAGCGAAAAGGGCATCAGACCTGCCCACGTCCGTGCAATCGGCAGGGTGCCGAGGAATGGCAGGACGGAGACCGCGTGGTCGCGGTTCACGGCGATGCCACGCGGGTCGGGCGTGGTGTCGTATCCCACCACCTCGCGGTCGCCGCCGAAGATGATCTCACCGTTGCGTCGCTGGCGGCCGTAGAGATGGCGCGTGAGGCGGCGACCATCGCGGATGGTGAGATCGGGCGGCGCGCC
Organism: Candidatus Methylomirabilota bacterium; assembly: GCA_035605575.1. Lineage (GTDB taxonomy): Bacteria > Methylomirabilota > Methylomirabilia > Rokubacteriales > CSP1-6 > AR12. The sequence continues at coordinate 36,192 of DASTCJ010000190.1, forward strand.
GCCGTGATCGTGCGCCCACGCCATCGCGGACTCCGCGGCCGAAATGGTGTGGAAGCTGCTGGGCCCGATCGGCGCCGTCGCCCACATCTGGCCCCGCACGGGGACGATGGGAATGTCGACGCCGAGCATCGCGCCGAGAACGGCCGACCACGCCCCGGCTGCGATGACGAGGGCATCGGCGACGACGCTCGCGCCCGACGTCGTGAGCGTGTAGCCGCCGGCCGGCCGCGGCGTTACCGCGGTTACGGCGTGGTGGGTCAGCACGCGCGCGCCGCGCTGCTCGGCGAGCCGGGCAAACGCCTGTGTCGCCCGCACCGGGTCCGCCTGTCCGCGCCGCGGCGCATACATGGCTCCGAGCAGGGCCGGAGATAGCCCGGGCTCGATGGTGCGCGCCTCGCGCGGAGTCAGCAGCTCCGCCACCTGTCCGCGCTTGCCGAGCATCTCGACGCGCTCGCGCTCCCACTCGTACTCCTCCGCCGTGCGGATCGCCTGGAGCCCGCCGGAGCGCCGCAACTCGATGTCTTGACCGAGGTCGGTCTGCATCGCCTCGAAGATGTCGTAGCTTCCCGCCGTGAGATGCGCTTGGAGATCAGGCGCGTCACCCCACCCGTAGGAATCGATGCCGCCCATGTTCTGGCCGGATGCGGCCGACGCGATGTCGCTTCGCTCCAGCAACACGACGCGCCGGCCGTGCGATGCCAGGTGGAACGCCGCGGAGCAGCCGGCGATGCCGCCGCCCACGATGACGACCTCGGCCTCGATCATGAAACCTCCAATGCCGGGTATCCTGCCATGCACGTGACCTCTCCGCGCCCGGCATCTCCGTGGCTCCTCGTCGCCACCGTGTGGCTCATGCTGGGCGTGACCTTCGGCCTGATGTTCTCGTTCTCGGTCTTTCTCGTCCCGCTTCTCGAGGAGTTCGGATGGTCACGGGGCCTGGCGGCCGGCGCGTTTTCGCTGTCCGCGGTGGTCCAGGGGCTGCTGTCGCCGGCGATCGGCGCGCTGGTCGATCGATTCGGGCCGCGCCGGCTGATTCTGTGCGGCGTCGTGGCGCTCGGCGTGTCGAGTGTCCTCGGCAGCCGGATCGCCGCGGTGTGGCACCTCTACGTCGTGACCGGTCTCCTGATGGCCGCGGCGATCTCCGCCGTTGGCTGGGTGCCGAGCGCGGCGCTGGTCGCGCGGTGGTTTGCCACGCGGCAGGCCACCATGATGGGCGTTGCCTTCTCCGGGATGGGCGTCGGCGTGCTGACCATCGGCCCGCTCGCGCAGTGGCTCATCTCCGCGTATGGCTGGCGCGCGGCGTATCTGTGGCTCGGGATCGGCACGCTCGTGCTGCTCGTGCCGCTCGTGTGGTGGGGCGCGCAGGAAGCGCCGCGTGCAGCGCCACCGAGGACCACGTCGACCGCGACGCCGGCCGACGACGGCGGCATCCGTGTGCGCGCGGCGCTGCGGACCCGGGCCTTCTGGGCGTTGTTTTTCGCCTACATGTGCACGCCGCTCGCGGTGTTCACGGTCATCACGCACCAGGTGGCCTTCGCCGTGGACCATGGCTTCCCGCGGCTCTTTGTCGCGAGCATCTTTGGCCTGACGGGCCTCGTGTCCATCGCCGGCCGCGTCCTGTTCGGCTTCGCCGCCGATCGCATCGGTCGCGCGCTGTCGGCGACGATCTCGTACGCGTGTACGGCGATCGGCACGCTGGCGTTGCTCTCGATCGAGCCGTGGCGGCATGCCGCCGGACTCTACGTGTACGCGGTGCTCTTCGGCCTCGGCTTCGGCGCGCGCGGTCCGATCATCACCGCGATCGCCGCCGAGCGCTTTCCCGGGCGGCGCTTCGGCGCCATCTACGGGTTCATGAGCATCGGAAACGGGCTCGGCGGCGCGCTCGGCCCATGGTTCGCCGGCGCAGTGTTCGACGTCACGGGCACCTACCGCATCCCGTTCCTGGTCGCCACGCTGTTCTGCGCCGCCGGCTCGCTCTGTTTCTGGCTGGCGGAGCCGAGAAGGAAGACGGCGGGCGCAGAGACTTTCTCATGCTAGTTGACGCGCGCACTCTGCCCGCGGGATTCGTTGCCGAGGCGGATATTTGTATCGTGGGCGCCGGCGCCGCGGGCATTACCATTGCTCGCGATCTGCGGGGACAGCCGTGGCGCGTGGCCGTCCTCGAGAGTGGTTGGTTGACGCCTGATCCGGTGACGCAATCGCTCTACGCCGGCGAGGTCCAGCCCCGCACATACTTCCCCCTCGATGCCGCGCGGAGCCGGTACTTCGGCGGCACGACGAACGAATGGGCGGGCGAATGCCGCCCGCTCGACGCTCTCGACTTCGAGCGTCGTGATTGGGTCGCCAACAGTGGCTGGCCCTTTGGCCTCGGCCATGTGCTTCCCTTCTACGAGAGGGCACAGGCGGTCTGTCAGCTTGGTCGTTTCGCCTACACCGCCGCTGACTGGAGCAGTGAAGGCGTGCGTCTCATTGCCTTCCAGGCTGACCGGGTCTGTTCTCATGTCCTGCACTACAGCCCTCCGACGAGATTCGGCGCGGTCTACGGGGAAGAGATCCGGAATGCGCGCAACATCACGGTGTACCTTGGCGCCAACGTCGTTGATCTCGAGACTCCGAGCCCTCCCACTTCTGTGAACGCAGCCCGGGTCGCATGCCTGACAGGGAGCCGTTTCCGGGTCAAGGCTCGCGCGTTCATTCTCGCCGCCGGTGGGCTGGAAAACGCGCGCCTTCTGCTGATCTCGAACAAGGCGCAGCCTGCGGGGCTTGGCAACACCTATGATCAGGTCGGTCGTTACTTCATGGAGCATCTCTATCTGGACCGAGCCGCCATCATGCTGACCAGAGAGACACGCATCGCCGACTTCTACACGTCCGGGCACTGGTCCAAGGGCAAGCGTGTGCGTGGGCTGCTGGGCCTGAGCCCTGAAGTGCAGCGAACGGAGATGTTGACGAACTATTGCGGCGTCGTGGACGACGAATCGTTGTCGTCGTCCATTCCGCTCTGGCGTTCCGTGCTGCGCGCCGTGCGGGCGCGGCGCCTCCCGGCGGAGGAAATGGCTCGGCTGCGACATGCCGCCAACCGACTCACCGCGGCAACCGCCGCACGCTTCCGACGCGCGGAGCCATTTCGCCGGCGGTACTTGGTCAAGAACGTGATGGAGCAGGCGCCGAATCCCGAAAGCCGGGTCGTGCTCAATGCCGAGCGTGACCGGCTCGGCTGCCCTCAGATCACGCTGCGGTGGTCCCTGAGTGCCATCGACAAGCGCACCATGCACC
>DASTCJ010000011.1:0-47907 GCA_035605575.1 Candidatus Methylomirabilota bacterium
GCCGGGTCAGGTGCATGCGGCCTTCGTGCGCTCGCCCCACGCGCACGCGCGCATCGTCGGCATCGATGCGGGCGCCGCGCTGAAGCTGCCCGGCGTGATCGCCGTGCTCACCGGCAGAGACGCCGTGGCCGACGGATTGCGGCCGATCCCGCACGGGCCGGTGCCGACGAACCCGCATGAGCTCCAGCTGCGCAACCGCGATGGCGCGACGCCGTTCATCGATCCGCACCATGCGCTGCCCGCGGATCGCGCGCGGCTGGTCGGCGAGGCGATCGCCATGGTCGTGGCCGAGACGCCGGCTGCCGCGCGCGACGGCGTGGACGCCGTCGTCGTGGACTACGACCCGTTGCCGGTGGTCGTGACCGCCGCCGACGCCACCGCCGCCGGCGCCGTGCGCGTGTGGGAGCAGGCCCTCTCGAATATCTGCGTCGAGACCGACGTGGGCGACGCGGCGGCGACCGACGCCGCGTTCGCGCGGGCGGCGCACGTCGTGGGGTTCGAGACGCACGTGAACCGCGTGACCGGCGTGCCGATGGAGCCGCGCGCGGCGGTGGCGGTGTTCGACGCGGGCAGCGGACGCTACACGCTTTACGCGGGCTCCGGCGGATCGCAGCGCATCAAGCACGACGTGGCCGAGGTGCTCGGGGTGCCGAGTGCCGCCGTGCGCGTCGTGGCGCGGGACGTCGGCGGCAACTACGGCCCGCGCAACGCGTGCTATCCGGAGTTTCCGCTGGTGGCATGGGCGGCCCGGCGTCTCCGCCGCCCGGTGAAGTGGACATGCGATCGGCACGAAGCGCTGCTGACGGATTTCCACGCGCGCGATCTCACGTCGCAGGCCGAGCTGGCCATGGCCGCCGACGGCCGCTTCCTCGCGCTGCGCGCGTTCAACACCAGCAACGTCGGCGCCCACGCCGTGTCGTTCATCCCGCTGAACAAGGGCATGGGCGTGCTACCGAGCGTCTATCACATCCCCGTCGCGCACGTGCGGGGCCGCGCCGTCATGAGCCACACGTCGCCAACCTATCCTTACCGCAGCGCCGGTCGCCCCGAGGTCATGTACGTCATCGAGCGTCTCATCGATCTCGCCGCGCGTCGCCATGGCTTCGATCGCGTCGACCTCCGCCGGCGCAACCTCGTGCCGCCGACGGCCATGCCGCACCGGAATCCGGTTGGGCTCGTCTACGACAGCGGCCATTACGCGGCGGCGCAGGACCGCGCCGTCGCGCTCGCCGACTGGGACACGTTCGAGACGCGACGCGCCGACGCCCGGCGCCGCGGCCGCTACCGCGGGATCGGGCTCGCCAACTACATCGAGCTGAACACCGGCGCCCCGCGCGAGCGCGCGGAAATCACCGTGCGGCCCGACGGCCACGTCGACGTCGTGATCGGCACGCTGTCCTCGGGCCAGGGGCACGAGACCAGCTTCGCGCAGCTGCTCGTCGAGTGGCTCGGCGTCGAGCATGCGCAGGTGCGCCTAATCACCGGCGATACCGACGTCGTGCCCGTCGGCGGCGGCTCGCATTCGGGCCGGTCGATGCGCCAGGCGGGCGTGGTGCTGGCCGCCGCCTGCGATGAGATCGTCGCGCGGGGCGCGCGGCTCGCCGCCTGGCTGCTCGAAGCCGCGCCCGACGACATCGTGTTCGCCGAGCGACGCTTCGCGGTGAAGGGCACCGACCGCGCGGTCGATCTCTTCGCGGTGGCCGCGGCCGCCCTGCGTGCGGACGTGCCGGACGGGCTGGCTGGCCCGCTCGCCGGCGCCGGCGATCGCACCGATAGCGTGCCGTCCTTTCCGTATGGCTCGGCCGTGTGCGAGGTGGAGATCGATCCCGAGACCGGCGCCGTCGACGTCGTCCGCTGGACGTCGGTCGACGACGTCGGACGCGCCGTGAACCCGCTGATCCTGCACGGGCAGACGCACGGCGGAATCGCGGCCGGCGTCGGGCAGGCGCTCTGGGAGCTCTGCGATTACGACCCCGAGACGGGCCAGCTGCGCTCGGCGACGCTCATGGACTACACGCTACCCCGTGCCGACGCGCTGCCGGCCTTCACCACCGAGCTCAGCGAGGTCCCGTCGACGACGAACCCGCTCGGGCTGCGCGGCGGCGGCGAGGGCGGGACCACGCCGGCGCTCGGCGCGCTCGTCAACGCGATCGCCGATGCGCTGGTCGAGCTCGGCGTCGAGCACGTCGAGATGCCGGCGACGCCGGAGCGCGTGTGGCGCGCGATCGCGCACGCCGGGCGCCACCGAGACCCTTGACGAGGGCGGCGCGCGGTGCTCTGATCAGCGCCACCGCGCACGAGGAGGTCGCCATGCCCCGGACCTACAACGTCGTCGACGCCGATGGTCACGTCCTCGAGCCGATCGACATCTGGGACAAGTACATCGATCCCGCCTTTCGCGATCGAGCGCCGCGCATCGTGCGCGACACCGACGGCAAGGAGCGGCTCGACGTCGAGGGGCAGCGGCTCGGCAGCCAGAAGGGCTTCGGCGTGATCGGCGCCATCGGCGCGCGGCAGGGCGACGTCGAAGAAGAGACGATGCAGTACATCGACGGCCGCAAGGGCGGCTTCGACCCGCACGCGCGCATCCCCGACATGGATCTGGACGGCATCGATGCCGCCTTCCTCTATCCGAGCGTGGGCCTCTTCTCCGGCGCCATCAAGGACCCGAGGCTCGCGGCGGCCGTGTGCCGCGCCTACAACCGCTGGCTCGCCGACTATTGCCGGCCGTATCCCGACCGGCTCTTCGGCGTGGCCATGCTGCCGATGCAGTCGATCGAGCTGGCCATCGAGGAGCTTCGCTTCGCGCGCAAGGAGCTCGGCATGCGCGCCGGCTTCCTGCGGCCGAATCCGTACAACGGCCGCATGCTGCACCATCCCGACTATGCGCCGTTCTGGAACGAGGTGCAGGAGCTCGACATGGCGATCGGGCTGCACGAGGGCGCCAGCGGCGGCATGCCGCAGGTCGGCGTCGACCGCTTCGAGACGCGCGGCGCGCGCCACATCATCTCGCACACGATGGAGATGATGCTGGCGGCCATGAGCGTCATCTGGAGCGGCGTGTGCGATCGGTTCCCGCGCGTGCGGATCGGGTTCATGGAGAGCGGCGGCGGCTGGATCGCGCCGTGGCTCGATCGCATGGATCGTCACTTCGACGACAAGGGCTTCAACGACTCGGGGCTCTCGATGCGGCCGAGCGAGCTCTTCCAGCGCAATTGCTGGATCTCCTTCGAGCCCGTCGAGCGCAGTCTCAGCGTGCTCGCCGACTTCATCGGCCCGCACAAGATCCTCTGGGCCACCGATTATCCGCATCCCGACGGCTTCTTCCCCGGGGCGCCGAAGCTCATCGCCGATCGGCCGGAGCTTTCGCTGGCGACGAAGCGCGAGATCCTCGCCGGCGGCGCCATGCGCTTCTACGGCTTGTCCTAGCGTTCGGGGTCGCCGGCCGGGCGCCGTGCAGAGCGCGCGGCCTCGGATCACCGATAGGTCGACGCACGGCCGGCGCGCGGCTCGTACGCCAGCGGTGCACTCGAAACGGGGAGATGGCTCATGGGGTCCGGTGCCGGGGGATACGTCAACATCACGCTGCAGACGTTGCTGAGCGAGTACGACCACAAGACCCGCCGCCTTCACCGGGTCAGCGAGCTCTCGTTCATCGGCGCCCCGATTCCGTCCGCCGGTCCGCCGAAGGACATCCACGCGGTGGCGGCGGGGCCACGCGCCGGCAGTGGGCGGCCGGCTGGCAAGCTCGGCCTCGGCGGCGTGCGTCCGGGAGAGGTGGAGGACTTTCGTCTCTTTGCCCAGATGCCGGACGGCAGCCTCACCGGCATGGGCGCCGCCGACGACAAGGCAATCACCGAGGAGCTCGTCGATGCCTTTGGTGGCCGCTGGGCCGGCTTCGCCGTTTCCATGGCGCCGACGGGTGGCAAGTTCAAGCTCGTCGCGGACATCAGAGTGAAACCGTGCTGGAAGGGCCGCGCCGCCCGGCCGTTCCAGGTGATTCCCATCGTCATGGCGTTCGGCACCGATCGGTTCGTCGATCACTACTTGCTGGCATTGATTGCCGCGCAGAAGACCGTCGAGCAGGTCGGCACCAGCGTCGTGCAGCCGTATCGATGACGGCGGCGTGGCGCGCGCACGAAGGAGTGGCGTCATGACTGGGAACCATCGGTCCGTACTGGCGCTCGTGGGCGTCGGCCTGCTGCTGACGGGCTGCGCGACGGCTACGGATAGCCGCGCGTCCACGCGTCGCCCGGCCTACAACTGGAGCTACGTCGGAACGCCGATTCCGCCCTTCTGGTGGACTGAGGTGGTGAGAGTGCCCGACGCGCGCGCCAAGGCGGGGCGCGGCGCGGGGACGACCATCGCCGTCATCGGCACCGGCGTCCTCAAGGGCCACGAGGATCTGCCCAGCGTCGTGGCCGGCGAATCGGCGTGCGGCTCCGATACGCAGGACTATAACGGCCATGGCACGCAGCTCGCCGGCATCGTCGCCGGACGCGAACCCGGCCCCGCCGCGGGACCGCCTCCGCCTCCGAGCACGAGCGGCGTGGCGCCCGACGCCGCGATCATTCCGATCAAAGTCGACTGCGGCGTCGTATCCGCGGATGCCCTGATGAAAGGCGTCACTGCCGCGGTGGCGCGGAAGCCGGACGTCGTCCTCATCGCCATCGGCGGTTATCCCTCGCCGCCGCCGGACGTGTTCGCAGACCTCGACACGCTCATCACGACACACCGTGAAATCCTCTTCGTCATCGCGTCCACCTGGGACGGCACGTTTTACGCGTTTCCCGAGTGGAGCACGCGCGACAATGCGCTGCTCGTCGCCTCCATGACGTGGGATGCCGATCCGAACGACCGAGCCCGCGTGCGGAAGGACGTGGAAATTCCGTACAGTGCGCGGCGCGGGATCCTCTGGGCGCCGGGACGCGGCGTGGCCACCGCCGGCATCGAAACGGATCCGGGCTCGACCACCCACAGCCAATTCCTGATGCACGGAACGTCACCGGCTGCCGCCATCGTCGCCGGCTGTGCGGCACTGGTGAAGAGCAAGAACAAGAATATGGACGGCGCTCAGCTCAAGACGCGCCTGGTCGGTACCGCAGAAGCCCAGCCCAACCTCGGCGGGCCAGCGGGCACGGACAAGCGGCTGAACTGCGCGGCGGCGATACCATGATCGACCGGCGGGGATTTCTCGCGACGGCGGCGCTCGCGCTCGTCGCGGCGCCGCGACTCGCCGAGGGAGGGGCGAGCCGGTCCCTCCGCGTCCCGCGCGTCGGTGTCCTGGGCGAGGTGAATCCGATCCCGTGGATCGTCAGCACGCCGGTCGTGCACCTGGAGTGCCGCTGGGCCGACGTCGAGCGTGCTCCGCTCGCCGCGCTTGCAAACCAGCTCCTCGCTCGCGACATCGACGTTTTGGTGGCGCTCGGCGCGCCGGCTGCGCGCGCGGCGGCGCAGCGCACGACGCACGTGCCGATCGTGGCCGTGGCCGACGCCGATCTCGCAGTGGAAGCCGTCGACAATGTGACGTGGCTCCGCGTGCCGTCGGAAGCCGAGATGGCCGAGCAGCGGCTGCGGATCCTGGGTCGGCTCGTGCCTGGCTTGAAGCGAGTCGCTGTCGTCTTCAATCCCGACAACCCGGCCGGTGTGCTGCCCGGCCCCCTCCTCGCCCGTGTCGCCGACGTCGTCCGCGTGCCCGCGCGCAGCATCTCCGAGGTCGAACGCGCGCTTTGCGGACGGACAGGTGACAGCGTCGATGGTGTGCTCATCGACAATGACGAGATCTTCACGGAGAATGCGTCGCGGCTCGCGGAGCTGACCCTCGGCGCCAATCTTCCCGCGGCATACGGGGCGCGGGCGTTTGCCGAAGCCGGCGGGCTCGTCGCGGTCTACGACGAGCTCGGCGACCTGATTCACCGCACGGTCACCGTCGTGCGCCGGATTCTGGCCGATGCCGGCGCGGGGACGCCGCCGGCGTCGCCCACCGACGCACATCTCGTGTTGAACCTCGCGACGGCGCGTCGGCTGGGCGTGAAGATTCCCCCGACGTTGCGCGCGCGCGCCGACGTGGTGGGGATTCGCTAGACCGGCGCCGTGCCGGCGAGCGCGTCACACTTCGCGGCCAACGAGCTCATGTCGAGCGCGCGGAAGCATTCCGCCGCTTCGGCAAGCGTCGTGCGCGAGTCGTCGAGGCGTCCGATTCGCTGAAGCAGCTCGCCGCGCGTCATCAGGGCGCGAGCACGCAGCGGTCGCATCTCCACCTCCGTCGCGCGCGCCAGACATTCGTCGAGCGCGTGTTGTGCGGTGTCGGCGTCCGGTGGATCGCTGCGGAGGGCGATGCGGGCGAGCAAGTGGAGCGCGCTGGCCAGCGCGCCCTTGCTGTTGGCACTGCGGGCCAGCTGAACGTAGAGCACGGCGAGCGGGGCCGCGTCGTCCGTCCGGCCGGCCGCGAGCAGCGCTTCGGCCATTCCGCCACTGCGCAAGACGTGACCCAGGCGGTGGCGCAGCGCCAACGCCTGGGCGACCGCGCGCTCGACCAGCGCGATCGCCGCGTCCGCGCGACCCGCCTCGGCATAGGCGGAGGCGAGTGGCCCGGCCACCTCGAGCGCGACCACCGGCAGATCGGCGGATTCGCAGAGGCTCATGGCTTTTTCGAGCAGCGTCACCGCCGATGTCGGAGCGCCCTGTCGCAGATGCACGAGCGCGAGGCCGAGGCACGCGAAGGCGATGCTATGCGGGTGGTGGAGCTTCTCGGCGGCGGCCAGCCCGCGTGCGGCCATGCGATGCGCCTCCGCGAACTCGCCGAGCTCGGCCAGCGCCCAGCTGCCGACCGATGCGCCATAAACGGGTGGGGGGATCACGAGCCCGAAACGATCCCGCCACACGCCCGCCTGGATCACCTCGGCTCGTCGGCCCGCCTCGGCCGCCGCCCGGTAGTCGCCGGCGACGTAGTGAGCGAGCGACATCATTCCCTGCGTCGCGGTCGCCAGCGCGTCGTCACCGAGGGCGTCGGCGAGCTCGAGCGCGCGTGCGCCGTGCATGAGGGCGTTGGTGAGCTCGAAGCGGAGGGTCGCCAGATTGCAGAGCAGGCACGAGATCAGGCCTAGCCGACTTCGCTCCTTCGAGCGCTCGGCCAGCTCCCTGGCCTCCGTCAGCAGCTCGAAGACGCGGCGGTACTCGCCGAGCGGGCCGAGCGCGTACCGCAGCTCCAGCCGCAGGTCGATGGCGACGGCCATCGACGCGCTGTCGTCGGGCAGATGCGCGAGGGCGCCGATCGCCTGCTCGAAGTAGCCGGCCGCGAGGCGATGGGCGTGACGCGAGAGCGCCAGTTGACCGGCTTCGCGGCCGTACTGGACGGCTTTGTCCCAAATTTCGCCACGGATCGCGTGATGAGCCAGCCGATCGACGTGCCGTGAATCCGGTTGCCGCGCCCGTTGCGCCTCGAGTGCGGCGACGATGCGCGCGTCGAGGGCGCGTCGGCGTTGGAGGGTCAGAGTCCCGTACGCCACCTCGTGTGTCAGCGCATGCCGGAAGGTGTACTCGATCTCCGGGAAGAGCACCGTCTCGTGGAGGAACTCGCTCGCCTGCAACCGTGCGAGCGCCTCGTCGATCGCATCGGCGGAGAGATCGGCGATCGCGTCGAGGAGCGTGCGCGGCACGTCCTTGCCGATGGCCGACGCCGTCTGCAGCAGGCGCTTGTCCGTGAGGGCGAGGCGGTCGATACGCGCGGCCAGCACGGTCGACACGGTGGCCGGCACGTCGCCCGGTGTCGGCAGGCGCACCAGCCGGTAGGCGGCGGGCTCACCGGTCAGCGCGCCGGTCTCGACGAGGTTGCGCACGCTCTCTTCGAGGAAGAAGGGATTGCCGCCGGTACGCGTGGCGAGGACATCCTTGATGGGTGTGAGCGTCCGGTCGGCTCCGAGCAGGCGATCCAGCAGCCGCTCGGTGTCGCGGGTCGGCAGCGCATCGAGCGCGATCTGCCGGTAATACGTCTTGCTCCCCCACGCGTGCCGGTGCTCCGGCCGGTAGGTTACGATGAGGAGCAACCGCGATGCGGCCACGCTGTCGACAAGAGCATCGAGCACGGCAAGGGTCTCGGTGTCCGCCCAGTGAATGTCCTCGACCACGATGGCGGCCGCGCGCTCCGCGGCCATGCCGAGCAGAACGTACTTCACCGCCTCCACGGTGCGGCGACGCTGCTGACGCGCATCGAGCCGCGTCCACTCGGGGTCGTCGACGACAAGTCCGAGCAGCGCAAGGATCGGAGTCGAGAGCGACGCCGAGCCGCTGTCGGCAAGCTTCGTCTCGACGCGGTCGCGAATGGAGCTCGCATCGTCGTCCGGTTGGATGGAGAAGAAGCCGCGCAGCAGCTCGAGGATCGGCAGGTACGGCGATTCCTTGCCATACGGGACCGCGTGAGCTTCGAGGACCATCCAGTCCTCGAGCCGCGCTCGCGTGAATTCGAGGACGACGCGGGACTTCCCGACACCCGGCTCGCCGAGCACGGCGACGAGCTGGCCGCGCCCCGCGGCCGCGCGCTCGGCGGCGCCGCCGAGGGCCGTCATCTCCACGTCCCGACCGATGAACGGCGTCAATCCGCGGGCTGCCGCCGCCTCCAGTCGTGACCGCACCGCCGTCGCGCCCTTGAGCTCGTATGCCGCCACCGGCCTCTGCATTCCCTTGACGTGCACCTCGCCCTGCGGTGCGACGTCCATGCGGCCTTCCACGAGGCGGACGGTGTGTGCGGTCAGCAAGATTCCGCCCGGCCGCGCCAGCTGCTCCATGCGAGCGGCCAGATGGGTCGTCTGGCCGACGGCGCTGTAATCCATCCGCAGATCGCTGCTGATCGATCGCACGACGACCTCGCCCGAGTTCAGTCCCACTCGCATGGCGACCTCGACGCCGTGCGTGCGGCGAAGCTCGTCGGAGTATCGCTGGACGGCCTCCTGCATTCGCAAGCTCGCGTAGCACGCGCGCACGGCATGGTCTTCGAGCGCCAGCGGCGCGCCGAAGAGGGCCATGATCCCGTCGCCCATCACCTGGTTCACCGTCCCCTCGAACCGGTGGACGGCTTCCATCATGCGCTCCAGCACGGGATCGAGAATCCGCCGCGCGTCTTCCGGATCGCCGCTCGCGAGCAGCTCCATCGAGCCCTTGACATCGGCGAACAGCACGGTGACGTGCTTGCGCTCGCCTTCGAGGGCGCCCTTGGAGGTGAGGATCTTCTCGACCAGGTGCTTCGGCGTGTAGACGTCCGGCGACGCCGAGGCAACGGCGGCTTCGGGCACCAGGCCGGCGCCGCAGCCGCCGCAGAACCGTTGCCCCGGCGCATTGGCGGCTCCGCACGCGACGCAGCTCACGGCCAGACGCACACCGCATTCGCCGCAGAACTTCTGTGTCGGCAAATTGTCGTGCTGGCAGCGCGGACACTTCATCTGCCGCATCCTTTCCGCGCGCGGAGGCTACTCGACACGTCGCAGAGAGCGTAGTGGGCGCGGCAAGCCCGGTCAAGGCCGCGGTGGCACCCTCCAGAGGTACACGTGGCGAACGCGGTCCAGCGGCACCTCGACGACGCGCTCGGGCGGCCAGTCGGGGAGCGCGAAGTCGTGGGCGACGATGCGCGTGCCGGGGCGCAGCTCACGCAGCAGCTTCGGCGTCAGCCGGCGCATCAGCTCGGGTAGCAGATACAGCGTCACCACCGTGGCGTCGCCGATGTCGACCTCGAACAAATCGCGCTCGATGAACGTCACGCGATCCGTGACGCCGGCGGCCGCCGCGTTCTTCGCGGCGTTCTCCATGCGCTCGTGATCGAGCTCGACGCCGACCGCGCGCGCACCGTAACGACGCGCCGCCGCGATCACGATCTCACCTTCGCCCGAGCCGAGATCGTAGACGACGTCATTCGACCGCACGCGGGCGAGCTCCAGCATGGCCGCGATGACCTCCGGTGGACTCGGTACCCAGAGCCCGACGAGCGAGCGCTCCGGCGACGTTGCGCTCGGTGCGGGCGAGGGCGCGCACCCGCTCATGAGGGCGAGAGCAACCAGCGCCGCGAGCGCCCTCACTCCTCCGGCACCGGGAGCGCGTCGACGCGACCGGAGCTCGCGCGGGCGCGCTCGTTCTGCTCGGCGTGGACGCGGCGCATCAGCGGCAAGAGCGGCAGGATCGACAGGAAGATCATCGAGATCAGCCAGAAGTCGTCGGCGTACGCGAGCACCTGCGCCTGCTCGGTGGTGCGCCGATAGAGCATGGCCAGCGCGCGGCGGCCGGCGGTGAAGGAGTCGGCGCCATGCGCGATGAAGTGCGCGGTCCACTCCTGGAGCTGCCGGGCGGTCTCCGCGCTCCACACGTCGACGTGGGCCACCAGCCGCGTCTGGTGCTCCTGACTGCGTCGCACGAGCAGCGCGGTGGCCATGGCCACGCCGATGCTGCCGCCGATGTTGCGCACCACGTTGTAGGCGGCGGTGGCGTTCCCGAGCCGCTCGAGCCGGATGGTGGCGAGCGTGAGGGTTTGCAGCGGCACGAAGATGAAGCCCATGGCGATGCCCTGCAGGAAGCGCGGCCAGGCGAGCGCCCAGTAGTCGATGCCGAGCGTCACGTGGGTCATCAGCGTGGTGGCCACGAAGTTCAGCAGGCAGCCGCCGGCCAGCATGAGCCGCTGATCCACGCGCGACACCAGGCGGCCCGAGACCATGAGCGCCATCATCGTGCCGAAGCCGCCCGGGGCCAGCACGAGGCCGGCGTTCCACGCGTCGTAGGCGAGCATCTTCTGCGTGTAGAGCGCCACCAGCAGCATGCTCGAGTTGAAGCCGAGGCCGACCAGCGCGATGCACACGGTGCCGACGGCGAAGTTGCGGTCGTGGAAAACGCTGAGATCCAGGATCGGCTCCGGGGCCGTGAGCTCGCGCACGACGAAGCCGGCCAGCGCGCAGATGCCGAGCACGAACAGCGCGACGATGTGATTGGAGTCGAACCAGTCGGCCTTCTCGCCGAGGTCGAGACCGAGCTGCAGAAAGCCGAAGCCGAGGACCATCAGCACGAGGCCGAGGGCGTCGATCCCGCGCGGCCGCTTCACGAACGGCGAGTCGAACAGGAAGGCGCTCACCATCAGGAAGCCGAGGAAGCCGATCGGCAGGTTGATGTAGAAGATCCAGCGCCACGACCAGTTGTCGGCGATCCAGCCGCCGAGGGTGGGGCCGAGAATCGGCGCCAGCATGATGCCGACGCCCCACACGGCCATGGCCGTGCCGCGCTGCCGCAGCGGAAAGATCTCCCACATGATGGCCTGCGCCATCGGGATGACGGGGCCGCCGCCGAGGCCCTGCATCACGCGCATGGCCACCAGGAACTCGAGATTGGGCGCGATCCCGGACAGGAAGGAGCTGGCCGCGAACAGCACCGTGCAGAGGAGGAAGAAGCGTCGCCGGCCGAAGCGCGCGGAGAGCCAGCCGGTGGCCGGAATGGCCACGGCATTGGCGGCCAGATACGAGGTGACGACCCAGGACATCTCCTCGATGCCCGCCGACATCGACCCCTGCATGTGAGGGAGCGCGACGTTCGTCACGCTGGTGTCGAGCACCTGCATGACGGTGACCATCATCACCGACAGCGTGATGGCCCAGCGGCGCGCGGGGGAGATCGGCTCGTCGCTCACGTCACCGGCATTATCGCCCGGCCGCGTTCAGCGTCCGCGCGAGGGCTCGCGCGAGCAGCATCACCACACCGGCCGGCAGCCAGATCATCGCCAGCTCCACCGTGAACACGCGCCAGCCCCATGCGCTGAAGAAGTGCGCCGCCAGCGGCGACACCGGAATCGGCCGCCACGGAAAGAAGTAGCGCGTCGTGTCGAACGGCGCGAAGAACGCCACGCCGGGACCGCCGGTGGTGAGGGCGTCGAGCAGGCCGTGCGAGGCCGTGACGGCCGCGAAGTAGACGGCCAGCGGCGCCGGCCCCGCCCCCAGGCGGCGATGCAGGAGGAGGGCGGTGGCGATGCCGATCACGGCGGCGGCGGCCAGCGAATGCGAGACGCCGCGATGTCCCCAGCTCGAGTAGAACGGAATGCCGACGGCGCGGCCGAAGACGTCGAGATCCGGCAGCACGGGCAGCAGCGCCGACATCAGCCAGAACGCGCGCGGCCGTCGCCGGTACGCCGTCACGTGGCCGAGGGCGGCGCCGACAACGGCGTGCGACATGACGGTCGGCATCCCGCCGGATCATATCGTGGCGCTTGACGGCGCGGCGAAAGTTATCAACCATACGTTTAGTTGATTATGAAGCGAGGAGCCGCCACCATGAAGCGTGCCATCGGCGCCCGCGCGGGGGCGCGCCGGCGCGACGCGGCCGCCACCCGCGAGGCCCTGCTCGCCGCCGCCGCCGAGCTGTTCGCCGAGCGCGGCTACGACGGCGTGCCGGTGGCGGCCATCGCCGCGCGCGCGCGCGTGAACAAGGCCATGATCAGCTACCACTTCGGCGGCAAGCGGCAGCTCTATCTCGCGATCGTCACCGCGACCTTCCGCGACATCGTCGCCGGCGTCGAGCAGCTGGCCGCCTCGTCACGGCCGGCGCCGGAGGCGCTGCGGCAGCTGGTGGCGCTGTTCGGGGAGATGGCCACGCGCCGCTATCCGCACTTCTGCTCGATGATGCTGCGCGAGGTGGTGGCCGGTGGCAAGCATCTCGATCCGGCGCTGATCGATCAGCCCGCGCGTCTGCTGGGTGCCGTGCAGCGCATCGTGGCGCGCGGCGTGGCGGACGGCGACTTGCGTCCGGTCGATCCGCTGCTCACGCATCTGAGCCTCGTGGGCAGCCTCGTGTTCTTCTTCGCGACCACGCGGTTTCGCGAGCGCGTGCTCACCACGCGCCGCCCCGCCATCAAGCCGCCCCATGCCAGCCAGTACGTGAAGCACATCCAGGACCTCCTGACGCACGGGCTCGCCGCCGAGCGCCCGGGCGTGAGAAAGCGGGCATGAGCGGTCGTCGCCGTCGCGCGGTCGTGCTTGCGGTGGCGCTCCTGCTCATCGCCGGTGGATTCGCGCTGTGGCGACTCGTGCTGGCGCCGCCGGCCTCCTCGCCCGGCGTGATCGCCCTCAGCGGACGCATCGAGGGCGACGATTCTGCCGTGGCCGCGAAGACATCGGGACGCATCAGGGAGATCACCGTCCGCGAGGGCGATCGCCTGGAGGCCGGCCAGCTCGTGGCCGTGCTCGACGACGAGCAGATCCGCGCGCGCGAGCAACAGGCGATGGCGGCCGTGCAACAGGCGGAGGCGCGCGTGCGGCTGGCCAAGCACCAGATCGCCGTGCTCGACGAGCAGCTGCGGCAGAGCAATCTCGGCGTCGACCAGGCCAAGGCCGACGCGCAGGGCCGCGTGAACGAAGCGGAAGGCAAGCTGGCGGCGGCGGAAGCGCAGCTGGCGCAGGCGGAGGCGTCGTGGGCGCAGGCGAAGTGGGATCGCGAGGCGGCGGCGCGGCTGTTCAAGCGCGAGCTGATCGCCGAGCAGGAAGCGCGGCGCGCCGAGAGCAACGAGGAGGCGCAGGCGGCCGTCGTGGCCGCCTCGCGCCGCCAGGTGGAAGCCGCGCGCGGCGCCCTGACCGCGGCGCGCGCGACCCTGGTGACGCCCGCGATCCGCTCGTCACAGGCGGCGGCCGTGGAGGGGCAGATCCTCCAGGCCCGCGCCGACATCGCCGCCGCGCAGGCCGAAGCCGAGCGCGCGCGCGCGCAGCTCGAGGAAGCGCGCGCGAACCGTACCGATCTGCGCGTGCTGGCGCCGTTCACGGGAACGGTGGCCACGCGCACCGCCGAGCCAGGCGAGGTCATCATGCCGGGCACGCCGATCATCACGCTCGTGAACCTGGCGGAGGTGTACCTGCGCGGCTTCGTGCCCGAGGGCCAGATCGGTCGCGTGCGCGTGGGGCAGCCCGCGCGCGTGTATCTGGACTCCGCTCCGGCCACGCCCATCGACGCCTACGTGCGACGCATCGATCCGCAGGCTTCGTTCACGCCGGAGAACACGTACTTCCGTGAGGATCGCGTGAAGCAGGTGGTCGGCGTGAAGCTGCAGCTGCGGGGCGCCGTCGGCTTTGCGAAGCCCGGGATGCCGGCCGACGGCGAGATTCTGGTCGAGGGCACCGTATGGCCGGCACGGCCCGCACGCCGATGAGCGAGGTCGCCATCCGCACGCGGGCGCTCGCCAAGCGCTACGGCGAGGTGGAGGCGGTGCGCGGCATCGATCTCGACGTGCGATCGGGCGAGATCTTCGGACTCATCGGGCCGGACGGCGCCGGCAAGACGTCGACGTTCCAGATCCTCGGCGGCGTGATGGAGGCGACCTCGGGCGAGGCGGAGCTGCGGGGGCGGCCGGCGCGCGAGGCGCGCGCCTACGTCGGATACCTGACGCAGGCGTTCACTCTCTATCCGGATCTGAGCGTGGCCGAGAACCTGCGCTACGTCGGCGAGCTGCGGCGCGTTGCCGTGCACGACATCGAAGCGCGCGGGCGGCGCTATCTCACGATGTTCGGCCTGGAGCGATTCACGGCGCGCCTGGCCGGGCGCTTGAGCGGCGGCATGAAGCAGAAGCTCGCGCTCGCCTGCGCGCTGGTGGCCGAGCCGCGCATTCTGCTGCTCGACGAGCCGACGACCGGAGTCGATCCCGTGTCGCGGCGCGAGTTCTGGGACGCGCTCGCGCAGCTGTCGACGGAGGGCATGACGATCCTGATCGCCACGCCGTATCTGGACGAGGCCGAGCGCTGCCATCGCGTGGCCCTCATGCACGAGGGGCGCCTTCACCGCACGGGAACGCCGGCGGAGCTCCGACGCGGCCTCGGCCTCGAGCGGCTCGAAGTGCGGGCGCGCGACCTGCGTCGCGCCGCGGCGTCGCTCAGCGCGCACGACGGCGTCATCGCCGACGTCCAGCGATTCGGCGATCGGCTCGACGTGCTGGTGCCCGACGCCGCCGCCGGCGAGCGCGCCGTGCGCCAGGTGCTGGGCGGTGAGGTGAGCAGTCTGCGCGGGGCCGCGCCGACGCTCGAGAACGCGTTCGTGGCCATCCTGCGCGGGCTCGAAGGCGACGCCCCGGTGCCGCCCTTTCCGGCGCTCCGGCCGCATGCCGCCGGCGACGACGCGATCGCCATCGGCGCGCGCGGTCTGCGCAAGACCTTCGGTGACTTCGAAGCAGTGAAGGCCCTCGATCTCGAAATCCGCCACGGCGAGGTGTACGGGCTCCTCGGCGCCAACGGCGCCGGCAAGACGACGACGATCAAGATGCTCTGCGGCCTGCTGCCGCCGACGGAGGGCGAGGTGCGGCTCGCGGGCGAGGTGGGAGAGTTGCGCTCGGAGTCCGTCCGGCAGCAGATCGGTTACATGTCGCAGAAGTTCTCGCTCTATGACGATCTGACGATCGGCGAGAACCTCGACTTCTTCGCCGGCGTCTACCAGGTCCCGCGCGAGCAGCGCGCAGCGCGCCAGCAGTGGGTGCTGCAGTTCGCGGGGCTCGAGGGCAAGCGCGGTCAGCTCACGGGCAGCCTGCCGGGCGGCTGGAAGCAGCGCGTGGCGTTCGGTGCCGCCATCATGCACGAGCCGCGTGTGCTCTTCCTCGACGAGCCGACCTCCGGCGTCGATCCGATCGCGCGGCGGGCCTTCTGGGCCATGATCAACCAGCTCGCCGATCACGGCACGGCGATCCTCGTCACCACGCACTATCTGGAGGAGGCCGAGCAGTGCAACCGGCTGGGGTTCATGGTGGCCGGCGCGCTGGTGGCCGAGGGAACGCCGAGCGGCGTGAAGGCGGCGCAGGGCGGGCGCGTGCTCGACGTGCGTGCCGACGATCCGCTGCGGGCGGTGGCGCTGCTGAAGGCGGTGACGGACCCGTGGCGCGTCTCCCTCTTCGGCGATCGCTTCCACGTCATCATCGAAGGTGACGTGCAGGCGGCCGCACGCGAGCTGACGGCGCGGCTGGCCGCCGCCGGCATTCCCGTGCGCGAGGTGCGGGACGAGGACTACACGCTCGAGGACGTCTTCCTGGCCATCGCCGAGAAGGGCGCGATCACCGTCGGCTGATGCGTCGCATCGTCGCCCAGGCCCGCAAGGAGATCACGCAGCTCCTGCGCGACCGCCTTGCTCTCGGCCTGGCGCTCGTGCTGCCCGTCGGTCTCACCGCGCTCATGGGCACCTCCGTCTCGCTCACGGTCACCGACATTCCGATGGTCGTGCAGGATTTCGATCAGACGCCGCTGTCACGCCGGTACGTCGATGCTTTCCGCACCTCCCTCACATATCGGGTGGTGACCTTGCCGCCCGCGACGTCGCCGGAGCGGCTGCTGGCGCGCGGCCGGGCGCGGGCGGCGCTCGTTATTCCGGAGCATTTCGAGCGGGACATCCGCCGCCATCGGCCGGTGGAGGCGCAGCTGCTCGTCGATGCGACCGACGGCAACACCGCGCAGCTCATCCGCGGCAGCGCCGGACAGATCACGCGCGTCTTCGCGCGCGACGTCGGCGGCACGCCGACGCCGCCCATCGCGACGGCGACGCGGCTCTGGTTCAATCCCGGTCGCACGCCGCAGAAATTCTACGGCCCCGGCTTCCTCGTGCTGGGCCTGTCGATCTTTCCCACCGTGCTGGCGGCGCTGGCCATGTCGCGCGAGGGCGAGCAGAAGACGATCCTCCAGGTGTACGTGTCGAGCATCTCCGCGCACGAGTTCCTGCTCGGCAAGATTCTCGCCGGCATGGTCATCGGATTCGTGCAGTGCCTGCTGCTGGCGGTGCTCATGTTCACGCTGTTCGGCTTGCACTTCGCCGGCGATCCGACGCCGCTCCTCGTGGGCAGCGCGCTGTTCGTCTTCTGCGTGGTGTCGTTCGGCTCGCTCGTGGGCGCCGCCATTCCCAATCAGGCGGCCGCCGTGCAGGCGGTGGCGCTCGGCGGCTTTCTCCTCGCCTTCCTCCTGTCGGGCTTGATCTTTCCCATCGAGAACATTCCCGACACGCTCAGGTGGATCTCGAGCCTCGTGCAGGCGCGGTACTACGTCCTCGTCGTGCGCGACGCGTTTCTCCAGGGTGGTGGCTGGCCGGCCGTGTGGTGGGCGGTGCTCGCCATCGGTGCCATCGGCCTCGTCTTCTACGCGCTCGCGTGGCGCACGCTGCGCCGCATGCAGGTGAAGGCGTGAGTCGCTTCTGGGCGCTGGCACTGAAGGAGCTGCGGCAGATCCGGCGCGACCGCCGTCTGACCATCTCGCTGATCGTGCCGCCCACGCTGCAGATCCTGTTGTTCGGCTTCGCCCTCGACTCGAACGTCCGCAATCTGCAGCTCGGCGTGGTGGACGAGAGCCGCACCGCCGAGAGCCGCGAGCTCGTCTCCGTGCTGACGCAGAATCCGACGTTCCGGCTGGCGGGGTCCTACGCGACCCCGGACGCGCTGGGCGAGGACCTCGGCGTGGGGCGGCTCGACGTCGGCGTCGTCATCCCCTACGACTTCGCCCGCCTGCGCGCGCGCGGCCGTCCCGCCACCGTGCAGGTGCTGCTCAACGCCGCCAACGCGAACACGGCGCAGATCGCGCAGGGATACGTGGAAGGCGCGGTGGCGTTCCTCAATCGCGACCTGGCCGGGGCACGCGCGGCGCCGGTCGAGCTGCGCACGGCGTTGCTCTACAACCCCGGGCTCGTGAACGCGTGGTTCATCGTGACCGGCGTGTTCGGCACACTCATCATCCTGAACGGCTCGCTCGTCTCGGCGGCGACGATGATCCGCGAGAAGGAGCGCGGCACCGTCGAGCAGCTGCTGATGACGCCGGCCAGCGCGCTGGAGATGATCACGGCCAAGATGGTGCCGCTGTTCCTCCTGCTGATGATCATGGTGATGCTCGTCATCACGGTCGGCCGCGCGGTGTTCGGTGTCCCGTTCCGCGGAAGCCTGGCGCTGCTGCTCGGCGCCTGCGCGTGCTGCGTGCTGACCGGCATCGGGCTCGGCACCTTCATCTCGACCCTGGCCCGCTCGGCCAACCAGACGCAGCTGATCAGCTTCTTCATCAACCCGCCGCTGGCGATGCTGTCGGGCGGCCTCACGCCGATCGAGGCGATGCCCAAGTGGGTGCAGCCGATCACGCAGCTCAATCCCATCGCGCACTTCTCCGCGATCGCGCGCAGCGTCCTCGTCAAGGGCGCCGGCCTCGACGTCGTCTATCCGAATCTCCTCGCACTGGTGGCGCTGGCGAGCCTGCTCGTGGCCTTCAGTGCCTGGCGATTCCGCCGGCAGCTCGGCTGAGCGCGCCTCGCCTATAATCCGGAACGCAGGAGGAGATCTCCATGGCGAACGCGCTCGCCGGCACGGCGCAGACGGTGCTCGGTCCCATCGCGGCCGAGCGGCTCGGCGTCACGCTCCCGCACGAGCATCTGCTGATCGACTTCGAGGTCATGTTCAAGGAGCCGCCCGCCGCCGGCGACAAGGGACTGGCGCACCAGCCGGTCTCGCTCGCGAACGTCGGCTGGGTGCGGCAGAACTTCAACTCCAATCTCGACAACCTCCGGCTGCTCGACGAGCAGACCGCGCAGGACGAGGTCACGCTGTTCCAGCGCGCGGGCGGCCAGACGGTCGTCGATCCGACCAACGTGAGCCTCGCGCGCGATCCGCTGGCCCTGGCGCGCATCGCGCGCGCCACCGGGCTCAACATCGTGATGGGCGCCGGCTATTACGTGGCCGCCGCGCATCCGGACGACATGGATCGTCGCTCCGAGGACTCGCTCGTGCGCGAGATCGTGCGCGAGGTGACCGTCGGCGTCGGCGACACCGGCATCAAAGCCGGGCTCATCGGCGAGATCGGCAACAGCTGGCCGTGGACGGAGAACGAGAAGAAGGTGGTGCGGGCGGCCGTGGAGGCGCAGCGGCAGACCGGCGCGCCGCTCATGATCCACCCGGGGCGGCACGAGACGGCGCCGATGCAGCTCGTGGAGCTGGTGCAGAAGCAGGGTGGCGACGTGCAGCGCACGGTCATGTGCCACATCGAGCGCACGATCGCCGACGAGCGCCAGCTCTACGACCTCGCCGCCACCGGCGTGTGGCTGGAGTACGACCTCTTCGGCATGGAGAATTCCTACTATCCCTACAATCCCGATTTCGACATGCCGAACGACGGGGGGCGGATGAAGCAGATCCTCGCGCTCGTCGAGCGCGGGCATCAGGACCAGATCTTGATGTCCCACGATATCGCCTACAAGAGCTCGCTCACGAAGTACGGCGGCTACGGCTATCACCATCTGCTCGTCAACGTGGTGCCGCGTCTGCGCCGAAAGGGCGTGGACGACGCCGGCATCCGACGACTGCTGGTCGAGAACCCGGCGCGCGCGTTCGTGTTCGCCTGATGCCGCGCTATCTGTTTCAGGGGTCGTACTCGCGGGAGGGCGCGCAGGGGTTGCTGCGCGAGGGCGGCACCCGTCGGCGGGCGGCCGTCGACTCGCTCGTGCGCGGTCTGGGCGGGCGCCTCGAGGTTTTCCACTACGCGTTCGGCGAAACCGATCTCTTCATGATCGTCGAGCTGCCGGGCCACGTCGCGGCGGCCGCCGCCTCGCTCATCGTCGCGGCCAGCGGCGCCGGCCACTGGCGCACGACGGTGCTCCTCACCGCGGAGGAGATGGACGAGGCCACTCGCACCGGCGGCGCCTACCGCGCCCCGGGCGGGTGAGCGGTATACTCCCGGCCATGGCGCTCAGCGTCGACTACGCCCGGCTCGAGGAGCGCATCCTGCTGCGTGACCAGGTCGGCGCCAGCGCGGCGCTCTACGATCTGATCAAGCAGAAGCGCCCCGCGGCGGAGATCCTCTCGGAGACCGTGCGCATCCACGCGCCGTACACCCACGTGCCCTATCACCAGCGGCTCGACGACGGAATCGTGAAGTTCGTGAACAACGATCACTGTCTGCTGAGCGAGCGCGTCTCGTTGCCGCTCTCGGGCATGATCCGGCCCGAGCTGACGATGTTGCCGCTCGCGCAGTCGGTCTGGTACATCCCGAGCGGTCTCGATCCGTGGAACCAGCTCCTGGGCAAGGCGCCCGGCCACTACACGCGGCTCTACGAGATCAAGGTGAATCAGAAGCCGCCCATGCCCGAGGCGCACTGGCCCGATCAGGAGCCGCTCGTGCTCGAGGGACCGATCGGCGAGAGGCTCAATCACTGGCTGACCCTCGTGCAGCGCGGCGCCGTGCTCGAGTCCTACCGCGTGTTCCTCGGGCTCATGCAGGACGTGGCGCATCGCCGCGACGTGCTCGCGCACCTCGCGTTCGCCGGGCTGATCGACGTCCAGGACCGCATGCTGCACAACCGCTCCTACACGACCGGGCACAAGTCCTTCCGCGCGCGCGCCACCATCGAGCTGGGGCAGGCGCTCGGCTGGGACGCCGCGCACCACGTGCTCTACGCCGGCGTGCCGGACATCGCCGTCGGTCCGCGCTGGTACTCGACCTACGAGATGGGCGGCAACGTCGTCCAGAACGTCCTCGACGGACGCGATGCGGAGCTGCTCGGCCAGGAGGCGCCGCTGACGGCCGCCGAAGAAGCGATGCTGGTGGAGATCATCACCCGCCAGCGCGAGTGGTCGGCGATCGATGCGGTGGTGGCGCTGCTCAAGGCAGGCCGGAGCCCGCGCCGCATCCTCGACGCCATCCAGGTTGCCTCGGCGCAGGTCATCCTCGAGACGGGTGCCCCGAACAACTTCTCGATGTCCCAGCACGGCTACGAGTACTGCAACACGCTGGCGTGGTTCTACGACACTTTCGAGCATCCGCACCGGCTGAAGCTGCTCTTCGTGGCCACGTCCTTCATCAACCGTGCGGCCGAGCATCAGGCGAACACCCCGGACAACGGCCGCCGCGCGATCGTGATTCCGGCCGTCGCCGCCTCCGTCGGGCCGCGCGTGCTGCTGGAGCGATTGGAAGACGCGCTGCTCGGCCTGCGCACCGACGAGGCCGTCGGCGTCACCGCCGGCTATCTCAAGTCGGGCGCGGATCGCGCGCCGCTGGTGCAGACGCTGGCCACGGCGGCGGCGAAGATCGGTAACGATCCGCACAACCAGGAGCTCGGCCTCTGCCTCATCGAGGACTATCTGAAGAGCCAGGCGCACGATCGCGAGCGCCTGCTGCTCGCCTGCGCGCAGCACACCGCCGGGCATCGGAAGTACGGCGACCATCTCGAGGCGTATCGCCGCTTCGCGGAGGCGTTCGGGCTCAATTAGTGGGTCATCGCCGGCTGCCGCGCCAGACGCAGGACCGGTGACGTGGTGATGATCAGCGCCTGAATCAGAAATCCCAGCGCCGCGACGACCAGGCACGTCTCGGCGCCGTAGAGCCCGCCCACCGCCGCGCCGAGTGCCGCACCCGCCGGACGCGCGCCGTACGCCGTGATGTTGATTGTCGAGACGCGGCCGAGCAGCGCGCGCGGCGTGACGCTCTGTCGCAGCGTCGCCGTCGCGATCACCCAGACGATCGGCCCCACTCCGAGGAGAAAGAAGCTCAGGGCAGCCAGCGCGGCCGACGGCGCCCAGATGGTCGCCGCCATCACCAGCGCCGCGAGTAGGCCCGTCAGCGGACCGAGGACGATGACGTGGCCGAAGGCAACGATGCGCATGATGCGCGGCGCGGCGACGGCGCCGATGATCATGCCGACGCCGTATGCCGCCAGCGTCGCGCCGACCGTGGATGCCGACAGGCCGAGATGCCCGATCGCGTACGGCACGTACACGGCCTGGAGCGCGAAGAACGCCGCGTTGAAGACGAACTGGGTGGCGAAGATCGGCCGCAGCAGCCGATGGCCGAAGACGAAGCGAGCGCCTTCGCGGATCTCGGCGAGCGCGTCGCGGCCTCGGCTCGTGCCGCGGGCCGGCTCGCGCAGTCGCGAGAGCAAGACCACGGCGCCGACGGACAGCGTCGCGGCCGTCGCGAACGCCAGCGCGCCGCCGGTCCACCCGACGAGCGCGCCGGCCAGCGCGGGCCCGCCCGCGAACGCCACCGTGCGCGCGAGCTCGAGGCGACCATTGGCAACAGCGAGCGCGCCCGGCGGCACCAGCGACGGCACGAGCGCCGGAGCGGCCACGCTGTAGGCCACGGTGCCGCAGGCGCCGAGGAAGCCGAGCGCCGCGAGCAGCGGCACGCTCAGTCCTCCGAACGCAACGAGGCCGAGGATCGCCAGCAGCGACAGCGCGCGCAAGACCTCGGCGCCGGCCATCACCCTTCGGCGCGAGGTGCGGTCGGCGAGAAGACCGGCCGGAATCGCGAACAGCACGAAAGGCAGCGTCTGCGCCGTCTGCAGGACGCCGGTGGCCGCGACACCCGCGCCGAGCGACAGCACGGCCACGATCGGCGCCGCCGCCAGGCCGATCTGCTCGGCCGACTGCGCGGCGAGATTCGACCAAGCCAGTCGTGTGAACGTGGGTGGCAGGGCGTCGTTGTTCACGCACGGGTATACGGGCGGGACGTGCCGATGGGTGGAACGAGGCGTAGCATTCGAGGAGGAGGAGGCAACGGCGATGACGATTCGTTTGGATCACACCATCGTGCCGGCGAAGGACAAGCAGGCCTCCGCGCGGTTCTTCGCCGAGATCTTCGGCCTCGACGTGGCGCCGGGCAACGGGTACTTCGCGCAGGTCCGGGTCAACGACCAGCTCACGCTCGATTTCTCCGACGAGCCGGAGGACTGGGGCGGGCCCGGCTTCGACCCGCGGAAGGGCAACAGCCATCACTACGCGTTTCACGTGAGCGACGCCGAGTTCGACCGGATCTTCGAGCGCGTCAAGGCGCGGGGCATTCCGTACGGCAGCGGTCCCGGCCACCACGACGACGGCAAGATCAATCGGCGGCGCGGTGGCCGCGGATTCTACTTCGAGGATCCCTACGGGCACCTGCTCGAAGTGATGACGGTGAAGGAGACGGGCAGCTAGCTCGCGCGGTCCGGCTGGACGTGGCCGCACTTCGGACACGTCCGCAGCCTCACGCTGGCGTCGAAGTGCTCGATGGCGGCCTTGATCTCCCGCTCGATGTCGGCCACGTGCATCGTCACGGCGTGCAGCTCGGCGTCGCAGCGCTCGCACAGCCACAGCAGCGATTCGGTCTGGTCGGGCCGCCGTTTGATCTCGACCACGAGGCCCCAGGTGTCCGCGGGCCGGTGGGGCGAGTGCGGGGTGAGCGCCGGAACGAGCAGCAGCTCGCCCTCGCGGATCGTCTGCCGATGCCGGCGCCCGCCGTCGATGTACTCGAGCACCATGTCGCCCTTCAGCATGTAGAAGATCTCGTCGGACGGGTCGACGTGGAAATCGCGGCGGGCGTTCGGGCCGCGAACGATCATGGCCGTGAACTGCGTGTCCTCCCAGATGACCTTGTTGCCGACGGGCGGCTCGAACGCGTGGCGATTCTTGTCGATCCAGTCCCAGAGCCCGAAGGACACGAGCGGTTTCATCGCGCGCGGCGGCGGGCGTCGCGTGCTTGTTTCGTCTTCACCTCGTCGACGGCCGTCCCATCGCGCGTCAGCACGACGCCATAGTCCTCGGTGCTCGCGATCTTGCCGTCGAGCAGGTCGCTCAGGACGGCCGCCGGATCGCGCTCGAGCGGATCGCCGTAGCCGGCGCCGCCCGCGATGTACTCCCACAGCTGATCGCCCGGATGGAGCACGATCATCTTCTTCGAGGGCAGCTCCTCGCGCGTGCCGTCTTTCCTGAGCACGAATGCATGCGCGCGGGCGCCGGCCGCCCCGCCTTCGAGCCCCCACGGCGAGGACGCGAACCGCTCGCCACGGTGCGACACCATCACGTCGGTGGTGGTAGCCTCGAAGACCTTCTCGAGCCCGAGCCCGCCGCGGAATCGCCCGGCGCCGCCGGAGCCGCGCCACAGGCGGACGCGCGGGATGCGGAGCGGGAAGTTCATCTCGACGGACTCGACGGGGATGTTCATGCAATTCGAGACGTCGGTCTCGATGACGTCGATGCCGTCTTTATCGGGCCGCGCGCCCATGCCGCCGGCGGCGAGCTCGCTGGCCACGAATGGCCGATCCGTCTCGGGATCGCGGCCGCCGAACGCCATCACCAGCAGCGTGCCGGAGTTCGCGGCCGGCATCTTGCCGGGCAGCGCGCCCACGAGCGCGCCCAGGATCGTGTCCGCGATGCGCTTGATGGTTGCCGTGCGGCAGCTCACCGGCGCCGGCGGCCGCGGATTGACGACCGTGCCCTCGGGCAGCACGGCGTCCACGGCGCGGAAGCAGCCGCCGTTGTTCGGGATCGACGCGTCCGAGATCGCGCGCACGGCGTAATAGACGGCGGACATCGTCGATGCCGGCACGGAATTGAAGGGCCCGCGGACCTGCGGATCGCTGCCGGTGAAGTCGAACGTCATCGACGAGCCGCGCACGCGCAGCGTCACCGCGATCTTCACCGGCTGGCCGATCGCCACCCCGTCGTCGTCGAGCCAGTCCTCGAACGCGTAGTCGCCGTCGGGGATCGCCTCGATCTGCGCACGGGTGAGGCGCTCGGCGCGCGCGAGGAGCTCCTCGATGTAGGCGATGACGGTGGCGGCGCCGTGGACGGCGAACAGCTCGCGCAGCCGGATGCCGCCGAGGCGGCCGGCCGCGACCTGCGCCATCAGATCGCCGGTGAAGACGTCGGGCAGCCGCACGTTGCGGGTGAGCAGACGGAAGAGGTTCTCGTCGAGCTGGCCGGCGCGGAACAGCTGCGTCGGCGGGATGATGACGCCTTCCTGGAAGAGCTCGGTGGCGTCGGTGGGCACGCTGCCCGGCGTGCGGCCGCCCACGTCCTGGTGATGGCACATCGTGCACGCCAGGGCGACGGCGTGGCCGTCGGCGAACACCGGCACCGCGAGCGTGATGTCGGGCAGATGGGTGCCGCCGTCGTAGGGATCGTTGAGCAGGAACGCGTCGCCCTCGCGCATGATCTCCGGCGGGAATGCGCGGACGATCCGCTGGGCGGCGAACTGCAGCGCGCCGAGATGGATCGGGATGGCCGCCGCCTGGGCGATCGTTTCGCCGCGCGTGTTGAAGAGCGCGGCCGAAGCGTCCAGCCCTTCCTTCACGATGGGCGAGGCCGCGCTCTTCAGCAGCGTCAGCTCCATCTCGTCGGCGATGGCGTCGAGCCGATTGCGCAGGACCTCGAGCAGGATGGGATCGAGGGTCATCGGGTGCTCCGCAGTCGCAGATTGCCGGCGTCGTCGACCAGCGCGCCGACGCCCGGCGGAATCACGGTGGTCGTGTCGATCTGCTCGACGATGGCGGGGCCGTCGATGCGCGCGCCGAGCGGCAGCCGCGCGCGCTCGTAGACCGCCGTCATGAGGAACGTCCCGAAGTATGCCCGGCGCGAGCCGAGCAGCGCGTCGCTCGATGTGCCGTGTGCCGGCGCCGACGGCGTCACCACCGGTCGCGGCAGCCGATACGTGTGCACGGCGCGGAAGTTCACGAACTCCACCGGCTGCTGCGATCTCGCATAGCCGTACACGCGCTCGTGCACCGCGTGGAAGGCGGTGACGATCCCGGGCACGGCGTCGGGCGTGACGGGCGCCGCGATCGGCACTTCGAGCTCGTACGCCTGGCCGACGTAGCGCATGTCGGCCGCGTACGCCACGCGCACGTCGGCGGCCCGCACGCCTTCCTCGCGCATGCGGCCCCGGCCGGCTGCGTCGAGCTCCGCGAGGCAGCGATTGACGGCGTCGAGATCGGCCGCGTCGGTGCGCGCCTGCAGCGTCCGCGCGTGCTGATGCTCGATGGCGGCCGCGAGGAGGCCGAAGGCCGCCAGCACGCCCGGCGCCTCGGGCACGAGCACCTCGGCCATCCCCATCTCGGCCGCCAGCGCGGCGCCGTGCACGGGCCCGGCGCCGCCCAGGACCACCAGCGAGAACTGCCGCGGATCGTAGCCACGCTTGATCGTCATCAGACGGATCTGGTCCGCCATCCGCGCGTTCACCACGCGATGGATGCCGGCGGCCGCGGTGACCGCGTCGACGCCGAGCCGGCGGCCGATGGCGGCGACGGCGCGCTCGGCGGCGGCAACGTCGAGCGTCATGGCGCCGCCGGCGAAGCGCGCGGGATTCAGGTAGCCGAGCACGAGGCTCGCGTCGGTCACCGTGGCTTCGTCGCCGCCGCGCGCGTAGCAGGCGGGGCCCGGCTCGGCACCCGCGCTGCGCGGTCCGACACGCAGCCCGCCGGCGGCGTCGATCCACGCGATGCTGCCGCCGCCGGCGCCGATCGTGTTGACGTCGACCATCGGCGTGCGCACCGGATACGGCCCGATCGTGCCTTCGGCCGCGAGCAGCGGCGTGCCCTCGCGCACGACGGCCACGTCGTTGCTCGTGCCACCCATGTCGAGCGAGACGAAATCGCGGACACCCGAGCGCTCGGCCGCGAAGCTGGCACCGATGACGCCGCCCGCGGGACCGGACAGAAACAGCGTGACCGGCTGCTGTGCCGCCAGCGCGGCCGACACGATGCCGCCACGCGAGCGCATGATGAGCGGCACGCCGGGCACGCCGAGGCCGCGCAGCGTGTCGGCGAGGCCGGCGAGGTAGCGCTTCACCACCGGCCCCAGATAGGCGTCGAAGGCGGTGACGCACAGGCGCTCGTACTCGCGGAACGTCGGGTCGACGTCCGACGAGAGCGACACGCTGATCTCCGGCGCCGCTTCGGCGATGAGCTCGCGCGTCCGCTGCTCGTGCGCCGGATTCACGAACGAGAACAGATAGCACACGGCGACGGCGGCCACGCCCTGCGCGCGCAGTGCCGACACGGCGGCGCGCACGTCGTCCTCGTGGAGCGGCACCAGCACGCGACCCCGCGCGTCCAGACGCTCGCGGATGCCGAGCCGGCGCCGACGCGGGGCCAGGAACGTCGGGACTTCGGGGTCCATGCCGAGGTCGTACATGCGCGAGCGCTTCATGCGCCCGAGCTCGAGCACATCCTCGAAGCCCTCGGTGGTGAGGATGGCCGTGGTCGCACCCTTCTGCTCGAGGATCGCGTTGGTGGCGATGGTGGTGCCGTGGATGAAGCGCTCGACGTCGGCGGGCCGCGCGCCCGCCAGCGCCAGCACGCGCGTGGTCGCCGCCGCGATGCCGTCGAGCAGATCCTTGGGTGTGCTCGGCACCTTGGCCAGCGCGAGCCGGCCGCCGCCATCGAGGGCCACGATGTCGGTGAACGTTCCGCCGATGTCGACGCCGATCTGGATGCGCCGCTCCATGGGGCGCTCACGTTACCATATCGCCCATGCGACAACTCACCGAGCGCCTCGACGGCTGGCGCGAGGAGCAGATCGAGCTGCTCGCGCGCCTGGTGAATCACGACAGCGGCACCGACGACGTCCTCGACGTGAACCGCGTCGGCGCCATCCTCGCCGAGCGGCTGCGCGGCCTCGGCTTCAACGTGCGCCGGGTCGCGAACGAGCGCTTCGGCGACCATCTGGTCGGGGAGAAGGCCGGCAGCGGTCCGAAGCGATTTCTCTTCGTCGGCCACTACGACACGGTGTTTCCGTCGGGCACGGCCAAGCAGCGGCCGTTTCGCATCGACGCCGAAGGCCGCGCGTGGGGGCCCGGCGTCTACGACATGAAGGGCGGGCTCGTCGCCCTGCTCTACGCGCTGCGCGCGCACCGCGAAGCGCGCACGCGCGCGTGGGACGAGACGAGCATCGCCGTCGTCTTCAACTCCGACGAGGAGCGCCTGTCGCCGACGTCACGATCGGTGATCCAGGAGGAAGCCCGGCGCGCGCACAGCGTCGGCATCCTCGAGCCCGCGCGTCCCGGCGGCGAGTACGTCATGGCCCGCAAGGGCGCCGGGACCTTCGAGCTCGAGGTGACCGGCAAGGCCTCGCACGCCGGACTGCAGCCCGAGCTCGGCGCCAGCGCCATCTGGGCGCTCGCGCAGAAGATCGCCGCGCTGCACGCGCTGACCGATCTCGACACCGGCGTGACGGTGAACGTCGGCACCGTGCGCGGCGGCGAGCGTCCGAACGTGGTGGCCCCGCGCGCGGTGGCCGAGGTCGATCTGCGTGCGTGGAGCCAGGCGGACGCCGACGCCGCCATCGCCGCCATGCGCAAGATCTGTGAGACAGCGCACGTCGCCGGCACCACGACGCGGTTCGAAGGGCAGATCCACTTTCCTCCGTGGCCGCCGGGGCTGCCGGGAACCACGCGTCTGCTTCGAATCATGGAGGCGGCGGGCGGGGAGCTCGGCGTCGACGTGCGCGCGATCAAGACCGGCGGCGGCTCCGACGGCAACCACACCTCGGCCCTCGCGCCGACGCTGGACGGCCTGGGTCCAAAGGGCAGCCGCGCCCACAGCGAGGAGGAATTCATCGAGGTCGGCACGCTGCTGGAGCGGACGAAGATGATCGCCGTGTTCCTCGACCGCTGGGCGAGGGAATTCGAGATCGACTAACCGTCCGGTCCGTCGCTGACCGCGGTCACCAGCCGCAGGTCCTCGACCGTGTCGACGTCGACGGCGGCTTCGGGGAACGGCAGCCGCACCGCGCTGATCCGCGCGCCGACGCGGCGCGACGCCAGCGAAAGCGCGTCGTCGAGCGTGAGCCGGCCGAGCGCAAAGCGCGCGAGACCGCGCCAGCCGAGAACGCCGGCCGCGAGTCTGAGCGGCTGCTTGCGCTCTTGCTCGACGCGACGCCAGAAATCGATGGCCGCCCGGCCCGCCGGAGTGAGAAATGCGAACAGGTTGCAGCCACAGTAGCCACCGTCTCGCAGGCGCAGGACCGTGCGTCGCGTGCCGGGAAACGCCGCCAGCACCTCCGCGTGGTCCGCCACACCCACCACGACGTCGGCGGCCGTCGCGCGCGCGCGCGCGCAGAAATGATCCACGAGTCGCGCGGTGAGCAGCGCATGATCGGCGGTGGTCAACAGGACGGGTGACCCCGACGCAACGCTGGCGACGGCGGCAGCCGCGCTGCGGGTCGGCGTCGCCTGCGGCGGCAGCCAGTCCACCTCCTGGTCCGCCAGGCAGCGGGCGAGCTCCGGAGCGTCATCGAGGACCTTGCGGTCTGGACCGCACAGCACCCGCGCGCCGATCTCTCCCGCGGAGCCGAGCGCGTCGAGCACGCGCAGCACCATCGGCCTGCCGCCGATGCGGACGAGACACTTGGCCGAGACGCCGCCGGCGCGCGCCACCGGGTCGCCCGGGCGGCGGTCCCCGGCAAGGACGACGGCGACGAAGCGTCGATCGGTCATGCGAGCGACTTCTCGTAGATGCGGTAGCGCTTGTACGGCACGCTGCCGATGGCCGTGAGGAGGCTGCGCATGCCCAGATTGTCCTCGAGTACCCACGACAGCTCGACATCGCGGAGGCCGTGCGCGAGCCCCGCCGCTCGTACGCCATCCACCATGAGCACCGCCGCCGCGAGACCGAGCGCGGTGCGCTGACAGCGCCTGCGCACGCCCATCAGCGCCACGCGCGCGGTCCGCGGCGTCCGCACGCCCAGGCGCCAGACGAGCTTGAGCCAGCCGAGCGGGAGCAGACGGCCGTCCAGGTCGCGGATGGCCTCGTGCACGTTCGGTAACAGGACGAGCATGCCGACGGCCTCGCCGCCGAGCTCGGCGATCTGGACGAAGCCGTCGGGGACGATGAAGCGCAGGAGCCACCCGAGCTCTTCGAACTCGGCTTCCGTGAACGGGATGAATCCCCAGTTGTCGGACCACGCGTCCTCGAAAATCGACCGGAGCGTCGCGAGCTCGCGGCGGAAGCTTCGACGCTGCAGCGGACGGACCACCAGAACGCCGTCCGCCTTCCTGAGGGTCGCCTGGATCAGCTCGGGCACCTGGAAGTCTGCAGGCAGCCGGTACGCGAGCAGGTCCTTGACGCCCGCGTAGCCTTGCTCCTCCACGCGCGCCGGATAGTACGGCCGGCCGTGAGGCATCAGCACCATCGGCGGGGTATCGAAGCCATCCACGAGAAGGCCGGATTCCTCGTTGATCGAGAGGCCGAAGGGGCCGCGCACGCGTCGCACGCCCTCGGTCCGCAGCCAGGATTCGGCCGCCGTGAAGAGGGCGCGGAATGTCCGCGGGTCGTCCTCCGCCTCCAGCAGGCCGAAGAACCCGGTGGCGTCGTCGTAGCGCTCCTGGTGCAGCCGATCGATCTGCGCGCTGATCCGCCCGACGGCGGTCCCGTTACGATAGGCGACCCAGAACCGTGCCTGGGCGTGGGAGAAGTACGGGCGACGGCGCGAGAGGTGGTACCGCCGCTCGACGAGGAGCGGCGGGACCCACGCTGGATCGGAGGCGTAGAGCGGCCAGGGAACCCGAATGAACGAGCCGGCGCTCCGGCGATCCTCGACGGCGACGACGTGAACGTCCGCGGCGGATCCGCCGCCGTGACGTCCGCTGGTGTGGGCGAACGGGCGCGCGAGCGTCAGCGCTCGGCCCGCTCCGCGTTCGCGGGCGTCGGCGTTTGCAAGATCCGGGCGAGCCACGGATAGCGCTGCCGCTCCGCCTGGCCATAGCCGAGAGTGAGCACGGTTTCGCTGCGTGGGACGACGGTGAGCTCAGCCGACGTGCTTGGCAAAACGCTACGATTTTAGTCCAGGATCCTTTGCCCCGCTCATGACATCTCAGTTGGGGTCGGGAGTCCCCGGGTCGAGGTGCCGCGCGGCGGGCTCGGCCGCGGACCTTGGATGGGGCCCGCCGACACCAGGGCTGCCTGCCGGGCATACGACGAACACCTCTCTCCGCTGCGGTGACTATTGTAATATCGGGCGACGTCTAAATATCGGGCCACGATGCCGACTTCCGGTAAGGAGTGACGGACCTACGCTGAGAAGACGCCTGAATCTATGGTCGCCAGTGATCATCCTGGCTCTCGGAGGACTGATTTCAGTGGCTCCGGCGACCGCGGCATCACTGTCCCCGCCGGCGGCGCTGGAGAGCGGCATTGGCATCGTCGTCCGTGTGCAGGGGGTCCGGAGCGCCGCGGGGGAGGTCGTCGCCGTCCTCTACGGAGACAATCCCGACGATTTCTTGCGGTCGGGCAAGCGGCTGGCCCGAACCCGGGTGGCCGCCGCGAGGGGCGTCGTGACGCTCGAGCTGATCGCGCCACGGGCGGGCCGCTACGCGATCGCCGTATATCACGACGAGAATGGCAATCACAAGTTCGACCGGGCCTTCACGGGACTTCCGACCGAAGGCTACGGTCTTTCCAACAACCCACGCATCTGGCTTCGACCTCCCCATTTGACTGATGCAGCCTTCATCGTCGACGTGCGGCCGACCGCGGTCGACATCAGCCTGAGATACTGAGTGGCGGTCGACGAGCGAACCGGAGTGGTCCGGCTTCTGGCCGCATTCGCCAGGAGCCATCCTCTCGCCACCGCCACCACGTTCGCGGCTTTGCTGGTCGGTGCGGTGGCCGAAGGCATCGGACTGTCCGCGCTCGTGCCGCTCGTGGCGGTGGCCGTCGACGGAGCGTCCGCGGCGACTTCGAGCGGTGCCGGTCGCATGGTCATGGCCGCGCTGGCCCGGGTCGGCATGGCGGGGAACCCCGTTGCGCTGCTGCTGCTGATCGTGGCGGCCATCGTGATGAAGAATGGCTTCCTCCTCCTGGCGAACCGGCAGGCGGGCTTCACGGTCGCCAACGTCTCCACCGAGCTGCGGCTCGCGTTGATCCGTGCGCTGCTGGCCGCACGCTGGGAGCATTTCGTCGGCCAACCCGTCGGCGCGATCGCAAACGCGGTGGCGACGGAGGCCTCGCGTGCGTCGCAAGCCTATCTGCACGCCGTCTCGGCGTCGGCGCTGCTCGCCCAGGCGTGTGTCTATATTGTGGTCGCGCTGCTCCTGTCCTGGCAGGCGGCCGCGGTCGCCTTGCTCGCCGGACTCGTGTTCTTCTACGCAACCCACCGCTTCGTGCGAACCGCCCGAAGGGCCGGTGCGCAGCAGACGACCCTCTTGCGGTCGCTGGTCTACCGCCTCGTCGATCTCGTGCAATCGGTGAAGCCGCTCAAGGCGATGGCGCGGGAGGAGAGCGCGGCGTCCCTGCTCGAAACCGAGACGCTGCAGCTCAACCGGGCGCTGCGTCGCGAGATCTTCAGCAAGGAGGCGCTGCGCACGTTCCACGAGTCGGCGATCATGCTCCTCACCGTCGTCGGTCTCTTCCTCGCCCTCGTCCACTGGCGGCTGCCGCTGGCGACGGTGATGGTGCTTGTGGTCGCGCTTTCCCGGACACTCGCGGAGCTCGGCAAGGTGCAGCGGCAGTACCAGCAGATGCGGGCCTGCGAGGCCGCGTACTGGTCGGTGCACCGCTTCCTGCGCGACGCCGAGCGGGCGCAGGAGGCGCCCCTCGGAACGATGGCGCCCCCGCTGGAGCGCGGGATCCGCGTCGAGCACGTCAGCTTCGCCTACCAGCGCGGCTGGGTCCTGCGCGATGTCAGCCTCGACATCCCGGCCGGTCAGCTGACGGCGCTCGTCGGCTCCACCGGCGCGGGCAAGACGACGCTCGTCGATCTCATCACCGCGCTGCTGCGCCCGCAAGCGGGCGAGGTGTTCGTGGACGACGTGCCGCTCGCCGCGATCGACCGGCGACGCTGGCGCCGGATGATCGGCTACGTGCCGCAGGAGACCCTGCTGTTGCACGACACCGTCATGGCCAATGTCACCCTCGGCGATCCCGATCTGTCCGAGCGCGACGCCGAGGCCGCGCTGCGCGCCGCGGGCGCCTGGGATTTCGTCGAGCGGCTTCCGGAGCGGATGCAGACGCTGGTGGGCGAGCGCGGCGCCGGGCTGTCCGGCGGCCAGCGCCAGCGGCTCGCGATCGCGCGCGCCCTCGTCCGCCGGCCGCGGCTGCTCATCCTCGACGAGGCGACGAGCGCGCTCGATGCCGGGAGCGAGGCCGAAATCTGTCGCGTGCTCCGAGGGCTCCGCGGCGCACTGACGATCCTGGCCATCTCGCATCGATCTGCTCTGGTCGAAGCGGCCGATCTCGTGTACCGAATCGAGGAAGGCACGAGCGCCCGCATACCGCACGTCGACTCCGGCGACCCGAGCGGGCCGGCACCACGTCACGTAGAGAAAACGGGGAGGCGCGAACGCAACTCATGATCATGACCGCCACGCCAACCGCCAGTGGTCTGCCCCTGCGCGTCGCAGACTTCACATCGCTGTCCGAGGCGCTCGACTACGCCGCCGCCGGTGACACCGGCTACAACTTCTATGATCGCAAAGGTGGCCTGCGCGCGGTCCTCGGCTATCGGGCCCTCCGGGAAGACGCCGAGGACCTCGGCCGTCGGCTGGCCGCGCTGGGGCTGCCGCGCGGCGCGCACATCGCCCTCATGGCGGACACGGAGCCGGATTTCGTGCGGCTCTTCTTCGCCTGTCAGCGGGTGGGACTGGTGCCGGTCACGCTCCCTGCCTCGCCGCATGTCGGCAGTCACGACACCTACGTCGCGCAGCTGAGACGCCTGCTCGAGCACAGCCGGGCCGACGTGGCCATCGCACCGGGGGAGTCCTTGCCGTTCCTGCAGGAAGCGGCGCGCGGCGTCTCGCTGCGGTTCATCGGGACGCCGGCCGACTTGCGCGCGCGGCCGCGATACGAGGCGGTCGTGCGTCCGCTCGGCCACGACGAGGTCGCGTACATTCAGTTCACGTCCGGCACCACGCGCGTCGGGCGTGGCGTCGTGGTGACGCAGGCCGCCCTCATGGCCAACCTGCAGGGCATTCTCGGTCATGGTCTCGCCATCGGCCCCGAGGATCGGGCGGTCTCGTGGCTGCCCGCGTACCACGACATGGGCTTCGTGGGCTTCGTGCTCGCGCCGTTGGCGTCGCAGGTCTCTGTCGACTGCTTGAGCCCCGCGGACTTCGTCAAGCGCCCACTGCTCTGGCTCACGCTGATTTCGCGCGGGCGAGGCACCATCTCGTTCAGCCCCTCGTTCGGATATGAGCTGTGCGCGCGTCGTCTGCGCGCCGAGGACGTGGCACGGCTCGACCTCAGCTCGTGGCGGGTCGCCGGCGTTGGGGCCGAGATGATCCGTGCCGACTTCCTCGAGCGCTTCGTCGGAGTGCTCGCTCCGGCGGGCTTCGACCCGCACGCATTCCTCGCCTGCTATGGCATGGCGGAGTGCTCGCTCGCCATCAGCATGGCGCCGCTCGGCAAAGGCCTCGACGTCGATGAAGTCGATCGCCGGCAGTTGGCCGAGGCGTCCATCGCGGTCGCGGCCCACGACGTGCATGCCGGCGAGCCCTCGGCCGTCACGTTCGTCAAGTGCGGGACACCGCTGCCCGGCTACGAGGTCGAGATCCGCGACGAGAACGGCCGTGAGGTGCGCGAGCGCCGGACCGGCGTGATCTTCGTGCGCGGAGCGAGCGTGATGTCGGGCTACTTCGCCGATCCCGAGGCGACGAGCGAAGTGCTCTCGGCCGACGGCTGGCTCGACACGGGAGACATCGGCTATCTGGCCGACGGCAACATCGTCATCACCGGGCGCAAGAAGGATCTGCTCATCATCAACGGCCGGAACATCTGGCCGCAGGAGATCGAGCTCATCGCCGAGGAGGAGCCCGACGTGCGGACGGCCGCGGCCTTTGCCTCTCCGGGACCGCAGGGCGAAGAGACGGCGGTCGTGCTGGTCGAGTGCCGGCAGGTCGACCCGGCCCAGCGTACGGCGCTGGTGCGACGCCTGCAGGGAGCGATCGTCGCCCAGCTCGGCATCCAGTGCGCCATCGAGCTGGTCGCGCCTCACACACTGCCGCGCACATCCTCCGGGAAGCTCTCCCGCGGCAGCGCACGCGCCTGGTTCGTGGAGCATCGCGGACCCGCGAGCGAGACGCCGTGGCCGACGTCGTCGCGCTGACCGGCGCCACCGGGTTCATCGGCGGTGCGGTCGCTCGCCGCCTTGCGAGCGTGGGCTGGCGTGTCCGGGCGCTCGTGCGCACAGAATCCGCGGTGGCGAGGCTGCCGTCCGGCGTGGAGCCCGTCCGCGGCGACCTCGCCGGGCTCGATGATCTCCGCCGGCTGGTCGACGGCGCTCGAGCGGCCGTGCATTGCGCAGGCACCGTCCGCGGCGCCACCGCCACCGACTTCCGCGCTGCGAACGTCGAGGGCGTCGCGCGGCTGGCCACGGCCGCTGCCGAGCAGGCCGGCCGGCTCCAGCTGATCCTCGTGTCTTCCCTGGCGGCACGGCACCCGGAGCTGTCTCCGTACGCCGATAGCAAGCGAGCCGGCGAGCGTGTCCTCGCGGATGCCGGCGTGCGTGCCGTCGTCCTTCGGCCTCCCGCCGTCTACGGACCGGGCGATGTCGCGATCCGTCCGTTGCTGCGGTGCATGGCCCGCGGCATCGCGCCGGTGCTCGGTTCCCCGGACAGCCGGTTTTCTCTTGTCTTCGTCGACGACCTCGCGGCAGCGATCGTGCGGCTGCTGGAGATGAGCGTCGACATCGACGCGCCCTTCGAGGTGCACGACGGCCATCCGGGCGGCTACACCTGGGACGACGTGCGCGCGGCGATGGCGCGCTGGCGTGGCCGGCCGGTCCGTTCCGTCCGGATCTCCCGCCGGCTGCTCGCGGTGCTTGCGCACGGCAACG
Organism: Candidatus Methylomirabilota bacterium; assembly: GCA_035605575.1. Classification (GTDB taxonomy): domain Bacteria; phylum Methylomirabilota; class Methylomirabilia; order Rokubacteriales; family CSP1-6; genus AR12. Next base: position 35,516 of record DASTCJ010000011.1, read on the forward strand.
TGGCGGCCGCGCGGCTGCGCCGGCGCCGACCGATGCTGACGCCCGGGAAGGTGCGCGAGCTGTCGAACCGCGACTGGGTGTGTGACAACGCGCCGCTCACCGCGGCCACCGGTTGGACACCGCGCGTAGACTTCGACGAAGGGATCCGGCGAACGCTCGGGACGCCATGAGCAGCTACGAGACGATTCTGGTCCAGACGTACGAGACGTTGCGGCCGTTCGCGAGCGGGCAGACGCTCACCGAGGACACGGACCTTCTCGTCGATCTCAATCTGGACTCGATGCGGATGATGGAGCTCGTTTTCGAGGCGGAGGACCGATTCGATGTCTCGATTCCCCTCAACACGCTGGCGTCGGTGCGAACCGTCCGCGACTTCGCGCACCGATTGCAAGAGCTGACGGCTGATCGATGACCATCCTGGACAAGTTCCGACAGCTCAGCGCAACGCGGGACGCCTTGATTGGCGAGGGGCCCTCGCCGTTCGGCGCTCTCATCGAGGAGATCGTGTCGCCAACCGAAGGCATCGTGCACGGACGGCGGACGATTCTCGCCGGCACCAACAACTATCTCGGGCTGACGTTCGATCAGCGGAGCATCGAGATGGCCCAGGCGGCGCTGCGCGATGAGGGCACGGGCACCACGGGGTCGCGCATGGCCAATGGGACCTACGCCGCGCACGTGCATCTGGAGCAGGAGCTCGCCGACTTCCTCGGCCGTCGCGCCAGCATCGTCTTCTCCACGGGCTATCTCGCCAACCTGGGAATGCTGTCCGCCGTCCCGGGCCCGGACGACGTCGTGCTCATCGATGCGGACTGTCACGCGAGCATCTACGACGGCTGTCGCCTCGGCTCCGCCGAGGTCCTCCGTTTCCGTCACAACGACGCCGGCGACCTGGACAAGCGCCTCCGCCGGCTCGGCGAGCGGAGCCGCCGGGCGTTGATCGTCGTGGAGGGCATCTACAGCATGCTCGGCGACCGCGCGCCGCTCGCCGATCTGGCCGCGGTCAAGGAACGATACGGTGCGTACCTGCTCGTCGACGAGGCGCACTCCCTCGGAGTCCTCGGTGAGCACGGTCGCGGCGGCGCCGAAGAGGCCGACGTCGAGGCGGCGGTGGACTTCGTCGTCGGCACGTTCAGCAAGAGTCTGGGCACGGTCGGCGGCTTCTGCGCGAGCGACCACGTCGAGCTCGACATCATGCGCTATGCGTGCCGGCCGTATATGTTCACCGCCTCGCCCTCGCCCTCGGTTATCGCGTCGGCGCGTGGCGCGCTGGCCGCGCTGCGGGCGCGGCCCGCGTTGCGGCAGCGTCTCTGGGACAACGCCCGCGCCCTCTACGGGCGTCTCCAGGCGCTCGGGTTCGAGCTGGGCGCCGACGTGAGCCCGATCATCGCGGTCCTCATGCCGTCCGCCGAGGTGGCCACCGCGGCGTGGCGCCGGCTCCTGGACGCCGGCGTGTACGTCAATCTCGTGCTCCCGCAAGCCACGCCGAACGCCCGGCCACTGCTCCGCTGCAGCGTGAGCGCCGCCCACACGCCCGAGCAGATCGCCGCGGTGGGTGACGCGTTCGGCGCCCTCGCCCTCCCGGCCTCGCCGCGCTGATGATCGAACCACGCCGTGTGTCCGGTCTACGGCGGCGCGCGATGGTTCTCGTCGAGACGCCTCAGCGGGAGAAATGAAGTCGGATCGCGAGGGCGAGGTCGTTCTGGAAGTCTCGCCAGGTGCGCAGCGCATCGCGCGAGATCCTGCCCGTGAGCGTGTGCAGCGTTTCCGGCTCCTCGAGCAGGCGCCGGAGACCTTCGGCGATCTGGTCGACGCAGTGCGGATCGATATAGACGGCGAGGTCGCCCCCGACCTCGGGCATCGACGTGGTGGAGCTCGCGAGGCAGACTTTCCCGAGCCAGAGCGACTCTCCGATCGGCAGACCGAAGCCCTCCGCGAAGCTCACGTATGCCGTGAAGAGACAGTTCTGGTACAGCCAGTTCAGCTCGGCATCGGTGGTCTGCGGCAGCACGTGCACCGTGCCGCCGCAGTGATCGGTTGCGTCGAGCAAGGCGAGCACCTCGTTGCTGCCGGCGCCCGGCGCACCCGCGAGGACGAGGTGCGCCGGCCGCGCGCGGCGCGTGGCCGCGCGATAGCGCTGCCAGGCGCGCACCAGCCCGACTTGATTCTTGCGCGCGGAGAGAGTGCCGACACAGAGCACGAAGTCCTGATCGCCGAGCGCGGCGAGCGCCGCCGGCCGCGCACTGGCGGCCTCCCAGGGGCGATACTCGTGCGCCATCGGAACGACGGCCACGGGTGGCACGGCGCTCACCAGCGGCGCGACCGCCTCCGGAATCTGTGCCGCCGTATGGCGCGAGCTCGTGATCACGAGGTCGCACGCGCCCACGAAGTCCGACACGAAGGTGTGGAACTCGCGCGCGCGATCCGCGCTCGTGTATTCAGTTGGCTGGGTGAGCGGCAGCAGATCGTGCAGGTACAGCACGAGCTTCGTGCCGTACAGCTCGCGCGCGCGCTTCATTGCCGCGCGATAGCCGGGCCTGATGTTGAGTCCGGCGTAGAGGAACACGCCGCGCTCGCCCGACCGAGCGAGCTCGGCGGGCAACGCCCAGCCCGACCGCCACGGCGCCCTCAGCCGGCCGCGCACCCACGTCCAGGTGTGCTCGAGCCGCGTCCGCCGCAGCGACTGAGCGATCGCGCGCAGCTCGCCGACCAGCGCCACCTCGCTCTGGTGCTGCGGGCGGAAGCACAGCACGCGGCGGGCGTTCGGGTCGGCCACGAGGACGCGCGCGCTCTCGCCGGCGCCGAGCAGCGCGCTCAGGACGATCTGGAGTCCCGCGCGCGCGATGCCGGCTGGCTGGCCCAGCGCCTTCTTGAGCACGGGCACCAGCACGGTACCATCGACGTACATGACCTGTTCCGCGACCGGACGTGACGGCTTCACGGCCGAGTCTCGGGCTCGAGAAGACGACGACACGCGAAACACAACAGGTCGAAATGAACGGCAATGACATCCTCTGGTACGACCTGAGCAGCCTCGCGACGCACGATGGCGTCGCATCGGGCATCCAGCGCGTGGCGGCCGGGCTCGCGGTGGGGTTGCGCGAGGCGTCCGGCGCTCGCGCCATCCGGTTCTGCAGCTTCGACAAGAAACGCGGATTCGTCGCCGTCTCGGACGACGAGACGTCGCGCATTCTCGAACGCGTCGCGCTCGGGCTCCCGCGGCCGGACAAGCCAAGGCGGCGGCTCGTCGACCGCATCCGCCGCCGGCGTCGCACACCGCTGGCGGCCCCGTTCGCGCCGGGCGACGTGCTGTTCAATCCGGGCTTCGCCACCTACAAGCGCGAGCAGCAGCCCGAGGTCGCCGCGCTGCTGGCCCGGCTCCGGGTCAGCTACGTGGGATCGGTCTACGACCTGGTGCCCGTGCTGTTCCCGGAGTGGTGGCGCCCCGATCAGCAATCGCGCTACCGCGACTGGCTCGTCTGGACAGGCAGGAGCGCGGCGCTCGTGCTCGCGTGCTCGAATTCCACGCGCGGCGACGCGCTGCGATTCTTCGCGGGCGAGAAGATTGCCGCGGCGCCCGTCGAGACGATCCGGCTCGGCGACGAGCTGCCGCACCGGCTGCGCGCGGCGAGCGCCGACGCGGCGCGCGGCGCCGCGCAGCCGCCGTACGTGCTCTACGTGAGCACGCTCGAGGTGCGCAAGAACCACCGGCTGCTGTTCCAGGTGTGGCGGCGCCTGCTCGCCGCGCACGGCCGCGAGCGGATCCCCGACCTTCTGCTCGCGGGGCGGCGCGGGTGGCTCATCGACGACTTCGTCACTGAGCTCGAACAGTGCCGCTTCCTCGACGGAAAGATTCTCTGGCGCGAGCACGTCGAGGACGACGAGCTCGCACGCCTGTACGCGGGATGTCTGTTCTCCGTGTACCCGAGCTTGTACGAAGGCTGGGGACTGCCGGTGGCCGAGTCGCTCGCCTTCGGGAAGACGGCCGTGGTGTCGTCCGCGTCATCGCTGCCCGAGGTGGGCTGCGCCTTCGTCGACTACCACGATCCGCACGACGTCGCCGGTGCGACCGCGCGCATCGAACGCATGGTCTTCGATCGCGCACACCGCGAGAGCCTCGAGCGCGCGATCCGCGAGCGCTTCCGCGCGCGCACGTGGGCGGAGAGCGCGGTGGAGCTGCTCTCGCACGTCGAGCCGTTGTTCGCGCGGGTCAGCGGCCCCGCCGGAACCGCCACCGCTGCGTCTCGAGCCGTGGTGAGGTAGATCGCGCGCGCGGCGGGCTGCTCGCTCGGAGCGGTCATCAGCGAAAGCCGCCGCGGCGGTAGAGCCGCCAGGCGACGACCCAGCCTGCGACGAGGACGTGTCGTCGCGCGCGAGGCGATAGCTCCAGCCGAACTCCGGAGTGCCGCTCGATCTTCCACCTCACGTAATCGACGGCGCCGTCGAACGTGAAGAGCCCTTTGCAGAGGCGAAGGACCGAGAGTCCCTTGCCGGCCGCACACCGGAGCACCCAGGCCCCCCGTGCGACGAGGCGTCTCACGAGGGCAGGGCGGTTGTCGTACCGCGCGGTGCCGGCGTCCCCAATGCAATCGAGGCCCCACGGCGGATTGGTCAGGACGGCCCGGGTGATCGCCTCGTAGTACGGCGCGTCGAAGTCGTAGAGCCGCTCGACGGACTCCCGGCGTTCCGCGCGGAGCTCGGCGGCGTAGCTGAGCGCCAGGCCGCGGCGCCAGAGCGTCGACGCGTCGATGCGGCCGTGCACGAGCGGCACGACGCGGGCGAGGAAGGTTCGCACGGCATCGGCGAGCGCCGCGTGCACCGCGGCCGCCACGCGCGCGTCGCTCGCATAGAGCAGACCGACCGGCTGCGCCAGGCGCCCCCAGAAGTATGAGTGGAACGCGCGGGCGGACGTGCCGCGCTTCAGGTCCGCCAGCGAGAGCACGGCGTACTTGGCGCGCCATGGCTGGTCGGGGCCGTCGATCCGAAGCGAGAACACGTTCGGCGGCAGCACACGGTTCGCGAGCGCTGCCGCACGGCGGCCGTAGAACCGGCGGTAAGAATCCACGAGCACGTACAGATCGACGATGCCGCGGTCGTCGCCCGTGCGGTAACACGACCCGTACACGATGACGGCACGGACGGCCGCCCCGTGGCGGGCGCGTACGGCGTCGGCCAGCGCGTGCAGGGCGGTCGAGGCGGGCCGCCCGCTGCGCTCGGCAATCAGTCGGACGAGATCGTCGTGGCCGTCCACGGCGTCAGCAGCACACGAAGGACGCGCGCGGTCCAACGCTGAGGCGAAGAGGTCCGCGACGCGAGTCGGCCGCCAGGAGCTCGCCGTCCAGCATGCAGCCGCCGTCGAACGTCAAGCGCACCTCGGCGGCATTCTCGCTGACGTAGCCGCTCTGCGCCGTGCCGTACCGACCCGGACGACCGCGGAGCAGTGAAGGGAGCGCGCGCAGCAGATGGCGCGGCTGGGCGGCGACGGCGGTGCAGCGGAGGCCACCCTCCCCGGTCCCCCAGAACGGCCGGAACCCGAAGAGCAGGCGCTCGAGCGTCGTGGCCAGGACCAGCACGAGGTCTCGGCGTTCTGCCGGGCCGTCGTCGAAGCGGCTCGTGACGTCGACGCTCGGCACGCCCCGGCCTGTCATCGCGGCGAGGACGTAGCGCACGACAGTGAGCGCGGCGGCCAACCTCCCGCCGATGCCGAGTGGATGCAGTTGGCCCACGCAGTACCGCGTGCCGTTGTAGATCGCCCCGGCACCGAAGAACATGCCGAACATGGGTTCGGCCTCGGGGACCGGCTCCACGCGCAGCACGGGCCGCTCGACGACGGCGGCCGGCCGCTCGGGCTCTCGGGCCCAGGTGAGGAGCCGGCGCAGCGCGGCTGTCGGACGACCGGGCAGGCCGATGTCGCGGGCGGTCATGTTCGCAGTCCCGGCAGGCACGAGCGCGAGGAGCGGCGAGGTCGAGAACGCGCCGTCCCGGTGCAACGCGGTGAGCACCGCCTGCACGGTGCCGTCGCCGCCGCTCACGACGACGCATTCCACACCCTCTTTCGCGAAGGAGGACAAGACCTCGCTGATCTCCGCCTGCGTGCTGCCGACCGCTCGCACGAAGTCGGCGGCGGGGCCACACGTCGCCGAGAGCGACGACCCCCGCCGGTTGCGGCCGCTTCGGGGATTCTCCAGGAGGCCGACGCGCAGCGGACGTCGAGGCAGGTTCACGACGTCACGGTGCCGCGACCCTCATCGCGCGCCAGCGGCGCCGCGAAGAGCCGCGTCGCGAGCGACAGCGGCGCCCGCGCATCCGGCGGGTCCTCGAGCCAGGAGCGGAGCGGACCGGTCGTTGCACGCGTGCGGACGGCCATGGCGAGCCGAACGAGCAGGATGACGCTCGAGACCGCCGTCCACACGGCAACGGCGACGAGACCGAGATCGGGCCGCGCGACGACGCTGCCGGCCGTCAGCAGGAGCAGGTTCGGATTACGACGCGCGGTCACCAGACGGAACCACGAGTCGACACGTCGCCAGCAGAAGATCGGGAACTGGGCGAGCCACAGCTGAAACGCCCCTTCGACCAGACGTCCGACGACGTACCCGACGATGATGACGCCGAGCGTGAGCCAGCCGGCCGGCAACCCCACCTGGCTTCCCGCGAGTCCCGCGCCCCAGGCGAGATACCAGAGTGGGGGATGGAGCAGATCGGTCCCGTGATCCAGGATGTCCCCGAAGCGGCTCGTGCGGATCGTCACGCGCGCGAGCTTGCCGTCCACGGTGTCGAGAAACGTCATGAGCCAGCCGAGGACGAGTCCCCACGCGTAGTCGCCCCGGGCGAAGAGCACGCCGGCGAGCAGCGCCAGCACCGCCGCGAGCGCGGTGACGTGATTCGGATGGAGCCCGGCGCGCGCGCAGAGGCGGGTCGCCCAGCGCGCCGGCACGGGCCAGAGCCATTTCGTGACGAGGTCGGTGACGCCCTTGTACGCGCCGGTGAACAGCCGATTCTCCAGCGCCCGGACGTCGTCGGCAAGGATCCGGCGCACCAGCGGCGGCTCCGCCTTGAGCAGATGCTTCTGGTACATCGGCACGAGGCTGGCCGGCGTCTCCTGCCGCACGCCAAGCAGGTCGGCGGACGAGCGGCCTGTCAGAACCGCCTCCGCCTGAGGCAGCCGGTCGGTCGCAACGTTCGCGGCGACCAGGGCCGCGCTCTCCGGCCCCGCGCGCAGCAGCATCCCCGGCGTTTTCACCAGCGCCGCGATGACGCGATCGTCGTACACGTGATCGGCGCGGATGAGCACCACGGAGTCGGCACGGGGCTCTCGATCGCCGCCGTCGACGAAGGCTCGTACCCCGACACGTTCGAGCTGCCGGGTCAGGCGCTCACGCGAGGACAGTCCCCAGAGCCGCGCGGCGCCGTCGCCGAGCAGGAGCGCGTGGATGGTCATCGGATCGGACCGGCGTGAGGCAGGAACTGACACACCGGGAATTGACTATAGGACATCCATGCCGGGCTGTGCAATGGCACACGGTGCGCCGCCCGCGCTGCTCGGCCGCCGGCTCAGTGACTGCGCCGCAGGAGCCAGAGCGCGAGGGCCAGGATCGCGCCGACGGGAGCGAGTGCGGTGACGGCAGGGTTCACGCTGAGCAGCAGACCGACGCGGCTCACCACCTGGTCGCCGAGATGAAACGCCAGACCGACGCTCGTGCCGACCATCACTCGCTGACCTGCACTGGCGACGCGCAGCAACCCGAAGGTGAACGTGATCGCCAGCAGCACCATCGCGCCGGCGGCCAGCGGGACGCTGATCTTCTGCCAGAAGGCGAGCTCGTAGCGCGCCGCCGCCTGGCCGCTGCCGCGCAGCAGGCCGATGTAGCGGTAGAGGTCCGACAAGGCGAGGGTGGAGGGCGGCAGCGCCAGCAGATCGACCTGCTCGCGCTCGATGAACGACTCCCACGTGCGGCGCGGCAGCCGCCGTGTCGTCATCGGCGTGTCGGCGCCGAACTCCTTCTCGACGACTCCGGTGAGGATCCACTGCCGGCCGGCGCCGACCTCGGCCCGCTCGGCGGACAGGAAGAGGCGCAGGCGGCCGTCGGGATCGAACTCGTAGACCTGGACACCGCCCAGGACGTTGTCGTCGATGACCCGGCGCACACGCACGAAGCGGTCGCCGAGGCGTGACCAGAATCCGTCGTCGGAGCGGACCGCGGACACGGTGGTGATGGCGCGGGCCCGGCGGATGTGCGCCGTCTGGTCCAGCCCCGGAATGACGAACTCGCCCGCGAGCAGGGAGACGGTGGCGAGGATGATGATCGGCTTCACCACGGCCCAGCCGATCCGCAGCGTCGACACGCCCGCGCTCTGTAGCGCAACGAGCTCGCCGTCGCTCGCGAGCCGCCCCATGGCCAGGACGCTGCCGATGAGCGCCGTGAGCGCGGTCAGGTCGATGGCCCGACGCGGCGTCGTCAGCGCCACGACCACCAGGACGTCGTGGAGACCATAGAGGCCCCTGCCCAGATCCTCCAGCTCGTCCACGAAGGCGAGAATGGTGAAGACGGTGAGCAGCACGGCCAAGACCAGGAGATAGCTGCTGCCCACGCTGAACCCGATGTGCCGGTCGAGGATCGAGAGTCGGGGCCACGCCGGCCGGCGCGGCGGAGGGCGTCGCGCCGCCGGCCGGGTCGTCACGTGCTGATCCACCGGTGACCCCGCAGCATCCGCCAGAGCGCCACCACGACGACCAGCGCCAGGAGCGCTTCCACCCACATCACTCCGGGAAAGACGCCGACCGCGCCCTTGTCCACGAGCGTCTTGGCCACCGTCCTGAGGTTGTAGTACGCGGCGTAGATGAAGACGGCGACGGCGAAGCGCGCCCCGCGCCCGCGCCGTGGCGCCGTGCGGCTGAGCGGAACACCGAGCAGGACGAGGAGCAGCGTCCCCACGGGAAGCGTCGCACGCGCCTGGAGTTCCGCCAGGTCCATGCGATCGCCGGACCGCGCCAGCTGCCAGCTGGTCGCCGCCTTTCGCTTGTACTCCGGAGTGAGCGTCTCGGAGTTGAGCACGACCTCGGCGGTGCCGAATCCGACGACACGGTCCGAGCCCTCGCCGGTGTCGAGGCGATACGAGAAGCCGTCGACCGCGATGAGCACCTGCTCGCCGCTGGGCTCGAACCGCTGCGTGGCACGTCGGGCGTGGATGACGCGCACGACCCCGTCCTGCTCGCTGTGGACGAACACGTTCTCCATCTGCTCGCTCTGCGGGTCGTATCGCTCGGCGAACACGACGTGCCCTCCGCGCTGACCGGCGTAGAAGCGACCGGCCTCGATGCGGCGGACGTCGGCGTCCATGGTGGCCTGCGCGCGGAGCCAGTACGTCATGCCATAGAGCGTCGGCCGGACGGAGAGCGACAGCCCGGCCACGACGAGCGCGGCCACGATGGCGAGGCACGCCAGGGCCCGCACGATCCGCGCCGGAGGCACGCCGCTGGCCGCGAGGGCGATCATCTCGTTATCGGTGTGCAGGCCGCTCAAGCCCCAGACCACCGAGAGGAACAGCGTCGTCGGAAGCAGCACCTCGAAAGCGATCACCGTTCGCAGGCCCACGAGCGCCAGCACCGTGTGGGTCGGCAGCACTCCCTCGACGGCATCCGTGAGCAGCCGCGCCGAGGTGTACGCCACGAAGATCGCGATGAGGATGGCCGAAACCACGCCGAGCGGCTTCAGAACCTCGCGAACGAGGTAGCGATCGATGATCATTGCAGTACGAACATCATAGCGCCTCGTTCCTTGCCCGGACGCCCCCTCGGATGGTATCGTCGCGCCACCTGGCGTGATGCGGCTGGATCCTCTCGTTTGCTTCCGCATGCGATCCTCGGCTGGTGACGACCGATCCGACTCCTCAAGGCACCAGGAGCGCGCGCATGCGGCGAATCGCTGCTTGTTCGGCCTCGGCCATGAGCGAGCCGCGCGGCGGCTCGGGCATGTCCGGCCAGAAGGCGAGATGCTGGCGGCCGGCGAGGCGCGCGAAGAAGCGGCGCCGGTCGGCCGGAGCTTCGAGGATGCCCGCGCCGACGAGTGGCTTCGCGAGTGCTGCGAGCCGCCGGGGAGGCGCGAGCGCCCGGAGGAGCCATCCATCCCATCCCGGCCGCTGAGGCAGGCAATAGACCGACACCGGTTTGCCGAGCGCGCAGGCCTCGGCCGCCATCGAGATGCTGTCCGAGGAGACGATCACGCGATCGGCCCCCGCGAGCACCGCGGCATAGGGGTTGGGTCCCTCCGGCTCCCAGCGATGGAAGAGCGCCGCCCGGGACAGTCCCTCGCGCAGAACCTCGGCGGCCGCCGGATCGGTGCGAGGGCTCGTGACCGCGAGCAGTGAGCCGCCGCGGGACGCAACCCAATCCATGATCTCCCGCGCCATCCGGCGCGCGACGGCGGCGTCCAGCCGGTCCGGCGGCGCTGAGCCTCCCACGAGCAGAGCGGTCCACGGCCGAGGGGCGGCCGCAAGCCGCGACGCCAGGCTGGCCGCATCGGCTTCTGACGCCCTCACGTATCCGGTCAGCGGCAACGGTAGTTCGAGCACGTGCGGGGCTGGGGCGAGACCATATTGAGCCGTGGTCAGGATCAGGTCGCAACAGACCGGGTCGCCCATCGGGCGACCGACCGCGACGACCTTCGTGCGTCCGCCCGAGCGCGCCTTGACGGTCAGCGCGTGGGCCTGGACGCGCGCTTCGGCGAAGGCGACCACGTCCGGCCACGGCGGCTCCAGCGCGTCGCTTCCCGCGCGGTCGAGGAGCAGACGCGAGAGGGCCGGCGGCTTTGCGAGCGCCGGCAGTCGCAGGCGCATCCGCTTCTCGAGAGTCGCCCAGCCGGTGAGCTCGGCAAGGCGGCGCAACTGAGCGAGATCGCCGCGGCGGCCGTGGGTGAGGAGCCACATCGAGGGCATCACGACAGGAGAGCCGCGCCATGACGTCCGCGTTCGATCTCAAGCACGCCGTGTCTCGAAGCCTGCTGCTCGCGAGCCTCGCCATCCCGCCGGAGCCCAGGGCGCGGATACTGCGCTGGCAGAAGGGTCTGCGGGAGCGGCGCTCGCTCGCGGGCAGCGACGTCGTCGTGCTCTCGTTCCCCAAGAGCGGGCGCACCTGGTTCCGCGTCATGCTCTCGCGCGTCTATGCCATCACCTACGGCCTCGACCGCGATGCGCCACTCGACGGCGCCAACTTCCACCGGCGTGAGCCGCGCGTGCCGTCCGTCTTCTTCACCCACGGCAATTATCGCGACGAGATGTCCCGCGGGCGCGATCTGACGCCGATGTTCGCGCCGAAGAAGATCATCTTTCTCGTCCGCCATCCGGCGGATGCGGCCGTGTCGCTCTACTTCCACAACCTCGGAGGCCGCGTCGATCCGATCAAGCGCCGCATGAAGCGCATGCCCGAGAGCATGGAGGGGATCTCCGTCGGCGACTTCGTGCTCGACCCTCGATGGGGCGTGCCGGCGGTGATCGCCTATCTGAACTTCTGGCGGGGGTTCCTCGCGCATTGTCCCCATACGCTGATGGTGCGCTACGAGGATCTGCGCACCGATCCGCAGACGGTGTTGGAGCGCATCGCCGCGTTCCTCGGCGAAACCTTTCCGCCGCGCGCCGTCGCCGAGGCCATCGAGTCCTCTTCGCTCGAACGGCTGCGCGAGCAGGAGCGGCGCGGTGATTTCAAGAGCCCGGTCATGCGCATGAGAGACCCGTCCGATCCGAACAGTGTCAAGGTGCGGCGCGGCAAGATGGGTGGCTATGTCGATTATCTCGATGCCGCCCAGGTGGCCACCATCGAGCGCCTGATCACCGATGGCCTCGATCCCGCCTTCGGCTACGGTTCACAGGCGACGGTCGTGGGCTGAGAGAGCGATGTCCAGACCGCAGATCTTCATCCAGACCAATGCCAAGCAGGAGATCGGCGCCAGGGTCTCCGCCTATTCGATGAAGCGCAGCGCCCGCAATCCGGATGGCTTCGACGTCACGATCATCCGGCAGGAGGACTACCCGTTCTTCCGCGCGCGCGAGGGGCAGCGCTACACGAGGCAGGGGTCGGGCTTCGTCTGGCGCAACGACGATCTGCAATCGTTCACGCCCCTGCGGTTCATGCCGCCGGAGCTCATGGGCTACGCGGGACGCGCCCTCGTCGTCGATCCGGACGTCTTCGCGGTGAGTGATGTCACCGAGCTTCTCGGCCGCGACATGGGCGGTCATGCCATCCTCTGCCGCCGGCTCACGAAGCTCCGCCGCCAGCGCTTCGCGAGCTCCGTCATGCTGCTCGATTGCGCGAAGCTCGAGCACTGGAACGTCGAGCGCGACTTCAACGCGCTGTTCGAGGGGACGCGTGACTATGACGACTGGATCTCCCTCGAGCT
>DASTCJ010000101.1:0-3016 GCA_035605575.1 Candidatus Methylomirabilota bacterium
GCGGCCGGAGACGGCCGGCATCTCGAACTTCGTCATGGCGGTGATGGTGAAGGGGACGAGCAAGCGCAGCGGGGCCGAGCTGGCCGAAGCCGTCGCCGCGCTCGGCGGCAAGATCAGCGCCTCGGGTGAGGCGGATTATTCCGAGATCCGCGCCTCGGCACTCTCGCGCTTCTGGCGCGAGCTGCTCGGCCTGACGGCGGAGCTCGCCCTCGAGCCGAAGCTCGCGGCGGACGAGGTCGATCGCGAGCGTGACTGGCTGCTGAGCCGTGTCCAGCGCCGGCTCGACAACGCGCCCTCGCGCGCGTTCGACGAGCTCTATGCGCTCCTCTATCTTCCACACCCCTACGGCGTGCCCGCGCTCGGCACGCGCACCTCGCTGCCGAAGATCGACCACGCTGCCATCGTCGCCCGCTATCGCGAGTTCTTCCGCCCCGAGAACATGGTGCTGAGCGTCAGCGGGCAGGTGAACGCCGACGAGGTCATCGCCGAGACGCAGCGGCTGTTCGGCTCGCTGCCGGCCGGGGGCGCTGCCGCCGAGCCCTCGAACCCGAAGCCGGCGCAGTCCGCGCAGCGCCGCGTCATCGAGCAGCAGGCGCAGCAGACGCAGATCCTGGTGGCCGGGCTGGCGCCGTCGCTCGATCATCCGGACCACGCCGCGGTGAAGGTCCTTTCGACCGTCCTCGGCGGCGGCATGGCCGGTCGCCTGTTCGCCGAGCTCCGGGACAAGCGTGCCCTCGCCTACACGGCCACGTCGTTCTACGACCCCGTGCGCGAGACGGGTGCGATCGTGCTCTATCTCGGTACCACGCCCGAGAACGCCGCGCAGGCCGAGAAGGCGCTCCTCGACGAGGTGGCGCGCATCCAGCGCGAGAAGGTCTCCGACGACGATCTGCGGCGCGCCAAGCAGTTCCTCCTCGGCCGCTACGCCATGGACCGGCGCACGAACGAGCGCCAGGCGTGGTATCTCGCCTTCTACGAGATCGAGCGCGTGGGCGCGAGCTATCCGATGCGCTACAAGGCGGCCGTCGAGGCGGTGACGGCCGCCGATGTGCAGCGCGCGGCGCAGACGTACCTCGGTACGCTGACCACGGTCGTGCTGGGCCCGCGTCCGCCGCGCTGAGCGCGCCACGCCGCTCTCGCTGCTCGATCGCCTCCAGGCGCTCTTCCCCGAGGCCTCACGCACGTCGCTCCGCAGCTGGCTCGCCGGCGGCCGCGTGCGCGTCAACGGCCAGGTCGTGCGGCGGGGCGACGGGAAGCTGGCGTCCGACGATCGCGTCACGCTGGGGCCGCCGGCCGCCGTCTTTCCGCCCGCGCTGCGTCTGATCCACGAGGACGATGACCTCATCGTCGTGGACAAGCCGGCCGGTCTGCTGACGATCGCCACCGAGCGCGAGCGACACCGCACGGCGTACCGCATGCTCCGCGACTACGTCGCCGCGCAGCCCGGTCGCCGGCGGCTCTTGATCGTGCATCGCCTGGATCGCGAGACGTCAGGGCTGCTCGTGTTCGCGAAGTCCGAGCCGGTCAAGCGCGCGCTGCAGGCGCAGTTCGAGGCGCGCACGGCCGAGCGCGTGTACATCGCGGTGGTCGAGGGTCGCATGGCCGTCGAAAGCGGAACGCTCCGGGCTCGCGTCGGCGAGCACCCGCGATCACTGCGCGTACGCGCGACGTGGCGAGGGCGCGAAGCGCTGACGCGCTACCGCGTGCTCGAGCGGCGCGCGCGCTCGACGGTGCTCGAGATCACACTCGAGACGGGCCGCCGCGGCCAGATTCGCGCGCAGCTGGCCGCCATCGGCCATCCGATCGTGGGCGATGCTGAGTTCGGCAGCCGGCGCGATCCCATTCGCCGCGTGTGCCTGCACGCCACGCGGCTCGGCTTTCTCGACGCCGCACGGCGTGCGCGGACGTACGAGACTCTGCCGCCCGCGGTCTTCGCGCGTGCGTGATGGTGCGAATGCCGGTGAGGGTGGAGCCGTCTCATCTGGTGACGGTTTACCGGAGGAGGGCTCCAAAAAATGACAAAGCGTATGATCACGGCTCTCGCAGGCCTGGGACTGATGGCGGCCACGCTCGGTGCGTGCAGCACGCTCGGCGGCGCGGCGCTCGGCGCGGGAGCGGGCGCCGCCGTGGGCGCAGGGACCGGCTACGGAGTTGGGAAAGGCGCGCTGATCGGGACGGGTCTTGGTGCCGCCGGTGGCGCCATCTACGGCGCGACGAAGAACTGATGCGGTGACTGGCGAGCCCGGTCGGTGACCGGGCTCGCCGAGCTCAGAACTGCTCGGCCTCTTCCGCCGCGCGCCGGCCGCGCGCTTCCTCCGCAGCCTTGATCTCTTCGGCGAACAGCCCCGGATGGAGCGGGCAGGGCGGCTTGTTCTCTTCGACGTACTGACACTCGGACTGATTGCACTGCACGAAATATCCCTGGTTGCGTCCAAAGCCGCCGGGGCGCTTCAGGCGGATCATCACCGGCTCGGAGACCACATCGCACCAGAACTCCCGGGCTCGACCTCGACTCAACATGTACCTCCCTCAGGGTTACGACGACACGTCCACCATACGCTCATGAACCCGGTCTGACAACGTTAGAACGACGATTGCAGGACCATTTCTGCGGGCGGTCGTCGCGGGAATTCGGCTATATTGGCCCGGAGATTTGGCGGCCAACCCGCCGGAGGACGCGCTTCGTGACTCGGTGGCTCCTGTGCGCGGTGCTCGGGGTCGTCCTCTCGGGCTGCGGAACCCTCTCGACCGCCCTCCGGACCGACGCGAGCATCCCGACGCCGTCGCTCTCGGTCGACAGCGAGCCAAGTCGTGATGCCGTCCCGGCCGCCGTCGAGCCCACCGAGCCGTCCCCAGTCGAGACCGCCGAGTCCCCAGTGGCTGCGCCCGGCGTCGCCATCGTCGAAGCCGCGGAAGAGCCCCCGAGCATCATCGTGGAGGGCGACGAGACGCCGATGGCGCAGGCGCGGGATCCCGATGCGGACGCGGAAGAAGACGAGTACACCGTGAACGACCC
>DASTCJ010000143.1:0-27973 GCA_035605575.1 Candidatus Methylomirabilota bacterium
GCAGCGGCACAGCGGCGTCGCGCTGCTGCTGCCGCACGGCTACGAGGGGCAGGGCCCCGAGCATTCCAGCGCGCGCCTCGAGCGCTTCCTGTCGCTCACGGCCGAGCGGAACATCCAGGTGATCGTGCCGACCACGCCCGCGCAGATCTTCCACGTGCTGCGCCGCCAGATGCATCGGCCGTTTCGCAAGCCGCTCGTCGTCATGTCGCCGAAGAGCCTGCTGCGCCATCCCGCGGCCGTGTCGACGCTGGCCGAGCTCGCCGACGGCGGCTTCCGGCTCGTCATCGACGATCCGCGCCCGCCCGCCGGAGCGTCCTCGCGCCGCGTCGTGCTGTGCGCCGGCAAGATCTTCTACGCGCTCGACGCCGCGCGACGCGAGCACGCATACGACGACGTGGCGCTGGTCCGTGTGGAGCAGCTCTATCCGTTCCCCACCACCGAGCTCCGCGAGGCGCTCGCGCGGTACGCCGGCGCCCGGGAGGTCTTCTGGGTGCAGGAAGAGCCGGCGAACCAGGGCGCGTGGTCCTTCGTGCTGCCGCTGATCTCGCCTCTCTTGCCGTCCCAGACGAAGTTTTCGTACGTCGGACGCGCGGAGGCGGCGAGCCCCGCCACCGGCAGTCACACGATCCACGAGGCCGAGGAAGCCGCGATCCTCGAGCAGGCGCTGGCGCGGTGACCATGGCCGCCGAGGTCAAGATTCCCGCGCTCGGCGAATCGGTCAGCGAGGCCACGATCGTCCGCTGGCTCAAGCAGGACGGCGACATGGTTGAAGCGGACGAGCCGCTGCTCGAGATCGAAACCGAGAAGGCCGCCATGGACGTCGTGGCGGAGGTCGGTGGCCGGCTCTCGATCACGCAACCGGCCGGGGCTCGCGTGCAGGCGGGTGCGGTGGTCGGCCGCATCACCGAAGAAGCCGCGCGCGCCGCAGACAAGGCGGCGCCGCCGTCGGCGCCCGTCGAGGCGCCCGAGCGTCCGGAATCGCACGAGCGCGGCGCGGCGTCCCGGCCCCCGGCGGCTCCACCGGTTCCGCTGCGCGAGGCCGAGCGGCCCACGCCGCCCGCGCGACGCGAGCCGGAGCGCGGCGAGCGCCCGGCCGCCCAGACGGCGGCCGAGGTCGGCGACCGCGCCGAGGCCCGGCCGACCGCGCCCACTCGCGATCGCAACGGTCGCCCCGAGCGCGCGCCGGATGCGACGGACGCGGACGTCGAGCGCGTCCCGATGACGGCGTTGCGCCGCACCATTGCAGCGCGGCTGGTGCAGGCGCAGCGCAGCGCCGCCATCCTCACCACGTTCAACGAGGTCGACCTCGGCGAGCTGATCGCGCTGCGCGCCCGCCATCGCGAGCGGTTCAAGGCGCGACACGGCGTCGATCTCGGCTACATGTCACTCTTCGCGCGGGCGGCCGTGCTGGCACTGCGCGAGGTGCCGATCGTGAACGCCAGTATGGAGGGCGACGACATCGTCTATCACCACCGCGTGCACCTCGGCATCGCGGTCAACACGCCGCGCGGTCTCGTGGTGCCGGTGATTCGCGACGCCGATCGCCGCTCGCTCGCCGACGTCGAGCGCGCGGTGGCCGCGCTGGCCGAGCGCGCGCGCGCCGGGAAGCTCGCGCCGGACGATCTCGCCGGCGGCACGTTCACGATCACCAACGGCGGCGTGTTTGGCTCCCTGCTCTCCACGCCGATCCTGAACCCGCCGCAGTCCGGGATTCTCGGCATGCACAAGATCGAGGAGCGGCCGATTGCCGTGAACGGCCAGGTCGTGATCCGGCCGATGATGTACCTGGCGCTATCCTACGATCATCGGCTCGTGGACGGCGCGCAGGCGGTGACGTTCCTCGTGCGCGTCAAGGAGCAGCTCGAAGATCCCGCGCGCATGGTGCTGGAGGTGTGAGCGAGCTCGCCCACACCCACCTCGGTGACGGGCCGCGCCCGCTGGCGCTGCTGCATGGCTTCCTCGGCTCTGCGCGGAACCTGGGGACGCTGGCCCGCGGCCTCGCCGCCGGCGCGCCCGACTACTCCGTCTATGCCTTCGATCTTCCGGGCCACGGTGACTCGCCGCCGCTCGCAGCCGACGCCGATCTCGCCTCGCTCGCGCGCGCGGTGCTCGGCGCGGTCCGCCGGCTCCATTCGTCGGCCTCCTGGACCTTCGTCGGCCACTCGCTCGGCGGCCGCGTGGCGCTCCAGATCCTGCTGCTCGAGCCGGCGCCCCTCGCGCATACGACGCTGCTCGACATCACGCCGTCGGCGCTGCCGCCCGGTGGCGAGACGGCGCGAGTCGTGGAGGCGCTCGTCGGCGCCCCGGAGCGCGCGTCGACGCGCCAGGAGTTTCGAGCCTGGTTCACGCGCGCGGGACTCTCGGCCTCGATCACCGACTGGCTTCTGCTCAATCTCACGCGTGACGGCGATGGCCTGCGCTGGCGTATCGATCGTCAGGCGCTCGCGGCTCTCTACCCGCGCATCAACGCCGAGGATCTGTGGCCGGCGATCGAGGCGCGCGGATCGGGCAGCGTTCACGTGCTGCGCGGGAGTCTGTCTTCGTACGTCTCGGATGCCGACTGCCGGCGGCTGGACGCCGCGGGCGTGCGCGTGGACACCATCGACGGCGCCGGGCACTTTCTTCACGTCGACCGTCCCGCCGAGACGCTGGACCGGATCTTGAAAGGACTTGGTTGAAAGAGGCTGCGTCGTACCATCCGGGCGTGACGGACGCTTTCTACATTCCCGAGGGCGACTCCTACGTCCCCACCGAGCACACGCGCGGTCCGTGGAGCCCGAAGCACCAGCACGGCGGACCGCCGACCGCGCTGATCGCCCATGCCGTCGAGACCGCGACGCCGGAGTTCGTCATCGCGCGCATGACCGTGGACTTCCTGCGCCCGGTGCCCATCGACCGCCTCGCGGTGCGGCTCGAGACGCTGCGTGCGGGCAGCAAGGTCCAACGGCTCATCGGCGCCTTACTGCACGGCGATACGGTCGTCGCGCATGCCGTGCTGACGCTGGTGCGCCCGACCGGCGTCGCGGTCGCGTCGCCACCGTCGGCGGCGCCGCTGCTGCCGCCCGAGCTGTCGCGGCCGTTCCGGTTTCCGTTCTTCCGCGAGCCGTTGGGCTATCACACGGCGATGGAGTCGCGACTCTCGCTCGGTCATTTCGGCCGCGGTCGCGTCGCCATCTGGATGCGCCAGCGCATGCCGCTCGTGGCCGGTGCGGTCACGTCACCGGTGGAGCGTGTTCTGGTGGCCGCCGACTCCGGCAGCGGCGTCAGCGCGGGGATCGAGCACGCCAGCCACACCGCCATCAACTTCGATCTGACGGTGGCGTTGCATCGACCGCTCCAGGGCGAGTGGGTGGGACTCGACTCGATCTCGACCTATGAGCCGGCCGGGCTCGGTCTCGCCGACACGCGCATCTGGGACGTCGGCGGCCCGATCGGCCGTGCGCTCCAGGGTCTGGTCATCGAGCGTCGGAGCTAGGTGAGGACGCGCCGGAGCCAGCCCGCGACGTCGTCGATCTCTTCGCGGCACACGGCGTGCTGCATCGCGTAGTCCTGCCACTCGACCTTGTAGCCGGCCTTGCGCAGAACGTCGCGCGAGATCGCCGCGCGCTCGATCGGGATCAGACTGTCGTCGCGGCCATGGGCCATGAAGATCGGCACCTCGCGATTGGCCGCGCTTGCCTCGGCGGTGAGGGTCGACGCGAGCGGGAGATAGGTCGAGAGCGCCATGATCCCGGCCAGCCGGTCGGCGTGGCGCAGGCCCGTCTGTAGCGCGATCGCGCCGCCCTGCGAGAATCCGGCCAGCACCAGCCGCGAGGCCGGCACGCCGCGCGCGCGCTCGCTTGCGATCAGCGCTTCGACGCTCTCCTGTGATGCCCGCACGCCGGCGTCGTCCTCGCGCCGCACGCCTTCGAGACTCACGATGTCGTACCAGGCGCGCATGACCGCGCCGCCGTTGATCGTCACCGGTCGCATCGGAGCGTGCGGAAATACGAAGCGCACCGGAAGGGTATCGGGCAAGCCGAGCTCGGGAACGATCGGCTCGAAGTCGTAGCCGTCCGCGCCCAGGCCGTGCAGCCAGATGACGGTCGCCGTCGGCTGCGGTCCCGTCTCGATCTCGAGCGTCTCGAGCACGCTCATCGCTCGACGGCGGACAACAACCTGGCGAAGAAGCCGTCGAGGCTGGCCTTGTCGATCCAGCGCACGACGGCGACGAGGTCGTGCTCGCGGTCGATCCAGATGACGTTGCTGCCGGCGCCGCGCGCCGCGAAGCTCGACTCCGGCGCGCTCGGAAACTGCACGCGAGCGGTGTTGAGCCACCACAGCAATCCATACTCGGGATTGATGGCGCACGGCCGGCGGCACTCGTCGACCCAGCCCTCGGG
Organism: Candidatus Methylomirabilota bacterium; assembly: GCA_035605575.1. Classification (GTDB taxonomy): domain Bacteria; phylum Methylomirabilota; class Methylomirabilia; order Rokubacteriales; family CSP1-6; genus AR12. Next base: position 4,383 of record DASTCJ010000143.1, read on the forward strand.
AAGAATCTGTTGCGCGCCCCAGCAGCCGCCGCGCGCATGGAGAAGACCGAAGCGCGCGTGGTCGCGCGTCGACATCCAGAGCCCGCCGCCCCAGTGCGAGCCGCCGGGAACCGACGGCAGCCGCCGGCCGTCGATCTCGGCCCACGCGTTGCGGTAGGCTTGCCATTCCCACGTCGGCGAGGCGCCGATGGGATCCATGACTGCCTCGCGAAGGATCTCGGCCAGCGGCCGGCGAAACAGCTGCAACAGCGAAAGGCTGAGGCGATTGACGCGAACGTCGTTGTACTCCCAGAGCGTTCCCGGTGGTCGCATCGGACGCGGCGTGCCCTTGCTCGAGGCGCCGAGCTCGCTCTTGCCGAGGTCGCGATTGTGATCGATCGAGTCCGGCTTGCTCCATAGCGTCCCCTGCCACTCGCTCGTCTGCGAGAGGAGGTGTCGCCAGGTGATGGCGCGGTTCTGCGCCGACTCGAAGTCCGGATCCGGCACCGCCTTGCGCACCGGATCGTCGAGGCTGCCGATGAGCCCGCGTCCGACCGCGATGCCGGCGAGCGCCGCCAGATAGCTCTTCGCGATGCTGAAGCTCATGTCGGCGCGTTCGGTGTCGCCCCACTCTTCGACGATGACGCCGCCGCGCACGATGAGCCCGTTCGGTCCGCCCCGCGGCCGCACGGGTCCCAGCACGTCGTCCGGCGACTCCGGTTCGTCGGCGACGCCGATGTAGCGGCCGCTCGCCGTCACGAAGTCGCGCGGCCACCTGGACTCATGGGTGCGGTGATAGTCGACGGCGGCCTCGATGCCGCCGGCGGCCAGGCCGCGCGCCGGCGGCGACTCTTTGAGCCACTCATTGGATGGTGGCCAGTAGGTCACGCCATCACCGCGCGGCGGCGGCGAGACCGGTCGGGCACGCCACGCCGGTGCCGCCATGACCGCAGTAGCCCCACGGATTCTTCGAGAGGTACTGCTGGTGATAGCTTTCGGCGTAGTAGAACTCGGGGGCGTCGAGGATCTCGGTGGTGATGGCGCCGTATCCGGCGTTCGTCAGCACGCGCTGATAGGCGTCGCGCGAGGCCTCCGCGATGCGGCGCTGCTCGGGCGAGTACACGTAGATGCCGGAGCGATATTGCGTGCCGACGTCGTTGCCCTGTCGCATGCCCTGCGTCGGGTCGTGACCCTCCCAGAACACCTTCAGAAGTCCCTCGTACGAGATGACGGTCGGGTCGAACAGGACGAGCACGACTTCGTTATGTCCGGTGCGGCCCGTGCAGACTTCCTCGTACGTCGGATTGGGCGTGAAGCCGGCGGCGTACCCGACGGCCGTCGTGTAGACGCCCGGCGTGAGCCAGAAGGCCTTTTCGGCGCCCCAGAAGCACCCGAGACCGAACATCGCCCGCTCGAGGCCCGCCGGGAACGGAGGCGTCATCGAATGACCGCTCACGTGATGTGTGCCGGATACGGGCATCCGCTCGGCGCGCCCCGGCAGCGCGCGGTCCCTGGTCGGCATCGTGGTCTTGTGCGATCCCCACATCGTCGTCACCTCTGGCCGCTCATTGTCCGCGGGAAGCACGGTCGGGTCAACGTGACGCCTTGCATTGGGTGCGCGAAACTGGTCTGCTGCGCGAGATGCTCCTTGCCCTCGTCGTCGTGCTGATCGCCATCTACGTCGTGTCCTGGGATGGCCGCTCGCTGAAGGAGGTCCGCCGCCTGGACGTGGGCGGCGGTGGCGCCGCGCGTTGCGCGGCCGAGAAGTAGCGCCGGTTGCACGACACGGTCCGCCTCGGCGCCCGGCAGATTTATTACGGCTGGGTGATCGTCGCGGCGCTGTCCGTGACCGAAACCGTCACCTGGGGGATCGTCTACTACGGCTTCCCCGTCTTCCTGCGCCCGATGGAAGCCGAGCTCGGCGCGTCACGCGTGGCGGTGACGGCGGCGTTTTCGGTCGGCCTCGGGGTCTCCGCGCTGGCCGGCATTCCGGTGGGACGCTGGATCGACGCGCACGGACCGCGTGGGATCATGACCCTCGGCTCGTGTCTGGCCTGCGTGCTCACGTTCGCATGGGCGCGCGTGACGAGCGTGGCCGCCCTCTACGCGGTGTGGTTCGGGCTCGGTCTCTCCATGGCGGCCACGCTCTACGAGCCGGCGTTCGCCGCCGTCGTGTCGTGGTTCCGTCACGGCCGTGAGCGGGCGCTGCTCACGGTGACGCTGGTGGCCGGGCTCGCCAGCACGATCTTCATGCCGATCGAGGCGTGGCTGCTGGAGCGACTTGGCTGGCGCGCCGCGCTGACGACGCTCGCCGTCGTGCTGGCCATCATCACCATCCCCATTCACGCGCTGCTCCTGCGCCGCGGAACGGCCGCGCACACGACGCCGTCGACGTCCGGCGCTCCCGCGGCGAGCAGCATGACGCTCGGCGAGGCCTCGCGCGCGCTCGTGTTCTGGGTTCTGTTCGCGGCCTTCTTCGTGGGCAACTTCGCAACGGCGGCCGTCACCACGCACTTCATTCCGTTCCTCGTCGAGCACGGCTACTCGCCCGCGCTGGCCGCCGCGATCATCGGCTGGACGGGCGCGATGCAGCTGCCGGGCCGGATGCTCTTCGTGCCCATCGCCGCGCGCCTCGGGGCGCGGACCATGGTCGGCGCCGTGTTCTTCGCGCAGGCGCTCGGCCTCGGCCAGCTGCCGTTTCTGCTGCGGCTCGGCACGCTCGTTCCGTTCATCGTGCTGCAGGGCGCCGCCAACGGCATGGCGACGCTCGCGCGCGCCTCCTCGCTCGCCGAGATCTTCGGCGCGCGCAACTACGGCGCCATCGGCGGCGCCATCGCCCTCGGCGCCAACGGCGCCCGCGCGGTCGGTCCCGTTGGCGCCTCGCTGTTGCTGGTCGCGCTCGGCTCGTACGTGAGCGTGTTCTGGACGCTGAGCGCGTCGCTCGTGCTCGCCGGGCTGCTCGTGCTCGTGGTCGGATGGGGAACGCCGGGGACCGAATGATGCCACGCCGGTTGACACCCTCTGGCGCCGGTCGCATAGTGGCCGCGTGACCAACGCGCGCACGGTCGGCGAGCTTCGGAAGAGCGGATACGCCCCGCGATCTGTCAAGCAGGAGCTGCGCGATAATCTCATCGCGCGACTCCGCGCGAACGAGCCGTTCCTGCCCGGCATCGTCGGCTACGACGACACGGTGGTCCCGCAGATCGAGAACGCGATTCTCAGCGGACAGGACATCGTGTTCCTCGGCGAGCGTGGCCAGGCGAAGACGCGTATCGCGCGGCTGCTCGTCGGATTGCTCGATGACGTCGTGCCCGTGATGGCGGGCTGCGAGATCAATGATGATCCGCTGGCGCCGATCTGCCAGGCGTGCCGCGCGAGGCTCGCCGACGTCGGCGACGCCGCCGAGATCAGCTGGCTGCCGCGCGATCGTCGCTACGGTGAGAAGCTGGCCACGCCGGACATCACGATCGCCGATCTCATCGGCGAGGTCGACCCCATCAAGGTCGCGGAGGGCCGGTATCTCTCGGACGAGCTGACGATCCACTACGGCCTGCTTCCGCGCACGCATCGCGGCATCTTCGCGCTCAACGAGCTGCCGGATCTGGCCGAGCGCATCCAGGTGGGGCTGCTCAACATCATGGAAGAGCGCGACGTGCAGATCCGCGGCTACAAGGTCCGGCTGCCCATCGACGTGTACGTGGTGGCCAGCGCGAACCCCGAGGACTACACGAACCGCGGTCGCATCATCACGCCGCTCAAGGATCGCTTCGGCTCGCAGGTCCGCACACACTACCCGAAGCGGCTCGACCACGAGATCGCCATCATGGAGGCCGAGCGCACCGCCTTTCCTGTCGACGGCGTGCGGACGGCGACGCCGGAGTACATGAAGCACGTGGTGGCCGAGCTCACGCATCTGGCACGCAAGGCCAGCGAGATCAGCCAGCGCTCCGGTGTCTCCGTCCGGGTCAGCATCTGCAACTGGGAAAATCTCCTGTCGAGCGCCCTCAAGCGCGCCATCCGGCTCGGCGAGAAGGAGGCGGCACCGCGCGTGAGCGATCTCGGCGCGCTCGTCGCATCCACCGCCGGCAAGATCGAGCTCGAGACGCTCGGCGACGCCAGCGAGGAGAAGGTCCTCGCCAAGCTCCTGCAGCGCGCCGTGCTGAACGTCTTCACCCGCTCGTTCCCCGCCGCCGAGCTCGACCCGATCGCCGCCGGCTTTCAGGGCGGCTTCGCGGTGCAGGTCTCGGACACGATGCCGTCGGCCGACTACGCCAAGCAGGTCGCGCAGGCGCCGGCGCTGCGCGCGGCCGCCCAGAAGCTCGGCGGTGCGGAGCCCGCGAGCCTCGCCTCCGCCGTCGAGTTCGTGCTCGAGGGCCTGCACCTCAGCCGCAAGCTGAACAAGGACGTGCAGGCCGGCCACACCCGGTACCGGAGCTGAGCGTGCTCTTCCGCTATTCGCGCTGGGACGGCACCCAGAGCCTCCCGGACCTGAGCGCGGACGACGTCCTCGACGACATGGCCGACGACATTCTCGGCTATGGCGATCTGCGGAGCGCGCTGCAGCGGTTGATGAACCAGGGGCTCAAGCCGCCACAGGGTGAGCGGACGCCCGGCCTGCGCGATCTGCTGGAGAAGCTGCGCCAGCGCCGCCAGGAGCGGATGAGGGATCACGACCTCGGCTCCGCCGTCGATGACATCGTCAAGAAGCTCGAGCAGGTCGTTCGAACGGAGCGCCAGGCGATCGACGATCGGCTCCAGGGCCGCGACCGTGAGCGTCGCCGGCAAGCGCTCGACCAGATTCCGCCCGACGCGGCCGGTCGTCTGCGCGAGCTTCAGGGCTACGACTTCTTCGACGCCGACGCCGAGCAGCAGTTCGACGACCTGCTCAACTCGCTGCGCCAGCAGATGATGCAGCCGTTCATGCAAGGGATGCAGAACGCGCTCCAGAACATGACGCCCGAGGATCTGCGGCGCATGCGCGAGATGATCCAGGACCTGAACCGCATGCTCGCCCAGCGGGCCAACGGCGAGGAGCCCGACTTCGACGCGTTCAAGCAAAAGTGGGGCGACGTCTTCCCGGGGGCGGAATCGCTGGACGACGTGCTGGAGCAGCTCGGGCAGCGCATGGCCGCCATGCAGTCGCTGATGCAGAGCCTCTCGCCCGGTCAGCGCGAGCAGCTCGACGAGATGATGCGCTCGCTCTTCTTGAAGGACGAGCGGCTCGAGGCCGCCATGCGCCAGCTCGGAATGCATCTCTCGGAGCTGCTCCCGCTCGATGAGATGAGCCGGCGCTATCCGTTCGAGGGTGACCGTGAGCTGAACCTCCAGGAGGCGATGCGGCTCATGGAGGAGCTGCAGAAGATGGACGCCCTCGAGCGGGAGCTCAAGGGCGTGCGCAAGCTCGAGGACCTCGACACGATCGATCCGGCTGCGGTCGAGCAGCTGGCCGGCGAGCAGGCGCGCCGCGATCTCGAGCGGCTGCAAGAGATCGCCCGCAAGCTCGAAGAGGCGGGCTATCTCGAGCGGGAGGGCGGCGAGCTGAAGCTCACCGCGCGCGCCATCCGGAAGATCGCCGACAAGGCGTTGCGCGACATCTTCGCGCGGCTCAAGCGCGACCGGTTCGGCGGCCACGCCCTCCAGCGGCGCGGCGCCGGCGGCGACCAGACGGACGAGAGCAAGCGCTACGAGTTCGGCGATCCGTTCCTCCTGGACCTGCACGACACCGTGATGAACGCGATCGACCGCAACGGGCCGGGCACACCGGTCCGGCTCACGCCGGACGATTTCTCCGTTGTCCGCACGGAGCTCCGCACGCAGGCGGCCACCGTGGTCATGCTCGACATGAGCCGCTCCATGCTGAACAACGGCTACTTCCTGCCGGCCAAGAAGGTGGCGCTGGCGCTGTCGGCGCTGATCCGCGGCCAGTTCCCGCGCGATGCGCTCTACATCGTCGGGTTCTCGCTCTATGCCCGAGAGTTCACCGCCGCCCAGCTGCCAACGCTCTCGTGGAGCGAGTGGAACATGGGCACCAACATGCACGCGGGCTTCATGCTCTCGCGCAAGCTGCTCGCCCGCCACACCGGCGGCAACAAGCAGATCCTCATGGTGACCGACGGCGAGCCGACCGCGCACATGGAGGGTGACGAAGCCGATTTCTCCTATCCGCCCACGCGGCGCACGATCGAGGAGACGCTCAAGGAAGTCCAGCGCTGCACGCGCGAGCGCATCACGATCAACACGTTCATGCTCGAGCGCAGCTCGTGGCTGATGTCGTTCGTCGAGCAGATGACGCAGATCAATCGTGGCCGCGCGTTCTACGCCACGCCCGACCGCCTGGGGGAGTACCTCGTGGTCGACTACGTCAGCGCCCGCCGGCGTCCCGTCCGGTAGTAGAATCCCCTTCAGCGCACCCCGCGCGACCCTCAACGAGGAGCGTGACATGGCCGACTTCAAGATCTGGATGAATGGTCGTCTGGTTCCCGGCGATCAGGCCGTCCTGCCCGTCAACAGCGCCGCCGTCTTCTACGCCACCAACGTGTTCGAGGGGCTGCGCGCGTACTGGAACGCGGACGATGGCGAGCTCTACGGCTTCCGGCTCCAGGAGCACTTCGCACGGCTGCGCGAGTCCATGAAGATGATGCGCTTCACCGTGCCCTACAGCGATGTCGACCTGTACGAGGCCGTGCGCGAGGTGCTAAAGGGGAACGACGTCCAGGAAGACGTGCACATGCACCTGGTGGCCTACGTGCTGGGCACCGGCCTCGACGCCACCACCCCGACCGGGCTCTACATCAATCCGCGCCGCCGCCCGCGGGCTCCGGAGGGCGGCTTGCGCGCGTGCGTGTCGTCGTGGACGCGCACGTCGGACAACGCCATTCCGATCCGCCTGAAGTCCGGGTCGAACTACCAGAACGGACGACTGGCCACGCTTCAGGCCAAGGCCGACGGCTACGACGCGCCGATCCTCTTGAATCGCGGCGGCACGGTGGCCGAGGGGACGGGCGCCACCTTCTTCATGGTTCGCCGCGGAACGCTGCTGACGCCGCCGCTGACCGCGGACATCCTCGAGTCGATTACGCGCATCACGCTGCTCGACCACGTCATCCCCGATCTCGGGCTCGACGTCGTCGAGCGCGACATCGCGCGGACCGAGCTCTACGTGGCCGACGAGGCGTTCTTGTGCGGCAGCGGCTACGAGATCACGCCCATCACCTCGATCGACAAGTTCCCGCTGGGCGGCGGCGAGGTCGGTCCCATCACGCGGCGCCTGTCCAAGGCGTACATGGATCTCGTGCGCGGCGTCGACAAGCGCAACGCGGAGTGGCGCACGCCGGTCTACAAGCCGGCGGTCGGGTGATCGACGTGGGGGCCCCGAAATGGCCCCCACCCCCCCGACGCTCGGCACGCCCCGGCGTCGCCGTGGCGCGCCTCGATGACGGCTCAGCCGGACGCGGCGGTACCTGCCGTGCGGGCGGCGGTCGGGAGATGCACGAAGAGGTCGCGGGCGCGCGGGCGCGAGACGGTGGTCGCCTGCGGCCGCATGACGTAGGTCACCGGCCGCTGGTGATCGGCGAACTGCCGGCGCGTGTTGTAGACCTGCTTGAACTTCCACAGCATGCGAATGAAATTCGTCTGTCCGCGGAGGGCGAGCGTGGCGGCAATGGCGGCCGTGCTCCGCAGCGCGGCGACCCCCAGGTGCTTTCGGTTCAGCACCGCCTGCGTCTTCACCAGCTCCTCGTAGAAGCGCGCGAGCGGCAGCCGCGTGGGCAGCACGGCGTGCTGGACGTCGAAGAGGCGGTAGTCGAGCGAGGTCAGGCGGCGTGATTCGGTGTGCCAGATCTCCGTGCCGGGGTACGGCGTCGCCACCGTGAGGTGTACGATCTCCGGCACCGTCAGCGCCCACTCGCGGATGATCGCGAACCGCCGCTCGTCCCAGTCGGGATCGGCGATGATGTTGACGGCCACCGTGAAGCCGAGATCGCGGGCGACCTCGAGCGCCTTGAAGTTCTCGCCGGGCGTGACGCGCTTTCGATGCAGGCGCAGCGCGTCATCATCGAGCGCCTCGAGGCCGAGGAACATGTAGTGCAGGCCGAGACGCTTCCAGTACGCGAACACCTCGCGGTTGCGAAGCAGCACGTCGCAGCGGGTCTCGAGATAGTACTCCTTGCGCACGCGCCGCCGCTCGAGCGCCTGGCCGATGGCGAAGCCGTGCTCGGGATGGATGAAGGCCACGTCGTCGACGAGGAACACGTTGGGCTCCGCGATCGACGCGATGTCGTTGGCGGCCGCCTCCGGCGAGGCCTTGCGATACGAGCGGCCGTAGAACGTCCACGCGCTGCAGAAGGAGCAGTCCCACGGGCAGCCGCGCGTGAGCTCGGCCGAGGCGCAGGGGTCGAGCACGCCGATGAAGTACTTTCGTCGTCGACGCGTGAGGTCGCGCGCGGGCGGAAAGCGATCGAGATCCTCGAGCATGGTGGGCGAGGGGCCGGCGCCCTCGAGGGTCACGACGCCGGGCAGCGTGCATAGCTTCGAATCACCCACGGCCTCCAGCACACGCGGCGCGATCAGCTCGCCTTCGCCGCGGATCACGCAGTCGATGGCGCCGTCGGCATGCGCGAGCACGTCGTCGGCGACGAAGGAGCCGCTGTGCCCGCCCGCGAACACGAAGCAGTCCGGCCGGCGGCCCTTGGTGAGCTTCGCGAGGTCCACGACCTCCGGGATGTTGGCGAGGTAATTCAGGGAGAAACCGACCGCCTGCGGCGCGAAGTCATCCAGCTCGCGCACATAATCGGCGTGGCGGAAAATCTGCAGATCGAGCAGGCGCACGTCGTGACCGGCCGCGCGAATGGCGGCGGCGACGCGCTCGAGCCCGATCGGCTCGAGACGCAGAAAGATCTCCGAGTACATCAGCGGACTGGGATGGATCAGGAGCACTCGCATGGCGCCAATTCTACTCCGCGCGCAACACCTTATCGGTCTGAGACCAAAGTCTCATCCGCCAGCGCCAGCGCGCCGAGGACACCGGCATCCGCTCCGAGCGCGGGCGGCACGATGTAGTGCTCGATGTCCGTCGCGACCTCGCGCGCGCGCACGTAGCCGGCCAACAGCTCCACGATGCGACGGCGCACACGCGGCAACAGCGTGGGCTGCTGCATCACGCCGCCGCCGAGGACGATGCGCTTGGGCGACAGCACGGCGATGATGGCGACGAGGCCGAGCGCCAGATATGTGGCTTCCAGCGCCCAGGCCGGGTGATCGGATGGCAGGGCTTCGGCCGGCGCGCCCCAGCGTTCGCGCAGCGCTCGTCCCGACGCGAGGCCGTCCAGACAGTCGCCGTGATACGGGCAGGCGCCGTCGAACGGATCGGCCGTGCGGTCGTGCGGCAGGCGCAGGTGGCCCATCTCGGGGTGCAACAGGCCGTGCAACCGGCGGCCATTGACCACGCCGCCGCCGCCGATTCCGGTGCCAACGGTGACGTAGACGAAGGGATCGACGTCACGCACCGCGCCCCATCGGTGCTCGCCGAGCGCGGCGCCGTTGACGTCGGTGTCGAAGGCGACGGGCACGCCGAGCGCGTCGCGGAACGGTGCGACGACGTTCGTCCCCACCCAGCCCGGCTTCGGCGTGGTGGTGATGCAGCCGAAGGTCGGCGAGCGCGGGTCGAGATCGATCGGGCCGAAGGACGCGATGCCGATGGCGACCACCGGTGTCGCGTGCGCGCGGAAAAACGCAACCGCCTCGGCGAGCGTCCGCCCCGGCTCACCGGTCGGAATACGAATGCGCGCCCGGATGTCGTCGGGCCCGGTGCCGATCGCGCAGACGACCTTGCTGCCGCCGGTCTCCACGCCACCGACGACGTGGCGAGCGTTCAGACGGACTCGACCTCCACGCGCGTGTCGTTGTAGCAGGCGCCGCCCGCGAGGTCGGCATGATGGGTCGGTGCCAGCGCGGAGACGGTCTGGCCGTTGTCGCTCGTCTTCATCCAGGCGCCCTTCAGCGAGCAGACGACGCCGGGCCTCACGGCGTCGGTGACGCGCACCGGTAAGTGCACCTCGCCGAGGTCGTTGTACACGCGCACGCGCATGCCGTTCGTGAGCCCGCGTGGCCGCGCGTCGTCGGGGTGGATCTCGAGCGCCGGCGTCTTCTCGTTGCCGCGGACGCCGCCGAACGTGGACGTCGTCCGCTGATCCGACGCCGGTGTGATCAGGATGAGCGGATAGCTCGTGTGGAACGGTCGATAGTCGGGCAACCGCGCGCCGAAGCGTTGCTCGAGATACGGCGACGCGAGCTCGACCTTGCCGGAGGGCGTCTTCGGCAACACGTTGGCGAAGAGATTGGCGTCCGCGCCATCGAAGCGCATCGGCAGCGCGCGGTCGAGCGGCAGCGCGCGCGGCCGCACGCCGCCCAGGCGCGGATCGTCGAGATCGAACGCATCGTCCATCAGCTCGGCATCGGAGGCCGTGAAGGCGGGCTCCGTGAAACCGAAGCGGGCGGCCAGCCGGCGGAAGATCTCGGTGTTGGGCAGCGCCTGGCCCTGCGGCGAGATGACGGGCTCCGCGCGTTGCAGCCAGTGCTGACCGTAGGCGGCGAAGATGTCCGGGTGCTCGAAGTGGCTGCAGGCCGGCAGCACGACGTCGGCGTACGCGAGCGTGTCCGTCATCACGACGTCGCAGCCAACGATGAAGAGATCCTCGCGCGCCAGGCCGCGCCGCATCCGGTTCTGGTCCGGATGCACGACCAGCGGATTGTGGTTGTAGACGAAGATCGCCTTGAGCGGTGGCCGCAGCGTCGGATCGGTGAGATGACGGCCGACGTCGACGATGTTCAGCATCCGCGTGCCCTTCGGCACGAAGTCGGGCCGCGCCAGCTTGGCGGGCGTGCGCGGAAACGCGGCGCGTGCGCCGTTCACGAGCCCGCCGCCGAGCAGGCCGAACTTGCCGGCCAGCGCCGGCAGCGCGAAGACGGCCCTGATGCCGCTGCCGCCGTTCTGATTGCGCTCGAGGCCGTTGCCAACGCTGATCGACGCGGGCGAGATGGTGCCGAACCATTCGGCGAAGCGCCGGATGTCCTCGGCGGCCAGCCCGCACTCTCGGGCGGCGGCATCGATCGTCCACCGACGCGCGCGCTCCATGAACTCCTCGAAGCCCGCCACGTGGCGCTCCACGAAGTTGCGGTCGAGATGACCGGCGCGCTCGAGCTCGGCGGCGATGGCCCACGCGAGCACGACGTCGGTGCCCGGCCGCACCGGCAGATGCAGATCGGCGCGCGCGGCGATCTTCGTCCGCATCGGATCCACGACCACGAGCCTCGCCCCCGCGCGCCGGGCGCGATCGATGAGCGGCGTGAGGTGGAGATTCGACCACGTGACGTTGTTGCCCCACGCCACAATGAGCCGCGAGTGCTCGACGTGCTCGGGCGGGATTCCGGGCGCGGCGCCGAACGTGCCGTTCCACGCTTCCGTGCGGATGCCGCCACACAGCGGCCCGCGATCGAGCAACGTGGCCCCGAGCCGGTGAAAGAACCTCAGGTCCATCGAGCCGCCGGCGAGGAGCCCATGCGGACCGCCGTAGTTCAGCGGCATGATCGCCTGCGGCCCGTGCTCGGCCATCACGGCGGTGAACCGCGCGTGAATGATCTCGAGGGCGTCGGACCAGGTGATCGGCTCGAAGCGCCCGTCGCCCTTGGGCCCGACGCGGCGCAGCGGCGTCGTGAGCCGGCCGGGGCCGTGGACGAACTCGGGATACATCGCCGGCACCTTCGCGCACAACACACCGGCCGTGTAGGGATTCGCGTGCGAGCCGCGGATCTTCACGATCCGGTCGGCCTCCACGGTGACGGTGAGGCTGCAGGTGTCGGGGCAGTCCAGCGGGCACACGCTCGGGAGGTCGACCGTCGTCGGCGTCATAGTTTAGGAGTATAGTCGCTCGCAGTCTTTTCTGGAGGGAGCCCATGACAGCCATCACCCAGTCCGTCGACCTCGACCGCCGCGGCCGCGTGGCAGTGCTCAGCGTGAACAACCCGCCGGTGAACGCGCTCAGCCAGCACGTCCGCCAGGGGCTCGACGAGGGGCTGAAGAAAGCCATCGCCGATCCCGCCGTCAGCGCCATCGTGATCACCTGCGCGGGCCGCACGTTCATCGCCGGCGCCGACATCACCGAGTTCGGCAAGCCGCCCTCCCCGCCTAGCCTGCACACCGTGCTCGACGTGATCGAGCGCAGCGGCAAGCCGGTGATCGCGGCCATCCATGGCACCGCGCTCGGTGGTGGGCTCGAGGTGACGCTCGCCTGTCATTACCGCGTCGGCGTCAAGGATGCGCGGTTCGGTCTCCCCGAGGTGAAGCTCGGGCTGTTGCCGGGCGCGGGCGGCACCCAGCGGCTGCCGCGCGTGGTGGGCGTCGAGAAGGCGCTCTCGATGATGGTGAGCGGCGATCCCATCCGCGCCGATGAAGCGCTCAAGCACGGCCTGCTCGACGAGATCGTCGCCGGCGATCTCACGGCGGCCGGTGTCGCCTTCGCCGAGAAGGTCCTGAACGAGAACCGCCCGCTGAAGAAGATCCGGGATCTGGACGACAAGCTGGCCGCCGTCCGCGGCAAGCCCGACGTCTTCGCGCAGTTCCGCAAGTCGGTGGCGCGCCAGACGCGCGGCTTCCGCGCGCCGGAGAACATCATCAAGGCCGTGGAGGCGGCCGTCGGCCTGCCGTTCGATCAGGGCATCGCACGTGAGCGAGAGCTGTTCTCGGAGCTGCTCACCTCGCCGGAGTCCAAGGCGCAGCGCTACTTCTTCTTCGCCGAGCGCGAGGCCGCCAAGATTCCCGACGTGCCCGCCGACACGGCGCCGAAGGAGATCAAGAAGGCGGCCGTCATCGGCGCCGGAACCATGGGCGGCGGCATCGCGATGAACTTCGCCAATGTCGGCATTCCGGTCACCGTGGTGGAGGTGAAGCAGGACGCCCTCGAGCGCGGCCTCTCCGTCGTGCGCAAGAACTACGAGAACACGGCCTCGAAGGGTCGAATGACCATGCAGGATGTCGACACGCGCATGGGCCTTCTCACCGGCACCACCGACTTCAACGCGGTGAGAGACGCCGACATCGTCATCGAGGCGGTGTTCGAGGAGATGCCGGTGAAGAAGGAGGTCTTCGCGAAGCTCGACGGCATTGCCAAGGCCGATGCGGTCCTCGCCACCAACACCTCGACCCTCGACGTGAACGAGATCGCCTCCGCCACCCGGCGGCCGGAGAGCGTGATCGGGATGCATTTCTTCAGTCCCGCCAACGTCATGCGGCTGCTCGAGAACGTCCGCGGCGCGAAATCGTCGAAGACGACGATCGCCACCGCCATGGCCGTCGGCCGGCGCATCAACAAGGTGCCGGTGCTGGTCGGCGTGTGCTATGGGTTCGTGGGCAATCGCATGCTGCACCAGCGGGGCATCCAGGCGGAGAAGCTCATTCTCGAAGGTGCGCTGCCGCACCAGGTCGACAAGGTGCTCTACGATTTTGGGTTTCCGATGGGACCGTTCGCCATGAGCGACCTCGCGGGGCTCGACGTCGGCTGGCGGATCCGCAAGGGTCGCGGGGTGCGCTCGGAGGTGGCCGATCGAATCTGCGAGCTGGGCCGCTTCGGACAGAAGACCGGCGCCGGCTACTACAAGTACGACGACAAGCGGAATGCGTCGCCGGACTCCGAGGTGGAAAAGATCATCGTCGACGTGGCCACCGAGATGGGCATCACGCGACGGCACATCGACGACGAGGAGATCTTGCAGCGGCTGCTCTACCCGATGGTGAACGAGGGCGCGAAGATCCTCGAGGAGAAGATCGCGATCCGCCCGAGCGACATCGACGTCATCTGGGTATATGGCTACGGCTGGCCGGTGTACCGCGGCGGTCCGATGTTCTGGGCGGATCAGATCGGGGTGAAGGCCCTGCGCGACCGGATGCTGCAATTCCAGAAGGCCACGGGCGATTCGTTCTGGACGCCGGCGCCGCTGCTGAACCGCCTCGCCGAGCAGGGCAAGGGCTTTCTCGACAAGTAACTCGGCGGCACGTCAGGCGGCCTGGTCGATGAGCGGCGCGAGCGCGGCACACCGCCGGGTGACTTCCGCCGCGTCGTCGAGGAACCACGCGCGCATCCACTCCGGCCGCTCGTAGAACGCGAGCGGCGGGCGCCCGGCGCGGCGGATCGCCCCGCGACGAACCAGGCCACTGGCGTTGATGAAGCTGACGTCCTCGAGCAATCGCCCGTGCGCGACGAACCCGGCCGCGATCGGACAGAGCCGCGCCACCTCGGCGAGACTGTCGGCGACGGCCCGAAGGCAGAAGGCCTGCGTGCGCGCGAGCGCCCCCGGTGGCAGCGCGCGCAGCACGGTGCGCATGGTCAATCCCGAGAATATCGTGTCGTCCACGACCGCGATGGTGGCGGCGGTCTCGAGCGGCTGAAGCTGCGCCGCCAGCGGCGGCGCCCCGAGCGTCGACAGCTCGTAGTCGCCGCCGTGCGTCTCCTCGCGCGCGACGTCGACGCGGCCGATCCGCGGAAACCATCCTGTCCGCGCGTGCATCTGGTGCGCCACCCGCTCGCCCGCGCGACCGATCCCGACGGCGACGGCGAACGGTGCATGCGTCCCCTGCGCGAGCGCGGTGAGCTGCGCGTCGAGCGTGAGGATGCGCGTGCGCCCGATGTCGCGGCCAACCAGCGCCAGCAGCGCGCGCACGGCGCGCGCGGCCTCGGAGTCGCGGCCGTGGCGGGCCACGACCTCGTCGGTGAGGTCGTCGTGGATGTACAGGAGCTTGGGCGTCGGCGTCATCGCGCGGCGCCGACGGCGAGCGCGTAGGTGCCGTCGGTGTGCCACGAGACGAGGGCGAGCCCGGCCGCCTCGAGCATGGCGGTCGCGGAGAGCCGGGTGAACTTGTGACAGCTCTCCGTCCAGATCGTCTCCCCGGGCTCGACGGCCACCGCCATCCCCAGGTCCTTCACCACCGCCGTCTGCCGCTCGTCCGGCATCAGGTGCATCTCGATACGCGAGGCACCGTCATTCCAGAGCGCGAGGTGGCGGAACGCCTCCGGTCTGAAGTCGGCGTGGAGCTCGCGATTCACGACGCGCAGGATATTCCGGTTGAACTCGGCCGTCACACCGGCCGCGTCATCGTACGCCGCCTCGAGCGCGGAGAGATTCTTCACGAGATCGATGCCGAGCAGCAGACGATCGCCCTCGCCGAGCAGCCCGCGCAGCCCACTCAGCAGCCGCTGCCGCGGCGCCGCGTCGAGGTTGCCGATGGTGCTGCCGAGGAAGGCCACCAGGCGGCGTCCGGTCGCCGGCGGGATGCGGTCGAGATGGCGCTCGAAGTCCGCCACCACGGCGTGGACGTCGAGGTGCGGGTGATCGCGCAGCAGCGCCTGCGCCGACTCCGCGAGGACGCCGCCGTCGACGTCGATCGGCACGTACCGCCGGATCGGTGTTCCGTTCGTGGCGCCGAGGAGGCGCCGAAATTTGGCCGGCGATCCGGCGCCGAGCTCGACCACTTCCTCGGGCCGCGCCTCGCGGAGGATGCCGCTCGCATTCCCGTCGAGCAGCGCGTGCTCCGCACGCGTCAGGTAATACTCCGGCAGGCGCGTGATGCGCTCGAAGAGCACCGAGCCGATGGCGTCGTAGAAATATTTCGGCGGCAGCGATTTCGGCCGGTCGCCGAGGCCGCGACGCACGTCGTCGGCGAGCGCCTCGTGGAGCGCGAGCGAGTCGACGTGGACGTCGGCGCGATACCCCATGGCTCAGTCGCCGTACGCGAGGCGGATGCCCGAGAACTGCCAGCGCGCATCGGGCGGGAAGAAGTTGCGGTACGTGTGACGAATGTGTGAGCGCGGGGTCGCGCACGAGCCGCCGCGGAGCACCATCTGGTTCACCATGAATTTGCCGTTGTACTCGCCGAGGGCGCCCTCGAGCGGGCGGAAGCCAGGGTAGGGCAGATATGCGCTTGCTGTCCACTCCCAGGCGTCGCCGGTCATCTGGGCGAGCCCGCTGGTCGCGGCGGGCGCGGGCTCGCATGGCGCATCATCGAGCAGCGTGCCGGGTGCCGTCTCGCCGCCGGCGGCGTGCTCCCACTCCGCCTCCGTCGGCAGCCGAGCGCCACGCCAGCGCGCGAAGGCGTCGGCCTCGTAGTAGCTCACGTGGCTCACGGGCGCGTCCGCCATCACGGGCGCGAGGCCGCCGAGCGTGTAGCTCCACCAGTCGCCGTCGATACGCTGCCAGTACAGCGGCGCACGCCAGCCACGCTCCTCGAGCGTTCGCCAGCCGTCGGACAGCCAGAGGTCCGGGCGCTCGTAGCCACCGTCCGCCACGAACTCCCCATACTCGTGGTTGGTGATCAATCGCGAACCGACCGCGTAGGGGGCCAGCAGCACCTGATGGCGCGGCCGTTCGTTGTCGAAGGCGAAGTCCGTCGCGTGCGCTCCGATCTCCGTGACGCCGCCGGCCACGACGACGCGACCCGGGCGAGGCCCCGTGCTCGCGCCGTCCTTCCGGCGCGCCGTACCGTAAGGCGGACGCAACGGATTCACCGAAAGGTTGTACTTCACATCCGTGACGAGAAGCTCCTGGTGCTGCTGCTCGTGCTGCAGACCGAGCTCGATGACGGCGGCACTGTCGTCGAGCCGGTCGCCGCCGCGGTCCAGCAGGCCGAGCATCGCCTTGTCGACGTGCGCGCGGTAGGCGTAGATCTCGGCCACGGTGGGTCGCGATAGGTGTCCGCGAGCGGGCCGTGAGAACTGCGGGCCGACGGCGTTGTAGTAGGAGTTGAAGAGCATGGCGTACCGCTCGTCGAGCGCGCGATAGGCATTTAGCACCCGGCGGAGCACGAACGTTTCGAAGAACCAGGTGACGTGCGCCAGGTGCCACTTGGCGGGACTCACGTCGGGCATCGCCTGGATGACGTAGTCCTCGGTGGCCAGCGGCTCGCACAGCCGTTCAGTGAGCTGACGAACGGCGGTGTAGCGCGCGCGCAGGCGCTCGGCCATCATCAGAATTCATTCGAGACTGCAAGCGCTGAGCCAGCGACGCCGCGACTGCGTGCTATCATCGCGCCTTCGCTCCGTCGGGGCGGAGCGCGAGGAGGTCAGCAGTGGCGGACACCATCACGTTCGAGCGCATCGTCGATTCGGACCGCTCCATTCTGGGTGTGCAGACAACCGGCGCGGGTCCGACGGGTCGGCTTCCATTGACGGCCGAGATGCTGCTGGAGCGGCCGAGCGGCGACATCTTCGGTCTCACCCAGAACGCCGGCATGGGGTGGGATCCGAGCGAGCTCGGCCGTCCGCAGTTCCTGATGCTCGGGACGAATGGTGGCATCCGCGCCTCCGACGGCACGCCGATCGCGCTCGGCTATCACACCGGGCACTGGGAGATTGGTCTTTTGATGCAGGCCGCGGCCGAGGAGTTTCGCGCGCTGCAGTGCCTGCCCTTCGCCGCCTACTGCTCGGATCCCTGTGACGGCCGTACGCAGGGCACGGTCGGCATGATGGACAGCCTCGCCTACCGGAACGACGCCGCCCTGGTCTTCCGCCGGCTCATCCGCTCCTTGCCGACGCGTCGTGGCGTTCTCGGCGTGGCGACCTGCGACAAAGGTCTGCCCGCGATGATGCTCGCGCTGGGCGCCATGCGCGATCTTCCCTGCGTGCTCGTGCCGGGCGGCGTGACCTTACCACCGAAAGACGGCGAGGACGCCGGCAAGGTTCAGTCGATCGGCGCGCGCTTCGCGCACGGCGAGCTCACGCTGGATCAGGCGGCCGAGCTCGGCTGCCGCGCGTGCGGGTCGCCGGGCGGCGGCTGTCAGTTCCTCGGCACCGCGGCCACCTCCCAGGTGATCGGGGAGGCGCTCGGCCTGTCGCTGCCGCACTCGGCGCTGGCGCCCTCGGGGCAGCCGATCTGGACGGACATGGCGCGGCGGTCGGCGCGCGCGCTGGTGCATCTCGGTCGGCGCGGCCTCACCACGCGCGACGTCGTGAGCGATGCCGCCGTACGCAACGCGATGACCGTGCACGCCGCCGTCGGCGGCTCCACGAACCTCTTGTTGCACCTGCCCGCCATCGCGCACGCGGCGGGCCTGCGGCGTCCGACGGTGGACGACTGGGCGGACGTCAACCGCCGCGTGCCGCGGCTCGCCGACACGCTGCCGAACGGGCCGCATCCGACGGTACGCGCCTTCCTTGCCGGTGGCGTGCCTGAGGTCATGCTGCATCTGCGACGGCTCGGGCTCCTCGACGAGAGCGTGCTCACGGTCTCGGGCGACACCCTGCGACGCGTGCTCGACTGGTGGGAGACGTCCGACCGTCGACGCGTGCTGCGCGAGCGGCTGCGCAGCGTCGACGGCGTCGACCCGGACGACGTCATCATGGATCCCGACCGGGCGCGGACGCGCGGTCTGACGAGCACGGTGACGTTCCCGCGCGGCAACCTGGCGCCCGAGGGCTCGGTGATCAAGTCGACCGCCATCGATCCGTCGGTTGTGGACGCCGACGGCGTGTACCGAAAGACGGGGCCGGCGCGCGTGTTCGTGCGCGAGAAGGACGCCATCGCCGCCATCAAAAATCGCGGCGCCGACGGATTGAAGCCGGGCGATGTGCTCGTGCTGGCGTGTCGCGGCCCGATGGGCGCCGGGATGGAGGAGATCTACCAGATCACCGCGGCGCTCAAGCACCTCTCGTGGGGCAAGCACGTGGCCGTCATCACCGACGCGCGGTTCTCGGGCGTGTCGACGGGCGCCTGCATCGGGCATGTGGGGCCGGAGGCGCTCGCGGGCGGGCCCATCGGCAAGATTCGCGACGGCGATACGATTCGCATCGTCATCGATCGTCACCGCCTCGAGGGATCGGTCGATCTCGTCGGCGAGCACGGTCGCGAGGTGGGGCCGGAGGAAGGGACGAAGCTCCTCGCTGCGCGTCCGCCGCGCCCGGACCTTTCCCCCGACCCGGACCTGCCCGCCGACACGCGGCTATGGGCCGCGCTGCAGCAGGCTGCGGGCGGCACGTGGGGCGGCTGTGTCTACGACGTGGACGCGATCGTGGCCGGTCTCGGACGGCGCGCGTAGGAGCCTGTCGGAGAAACGAGGGGCGACACGGCTCCGCCGGGGCGCCCCGAACGTTGGGCGTTGGGGGCCATTTCGGGGCCCCCAGGTTCAACTAATCGGACGCCGTCGCCAGGCGAAGCGCGCGCGGAACGAGCACGCGGTCGAGCGCCTCGAACGCGGCGTGAATGGCCAGCGCCATCAGCGCCGAGGGAATAGCGCCCGCGAGGATCGTCCTGACGTCGTTCAGCGCGAGACCGGTCACGATCAGCGTCCCGTACCCGCCGCCGCCGATGAACGCGGCCAGCGTGGCCGTTCCGACGGTGAGCACGGCCGAGGTCTTGATCCCGGCCATGATCGTGATCGACGCCAGCGGTAGCTCGATCCAGGCGAGTCGGCGCCAGCCGCGCACGCCGAGCACCGCCGTCATCTCGACGAGCCGCGGATCGAGGCTCGCGAGCCCGGCGACCGTGTTGCGGACGATCGGCAAGAGGGCGTACAGGCACAGCGCGACGAGCGCCGGGACCTGCCCGATGCCGAAGAGCGGGATCATGAAGGCGAGCAACGCCAGCCCGGGAATCGTCTGCAGCACCGAGACGCCCATCAGCTCGATCTGCGCGAGCCGCGGTCGCCGCGCGGCGGCGATGCCCAGCGGCAGCCCGACGACGATCGCCACTGCCAGCGAGACGATGACGAGCCAGAGATGCTCGAGCGTGAGCCGTGCCAGCTGTCGGTCGTGCGGCCGCGCCGGAGCGGTGCGGCCGAGGAACGTCGACGCCACATCGGCGAACGGGCGGTGCTCGACATCCGCGGCGGCATTGAGGCGCACCATCGCCGCGGTGTCGATGCGCCCGGCGAGTCGCTGCTCGAGGGCGGCCCACGTGCGCGGAAAGCGCTCGACGAGCGCCCGGCGACCGAGGAGCACGGCGCTGTAGTCGGGAAAGAAGCCGCGGTCGTCGCGCAGAAGGGCGAGATCGAGCCGCGCGAGCTGACCGTCGGTCGAGAAGACATCGATGACGTCGACGCGGCCGCTCACGAGAGCGGGGTAGGTGAGCGCGTGCTCCATGACGCGCACGTCGGCGAGGCGCAGCGCGTAGTGCCGGCGCAGCCCGGGCCAGCCGTCGTCGCGCTCGAGGAATCCCGCGTCGAAGGCGGCGGTGAGCTCCGGATGTCGCGCGAGATCGCTGATCGTGCGCACGCCGAGGCGGCTGGCCGTGTCGCGCCGCACGGCGAGCGCGTAGGTATTGTCGAAGCCGAGCGGTGCGCTGAGCACGAGCCCGCGCGCCTGCAGGCGCTCGCGAAGGCCGCCGATGGACGTCGTCGCCGGCTCCTTCAAGATCGTCTGGGCGATGGTGCCCGTGTACTCCGGATAGACGTCGATGTCTCCGTTCGCGAGCGCCGTGAACACGATCCCCGTGCCGCCGAGGCCGAGCCGCCGCTCGGCGCGCGCTTCTCCGGTGTCGTCGATGATCTGCGCGACGATCTCGGCGACGATGTAGCTCTCGGTGAAGGATTTCGAGCCGACGCGGATGGTGGGCGCCGTCGAGCGGGACGCCGCGCAGGCCGTGACCGCGAGCAACGTACCGATGACGACGACGACGGCGGAACGGGACACGTCAGAGGTACTGCGTCATGGCCGGCGGTGGCGCCTGCGCGCGGAGGAATTCCGCGACGAACGGCTCCGCGGGGCGCCGCGCGAGATCCGCGAACGTCCCCTGCTGAACGACGCGGCCCGCGCTCAGCAGCGTGATGCCCGCGCCGAAGACGAACGCCTCCCTGACGTCGTGCGTGACGACGATGACCGTCTTGTGGAGGTCGGCGATGATCGCGACCAGGTGGGCCTGCAGATCCGCGCGCGAGATCGGATCGAGGGAGCCGAGCGGTTCGTCGAGCAGCAGCACCGGGGGATCGAGCATCAGCGCGCGCAGCAAGCCCGTGCGCTGGCGCTGGCCGCCGCTCAGCTGGTGCGGATAGCGATCGAGCAGCGGCCCGTCGAGACCGACGAGCCCGGCCAGCGCGTCCAGGCGCGCCGCCTGCCTGGCGTCGCTCCACCCGGCAGCCCGCGCGGGGAGCGTGGCATTACGCGCGGCCGTCAAATGCGGATAGAGCGCGCCGTCCTGGACCACGTAGCCGATCCGCGTCGCCGGCTCCACCTGCACCTCGCCGGCGTCGGGCCGAAGGAGGCCGAGGATGATCTTCAGGATGGTCGACTTGCCGGAGCCGGTGGATCCGAGCAGCACGTGCGTGGTGCCCGACGGCACGGTGAGCGACACATCGTCCAGCGCGCGCCGCCCGTCGAAGGTCTTCGAGACGTGGCGCAGCGCGATCATCGCGTCAGCGGCCGACGCCGCGCGCCATCAGCACGGCCGCCAGCGGCATCAGGGCGGCGAGGGCGAGCTCGAGGTGCAGCAGCCGGCGAACGCCGGCGATCGCGGCCGGATCGGGTGGCGGGCCTCCGGCGTCGAGGGCGCGTCGCCACGCGATGAACCGTCGCGTCGGGACGATCGAGATGAGGGCGATGATCACGTAGAGCGCCATCTTCACGCTGAACGCGGGGTTCGGCAGATAGAAGCCGAGGCCTTTCGCGTAGAAGAAGAGCCGCAGGAGGCCGGTGGCGAGCGCGAGCAGCGCGGCTCCGAAGAAGGCGATGTCCAGCCGCGGCAGGCGTCGGATCTCGGACGGACCGAGCCCCGCGCGGCACAGCACGAGCTCGGCCGTGAGGAAGGCGCCGAGCAGGATGATCGAAAGGTAGTGGAGGTACGCGAGGAGCGGCTCCATGCCGCCCGATCGTACCGCGACTCGCTTCCGCGGTGCGCACGCCGAGTCCGGGCCCCCACGCACGCCAGTCACGCGATTGGACGTCACCTGTACGGAGGGCGAGCCCTGATGTACCATCCCCGCACCACCGAGGAGGAGCCATGGCGATCACCGCGAAGCTGCTGCACGTCGACCTGACGAATCGCGAGACGCGGACGGAAGAGGTTTCGGAGACGCTGCTGCGCAAGTACCTCGGCGGCGGCGCCCTTGCCGCGCACATTCTCTTGCGCGATCTGCCGCCGAACGCCGATCCGCTCGGGCCGGACAACGTGCTGGTCTTCACGACGAGCGTGATCAACGGTCTGTCGCTGTCGGGTACCAATCGCTACACGGCGGCGGCGAAGTCGCCGCTGACGGGCGGCTATGGCGAATCGGAGGCGGGCGGCTGGTGGGGACCCGAGCTGCGCGCCGCCGGCTGGGACGGCGTCGTCGTGCACGGCGCGTCGGCCACGCCGGTTTACGTGTGGATCAAGGACGACAAGGTCGAGTTCCGCGACGCCACACGGTACTGGGGCAAGCTGAGCGGCGAGGTGCAGGACGGCATCGAGGCGGAGCTCGGTGATCGCCGCGTTCGAACGCTGCAGTGCGGAGTGTCCGGCGAGCGCGGCGTGCGCTTCGCCGCCATCGTGAACCAGCTGAAGCACTTCCACGGTCGCGGTGGTCTGGGCGCGGTGATGGGCAGCAAGAAGCTGAAGGCCATCGTCGTCCGCGGCAGCAAGCCGCCGGCGCCCGCCGACCGGGACGGCGCCAAGAAGCAGCTGGTGTTCTTCAAGGATCACTACGACCGCGCGACCGATCGCTTCCATCAGCTCGGCTCCTCGAGCGGGGTGCTGGCGCTCGAGGCCGGCGGCATCCTGCCGACGCGCAACTTCCGCGATGGGTCGTTCGAAGGCGCCAAGGACATCAGCGGGCAAAAGATGCGCGACACCATCCTCGTGAACCGTGGGACCTGCTACGCGTGCGCGGTGGCCTGCAAGCGCGAAGTGGAGGTGAAGGCGCTCGGCGTCACGCCGAAGTTCGGCGGCCCGGAGTACGAAACGCTGGCCGCGTCGGGCTCGCTTCTGGGCGTGCGCGATCTCGAGAAGCTCGCGCTGATGAATCAGCTCCACGCGCAGTACGTGCTGGACTCGATCTCGTGCGGCGCCGTCATCGGCTTTGCCATGGAATGCTACGAGCACGGCATCATCACACGGGAGATGGCCGGCGGTCTCGACCTCGCCTGGGGCAACGCCGACGCCGTGATCGAGCTGATCCACCAGATCGGCAAGCGCGAGGGCTTTCTGGGCCGGCTGCTCGGTGAGGGCGTGAAGCGCGCGGCCAAGGAGCTCGGCAAGGGAGCCGAGCGTTTCGCGCTGCACGTGAAGGGGCAAGAGCTGCCGATGCACGACCCGCGCGGCAAGAAAGGGTTGTCGCTCGCCTACGCGCTGTCGCCGACGGGGGCGGACCACATGGAGGCGCCTCACGACCCCCTCTACGCCGGATTCCATCCGCAGGGCCATCCGCTCGGGGTGCTGGGCCTCATCGAGCCGCTCGATCCGCTGAGCCTCGATGCGAAGAAAGTACGCGCCTTTTACGTGACACAGCAGGTGTGGAGCGCCTACAACTCCGTCGGGATGTGCGACTTCGTCGGCGCGCCGCTCAATGCCATGCAGCTCGAGCCGATGATCGACTACGTGAACTCCGTCACCGGCTGGAACATGAGCCTCTACGAGCTGATGAAGGTCGGCGAGCGCAACAACACCCT
>DASTCJ010000024.1:0-17520 GCA_035605575.1 Candidatus Methylomirabilota bacterium
CACCACCGGGCCTTTGCTCGTGAGCTCTGACAGCTTCACGGGCTTGTTGCCGGGACCGGGCAGCGCGAAGTCGGGCGCTTTCTGTCCGACCTCGAGCGCCTGGGCCGCGCCGGCGGTGAGCAGCACGGCCAGCATTCCGAGCGCGATCACACCACCTCGTCCTGTCATAGAGTCCCCCGCACGAAAAAATTGGGCCGATGGTACACCGCCCGAACACTGATCCGGGATCCGAGGTTCCCGACTATTTTTTTCCCGTGAGCTCGCTGCGCACGAGGGCCGCACCGGCGGCCAGGCCGCGCAGCTTTTGATTGCACATGTAGCGCGGTGACCAGCCGAATCCGCAATCCGGATTGAGCATGAGCTTTTCCGGCGGGCACACCGAAAGAACCCGCCGGATGCGGCGCGCCACCGAGTCCGCCGTCTCCTCCTGGAAGCCTTTCACGTCGACCACGCCGGCGCCGAGCTCCCGGCCGTCGCCGTACTTTTGCCACAGGTCCACCTCGGACAGCTCGCGGCTGGCGAACTCGAGGACGAACTGCTCGGCGCGGGCCTTCAGCACGCCGGGGAAGTACGGCTCATAGGAGCGGGGGAAGCGCGAGCGACCGAACCGATTGCCGAAGCAGATGTGGAAGGCGAGCTTGGCGCGGACGCCATCGGTGGCCAGGTTGTAGAGACGCGCCATCTCCTCGCCCGACACGTTGCCGCGCGCCGGCTCGTCCAGCTGGATGAAGTCCGCGCCGGCGGCCACGAGGCCCTTCAGCTCCGCGTTGATGACCTCGGCGAAACGCTCGGCGACGTCGACCACGCCCTTGTACGCGGTGCCGGGGTGGATGCGCGAGCCGAACGTCAGGGGCCCGGCGCAGGTCGCCTTCAGCGCGCGCCGGGTGTTTGCACGCAGGAACTCGAAGTCCTTGACGAGCCCGAACCCGGCGCCGGGGAGCTCGATGCGGCCGGTCGCCTCGTAACGCTGCTGCTGATCGTACCCCCACGGGCCGGCCTTCCGGCGGACGGGCAGCGGCGCGATGTTCTTGATGATCCGGTAGTAGGTGTCGACGTAGCCGTCGGTGCGACGCATCTCGCCGTCGGTGATGACGTCGATGCCGGCCGCTTCCATGTCGCGGATGGCCGTGTGCACAGCATCGTCGAACATCTCGTCCATGTCGCCCGGACCCATCGCGTCCGCTTCCCACGCCTTCACGGCGGTGAACCACCAGCCGGGCTTGCCGTGAGAGCCGACGACGGACGTGGGCAGGATCGGCAACGCGCTCATGACACTTTCCCTCCGATGACGCGAAGGACCGCCGCGTCGCGATGGGCCTCGTCGAGGCTTCCCGCGAAGACGATCTCGCCGCGCTCGATGACGTAGAGCCGGCTCGCAAAGGCCGGCACGTGGTGGATGTTGGACTCCGCGAGCAGCACACCGCGCTCGAGACCGATGATGGCGGCGATCGACTGGGCAATGGTCGGCACGATCGCCGGCGACAGCCCCTCGAACGGCTCGTCGAGCAGCAACAGCTCGGCGTCGAGCGCGAGCGCTCGCGCGATCGACAGCATCTTGCGCTCGCCGCCGGAGATCTGCGCGCCGCCGCGGCCGCCGTACGCCCGGAGCCGGGGGAAGATCTCGTAGGCCAGCGCGATGCGCTCCGCGGCCGCCCGCGTCGTTGGGCGCGTCCACGTCGCGATCTCGATGTTCTCGGCGACGGTGAGTTCCGCGAAGATCTCGCTCTCTTCCGGCGCGAAGCCGATGCCCCGGCGCGCGATGGCGTGCGTCGGCAGCCCCGCGATCGACTCGCCCTTGAAGGCGACGGTGCCGCCGCTCGGGCGGCGATAGCCCATGATCGTGCGCAGGGTCGTGGTCTTCCCGGCGCCGTTGCGTCCCACGAGACATACGACCTCGCGCGGCTCGACGCGAAGCGTGACGTCGCGAAGGATCTGGCTCGACTGGATGTGCACCTCGAGCCGGTCGACGGCGAGGAGGCTCACCGCGGCGCTCCCAGCACGGTGGCCACGACCTCGTCGTCGGCGCGGAGCGCGTCGGGCGCGGCGTCGGCGAGGACGCGACCCTGATGCAGGGCGACGATGCGGTCCGAGTAGGCGAAGACGATGTCCATGTCGTGCTCGACCTGGATGATGGCTTTCACGCCGAGCCGCTTGGCCGCCTGCACCAGTGTCTCCATGATGGCGGTCTTGTCCCGCGTGCTGACGCCGCTGGTGGGCTCGTCCATCAGGATCACGTCGGGGCGGAGCGCGAACGCGCTGGCGACGTCGAGCAACTTCTTGTCGCCCTGCGCCAGCGTGCGCGCCGCCCGGCCGAGCTTGTCACCGAGTCCGAACAGCGCTGCCGTCTGCGCCACGCTGTCGAACACGTCGGTCTGTCCGGTGAGCGAGCCCAGCGCGCGACCGCCGCGTCCCAGGCGGGCCAGGGTCGGCACCGCAAGCGTCTCCGCCACCGTGAGCCCGGGGAAGACGTTCACGAGCTGAAAGGAGCGGGCCATCCCGAGCTCGGCGAGCCGAACGGGACCGACGCCGGCCACATCGCGTCCCTTGAACAGAACGTTGCCGCTGGTCGGGCGAAGCAGACCCGTGAGGACGTTGACCAGCGTCGTCTTGCCCGCGCCGTTCGGCCCGATGATCGACACGAACTCGCCCTCGCGCACGGTGAGGCTCACGCCGTGGAGAACCGGGACGGCACCGTAGTGCTTCACGAGGTCGCGCGCGACGAGCAACGGCGTCATGCGTCGACCGGACGGCGGACGAGGCTCATGAGCCCCTGCGGCAGGAAGATGACGACGGCCGCCAGCACAACGCCGAACACGAATCGCCAGTACTCCGTGACCGACATGACCTGGTCTTGCAGGAAGATGAAGACGAACGCGCCGAGCACCGGCCCGAAGAAGTGACCGAAGCCGCCCAGCAGCAGCATGAACACCAGATTGCCGGAGTGCGTCCAGTACGCCAGCGTCGGCGCCGCGAGGCCCGTCGGCACCACGAGCAGCACGCCGCCGGCGGCGCCGAAGACGGCCGCGATGACGAACGCGTAGAACCGATACCGGCGCACATGCACGCCGACGTACGCTGCCTTGTCGGCGTTCTCCCGGATCGCGCGCAGCGACAGGCCGAGCGGCGAGCCGACGATGCGCCACATCGCGATCGCCGCCAGCACGCAGACGGCCAGGGAATAGTAGTAGTAAGGACCGACCAGATAGGCGGTCTTGTCGAGGTCGACGAAGCCGTGGCCGAGCAGTGTTGGCCGCGCCACCGGGATGCCTTCGTCGCCCCCGGTCAGCGCGTAGAACTTGTAGAGGAACGAGTAGAAGAGCATCCCGAACGCCAGGGTCAGCATGCCGAAATAGATGCGGACGTAGCGGACGCACAGCCAACCGACCGGCAACGCCACCGCCACGGCCACCACCACCGCCGTCGCGAGCATCACCTCCAGCGAGCGCACGCGCAGCGTGTTGCCGAGGTACGCGGCCGTGTAGCCGCCGACGGCGACGAAGAGCGCATGGCCGAAGGAGAGCAGCCCCGTGGTGCCGAACATGAGATTCAGGCCGAGCAAGGCGACGCTGTAGGCGAAGAACGGCAGCATCAGGGTGGCGTAGTAGTCGCGCCCGAGCCACGGGACAGCGGCGGCCATGACGAGCACAGCCGCGAGCACGGCGCGATCGATCACGCGGTGGCCCGCGCGAAGAGTCCCGCCGGCCGAAGGAGCAGCACGGCGATCACGATGACGTAGACGGCCAGCATCTCGGCTTCGGGATAGACGGCGATGGCGACGGCCTTCAGGACGCCGACGATGAGCGAGCCGACCAGGGCGCCGCGCATGCTGCCGAGCCCGCCAATGACGACGACGGCGAACGCCTCGACGATCAGCTCGATGGCCATCTCGTTCACGGCCGCGCCGGCTGGAATGACCAGGGCGCCGCCCACCGTGCCCAGCACGAGGCCGAGCGTGAAGACGCGCGAGGAGACTCGCGTCATGTCCACGCCCAGCGCCTGCGCCATCGCGCGGTTCTCCGCGGTGGCGCGGACGATCGCGCCGAAGCGAGTGCGCGAGAGCAGGACCCCCATGCCGACCGCGATGGCGAGGCCGGCCCCGATGACGACGAAGTTGTAGATGGGAACGCTGACGGCGCCGAGGCGAAGCTGGCCGTAGAGCAGATACACGCCGCCCAGTTGGTAGGGCGCCGCGCCCCACACGAACCGCATGACGTCCTCGAGCACTAGCACGAGCGCGAACGTCAACAGCAGCTGGAATGCCTCGTCGCGGTCGTAGATCGTTCGCAGGAGGCGCTCGATGGGCGGGCCCAGCGCACCGAGGGCCACGCCCGTGGCAAGCAGCACGAGCACGAAGAGCGGTGGCGGCACGCCGGCGGCGAGGGCGGCCTTCACGGCCGTGATGCCGGCATAGGCGCCGAGCGCGTAGAACGACCCGCACGCCAGGTTCAGGATCTTCTGTACCCCGAAGACCAGCTGGAGGCCTGCCGCCACGAGAAACAGCGCGGCGGCGTGGAAGACGCCGCCGAGCAGGAGATTGACGACCTGGATCACCGCGCGCCGGTCAGACGTTCCAGGAATTGATCCAGTCGTAGAGGCTCATGCCGCTCGGCTTCTGGATCTGCTTCGTCGACATCGTTTCCACCGACTCGAGCGTCACGAAGTCGTGCTTGTTCTTGTGCGTGGAGAGTCCCTGGAAGTACGAAGCCTCCATGATGTGGTCCGCGCGGTAGCCGCGCTTGCCCGAGAGCGACTCCACCTCGATGCCGGCGAGCGCCTCGGCGACCTGCTCCACCGTCGGCCACTTGCCGCCGCCCGCTTTCGCGGCTTTCTCCACGGCTGCTTTGTAGGCGACGACGGTGAAGTACCCGTGATCGGACTCGTAGTTCGGCCACTCCTTGAACTGCTCCTGATGCCAGCGCGTGAACTCCTTGGACAGCGCGCTCGCCTTCGGATCCTCGAAGTACAGCGAGTTGTAGCCGAGGATCATGCCCTCGGGCGTGAAGGCCTTCTTCAGCTGCTCGTGCACGCCACCGGCCGTGGTCATGACGAGCTTGGTGCTGGCCGTGAGCCCGGAGGCGTGCGCCTGCTTCAACAAGATCGGCGCGTCGCCGGACCAGAACGAGCAGAAGACGAGATCGGGCTTGGCCTGCTGCAGGGTCGCCACGTGCGAGGTGAAGTTGGTCTCGCCGAGCTTCGGCCAGAGCTCGGCCACCGGCGTCACGTTCATGCCGTGCTTCTTCATGATGGCCAGGAACGCCGCCCAGTTGTCGCGGCCATACGAATAGTCGTTGTTGATGCCGGCCACCGTCTTGATCTTTCCCTTGAAGTGCCGCGCGGTCAGAATCGACGCCATGACCGCCTCCGCCTCGTTGTCGACGCTGCGGAAGGCGTAGCGTGGCTTCGGGATCGTCTCCTCGACACCCTTCTGGGTGGTGCCGTCCCACATCAGGAGCAGACGCTTCTCCTCCTCGGCGGCGGGACCGATGGCGAGCCCGACGCCGGTCGAGATGACACCCGTGACGACGTCGACTTTTGCCTGCAGCACCAGCTTCCGGAAGCGCTCGACGGTGTCCTTGGGATTCGATTCTTCCTCGACCACCAGCTCGACCTTGCGACCGAGGATGCCGCCGCCGGTGTTGATACGGTCGACTGCCCACTGCGTCCCGCGGAGCCCTGACTCACCGACCGGCGCGGTGACGCCAGCCTTGGCGGCGAGCACGCCAATCTTGACCGGCGCGGCCTGCGCGAAAGCGGGCGCCGGATGGAGCCGGGCGATGGCGCCGGTCATGGCCGTCGCGCCCGAAAGCTTCAGAAAATGTCGGCGTGTCGTCTGCATCGAGGCCTCCTTGAAAGTGGCCCGGCGCCGGGGCCGGGGCGCGCCATTCTAGCGCGGCCAGAGAGAAAGGGGGAACGGCCGTCATGCTAAGATCGCAGAATCGTGCACGTCAGGTTCTGGGGAACCCGTGGCTCCATTGCCTCACCCGGTGATCGTACGACGCGCTACGGCGGCAACACGTCGTGCGTGGAGCTGAGAGCTCCCGACGGCACGATCATCGTCCTCGACTGCGGGACGGGCGCGCGCGAGCTCGGCCTGCATCTGCTGCAGACGCTGCCGCAGCCGCTCCGGCTGCACCTGTTCATCGGGCACACCCATTGGGATCATATCCAGGGCTTTCCGTTCTTCGTGCCCGCCTTCATTCCCGGCGCCGAGCTCAACGTGTACGCGCCGCTCGGCTTCCAGCAGAGCCTCGAGGAAGCCATGGCGGGGCAGATGGAGTACTCCTACTTTCCGGTGAAACTCCGCGACCTGCGCTCGCGCATCCACTTCACGGAGCTCGAGGAAGGATTCTTCCGCGTGGGCGGCGTGCTGGTCGAGACGCAGTACCTGAACCACACGGCCCCGACGATCGCCTACCGGCTCTCCGCCGGCGGCGCCACCATCGCCTACGTCACCGACCACGAGCCGTTCTGGAAGCCCGACGACGGCCAGCTCCACCACCCCGGTGACCAGCGTCACGTGGCGTTCATGCACGAGGCCGATCTCGTCATCCACGACGCGCAGTACACGGAGGACGAATATCGCGGGCGGCTGGGCTGGGGCCACGCCACGCCGGACTACGCCGTCGACGTGTGCCTCGCGGCACGGGTGAAGCGCCTCGCCCTCTTCCATCACGACCCGACGCATGACGACACGCAGATGGCCGCCATCGAAGCGAGCGCGCGAAAGCGCGTCGCCGATCGAAGCGGGACCATGGAGGTGTTCGCGGCACGCGAGGGCATGACGCTCGACGTCACCGGCGCCAACAGCGCCGAGCGTGTCACCGACGAGTCCGCGCTGCGGCGGCGGCTCATCGCCGGCGCGCGGGTGCTCGTGGTCATGCGCGACGATGCGCACGTGGCGACCATCGAGGAGGCGCTCGGCGACGACGGCATCGTCGCGCTCCCGGTGCCCGACATGCGCGCGGCGCTGACGCGAGGCGCGGAGCACATGCCCGATCTCGCCATCATCGACGCCGATCTGCCGCCGACCGTCGGCCTCGAGCTCTTACCGGCGTTCCGGACGCGGATGGGACGGGACCATTTTCCAGTGATCCTGCTCGCCGATGATCCGGACGGACGGCTCCATCGAGGGGGCGACTGGGCGACGGATTACCTGCCGAAGCCCTACAGCCCGCCGATGCTGCGCGCGCGCGTGCGGTCCTGGCTGGCGCGGACGCTCATCGCCGGCGACATGATCGTCGACGCGAGCCGCGCCACGCCGGCGGAGGCGCGCGAAGAGCGCGCCGCTTCGCAGGCCATGCTGGCGAGCATGCTGGCCAGCGTGCCGCTGTTTTCGAAGTGCACCGACGAGCAGCTCGGTACGCTCGTGAGCCACGCCAGCGAGCAGCTGTATGCCCCAGGCGCCGTGATCACCCGGCAGGGCGAGGCCCCCGACAACCTGTACGTGCTGTTCTCGGGCCGCGTACGCGTGATCGAAGCGACAGCCGACGGCCAGGCGGAGATGCTGCTCGGCGACATCGGCAAGGCGGAGGTGCTGGGCGAGATCGGCATCCTGCGCGACCAGCCACGCTCGGCCACGGTGATCGCGGTGGACCGGACGCACTGCGTGGTGCTGCGCCGGCGCGACTTCGTCAAGGTGCTGGCCGATTCGCCGGAGCTCGCGAACGGTCTCCTGCGCGTGCTCGCCGCGCGGCTGTACGACGCGGACCGAAAGCTCGCGCGCTACGCGCCGGACCCGCTCACCGGTCTGGCCAGTCGCCGCTCGTTCCACGAGCATTACCGTCGACTCGCGGCCGGCGCGCGCCGGCGGAAGTCCGGCCTGCTCCTGCTCGCCATCGACGTCGTGAATCTCAAAGCGATCAACGACGGCTTCGGCTACACGCTCGGCGACGAAGTGCTGCGCACGGTGGCCGATGCGCTCGGCGAGGCCACGCGCCGCAGCGACATCATCGCGCGCTACGGGGGCGACGAGTTCGCCGCGCTGCTGATCGACGCCGAGCCGAAGGACACCGAGTCCGTCGTGGCTCGCGTCACCGAGAGGCTGGGCGCGCTCGCCGTGCAGCGTCGTCTACCGGTCAAGATCGAGTGCTCGACGGGCATCGCGTGGAGCGCGTCGCCCCCGGAGAGCGCCGACGACTTCCTGCGCGAGGCGGATCGCGACATGCAGACCCGCCGCAGTCGCACGCGCTAGCGCGCGCGCCGCCGTTTGCGCTCGACGAAGGCGCGGATGCGCTCGCGCGCGGCGGCGCCGGTGCGAAGCGCCGCCCCGTAGGCTTCCGGCTCGCGACCGAGGCGTCCGGCGCGGATGCCGACCACGATGGCTTTCGTCGCGGCCAGGCCCTCCCGCGGTGAGCGCGCGATCTCCGTGGCCCACGTGCGCGCGGTCTCGGCCAGCGTCGCGCCTGCCACCACCCGGTTCACGAGGCCCATGCGCAGCGCTTCGGTGGCGTGAATCGTCCGCCCGGTGAGCAGCAGATCGCGTCCGTGATTGCCGCCCGCCACGTCGAGCAAGCGCGCGATGCCGTAGCCGGGATTGAAGCCGAGCGTCACCTCCGGCAGGCCGAGGCGCGCGCGGTCGGACGCGATGCGCAGATCCTGGGCGACGGCCAGCATCAGCCCGCCGCCGAGCGCGTGGCCGTCGATGACGGCGACCGTCACCTGCGGCAGCGACGCGAAGCGCTCCATGATGACGGCCCAGCGTCGGGAGATGGCCTCCGCGTCGCTGGTGCCCAGATGCTCCATCTCGGCGATGTCGTTGCCCGCGCAGAACGCGCGGCCGCGGCCCTCCACGAGCAGCACGCGCGTGTCGGCGAGCGTGGCGGCCTGATCCAGCGCGGCCTCCAGCGCCTCGGCCATGGCGCGATTCAGCGCGTTCAGCGCCGCGGGACGATTGAGCGTGAGACAGGCGATGCCCTCGCCGGCCGGCTCGAGCAGCACGACGTCGCTCATGGCGACGGCGTGCGCCGACGTCGCCACGTGAACAGACCGAAGCCGACGCCCGCCAGCGTGGCCGCCGTGGCGCCGGCCGCCGGCCAGAAGTTCGTCCGGAAGAACGGAATCTGCACGAACGGTGAGCGGCGCGCCGACGGATGCAGCGTTCCGTCGAGCAGCCCGTTGACGATGGTCATCGCCTCCCCCATCAGGACGTCGAGGGTGGCCCTGGCGAACTTGGGATCGGCCAGTGCCGGGTGACCGACGTAACCGGGACCGCCGTTCTTGACGGCGTAATTCGGTACCACGCGCTCGCGCCACGAATAGCGTGCGGGCGGCAGCGTGCGGTAGTTCTCGTCGACGAGGTCGGGGCGCAGCAGGAGCATCAGTGACGTTTCCCACCAACCGCCGTGCGCGTCCTCGGCGAATGCCCGGCGCTCCTCCGCCGTGAGGGCCCGGCCCAGCGCGGCCTCGATCTTGCTGGCGTAGCGTCCGCGCATGAATTCCCAGGCGAGGTGCCCGGTGAACGAGGTCATCGTGATGCGGTGACGGCGGCTGATGGTCGCCGCCGCCTCGTCGAGCGCGGCCAGGTGGCCGGGGCCGCCGTGGCCATTGGCGACGAGGATGTAGCGAAAGCCGGCGCGTGCGAACGCGTCGCCGTAGTCGATCAGCGCGTCGCGCACGACCCGCTGGCGAACGGACACCGTCCCCACCGTGTCGAACGTGAACGAGCCGAGATGAAGGGTCGGCGCCAGCACGACCGACCACAGTGGCCGCGCGCTGACGAGACGGTGAGCGATCGTCTCCGCGAAGTGCCGCGCCGTGAAGGCGTCGACGCCGACGGGGAGATGTGGCCCGTGCGTTTCGAGCGGGCTCAGGGTGATGATGACGACGGTGCGCGACCGATCGAGGGTGTCGAGCGCGGGCGTCGACATCTCCTCCAGCAGATGAACGCTCAAAAGCTGCTTCCTTTCGTGGCGGCCAGCCATTCGTCCTTGGCGCGCTCGAGCTCGTCGATGATCGCCGCCCGCTCCGCCAGCAGCCGGCGCGCCGTGGCCGCCTGCGTCAGCAACAGCATGTCGAAGCGGAGCCGGCGCTGGAACCGCCCCGCGCCGGCCAGATAACGATACGCGATGAGGCCCGAGATCGGCAGTGAGAGTGCGAAGAGCGCCGCCGCCGTCGGCGACGTGAGCCGGAGCACCGCCCATGTCTCCACCGTCCAGAAGAGGGGGTAGGCGACGATCGACGCGAGAAGCCGAATCGTCGCATAGTCCGTCTCCTTGCGCGCCATGCGACGCGCGAGCGCGCGCGGCACGAAATACGGGAGCGCGTTGACGGCGGCGCCATAGACGAAGAGCGGGAGGCCGACGACCGCATCCCAGGAGTAGACGAGGCGGCGCCGGGCGGGTACCGGCTCGTGCTGTCCGCGGACCGTCTCGTCCCGCACGTGATGCTGAGCGAGCAGTGAGCGATAGGCCTGGATGCGCTGCCACAGCGACTCCACGCGGGCGGGCTCACGGGCCTTGAACCAGGTGATCGCCTCGACGATGGATCGCGAGAGACGGACGAGATCCACCTGCTTCGCGGCGAGGCCGCGCGTCTCCATGACCTCGCGCGCCAGCACGTCACGGTAGAGCTCTTCCACCGCGCGCAGCAGGCGCGCGTCGTCGATGCGCTCGACGTTGACGACCTGCGCCTCCATCGCCTCCTGCAGGTGACGGGTCAGCGCGTCGACGCCTTTCACCGCATCGTCACGATAGGCGGCGACGTAGGCGCCCACCGGCAGCGGCTCGCCGAACGAGACGAGCACGCGTGCGCGAAACGACTTGCGCGCTTGGAAGGTCAGGCCCACCGGCACCATGGCCAGCGTCCGCGGGTGGTCGGCCTCCCAGGCGAGGGCGATGCGCGCGGCGCCCGTCTTGATCCGCTGCACGCGTGCCTCGGCGTGCGTGGTGCCCTCCGGATAGATCGCGATGACGGCGCCGCGAGCGAAGGCTGCCGCGCAGGCCTCGAAGGTGTCGGCGTTGGGGTCTGTTGTAGCGGGAGCCGCGTGCTCCGATCGGTCCGAGGGTGGGCTGTTCGAGATGCGGCGCGTCGAGCCTCGCGCGGACAATCGCCGGATCTCTCCTCGGTCCTGCTTGCGCCACACGGGAATGGCGCCGGCGGCCAGGAGAAAGCGCGCGAGCAGTCCGTTGCGAAAGAGCGACGCCGTCGCCAGGTAGTGCACCTTGCGAGTGAGCACGGCGCCGATCACGAACGAGTCGATGAAGTTGTTCGGATGGTTGATGCACAGAAGCACGGGACCCTCGGGTGGCACGCGCTCGGCGTGTCGCGTGTCGACGCTCTTGAAGAAGAACCAGAGCCAGAAGCGCGCGACGGCGCGGACCGAGCGATAGAAGCCGTCGATGGGCGGCCCCGCGCTCATGGAGTATGATCGCCGCCGTGCTCGAGCGTCTCGCTGACCTCGTCAATGCCGACGCCGGTCTCGTCCGGCGCGGCCGCTATCTCTCCACGACGTTCCTCGTCGAGACCGGCGCCTCGGCGTGGCTGGTGACCGTGCACGAGGGCCGCGTGACACGCCTCGAGCGCGGACCGTTTCTCATGCGGGCGTGGTCCTTCGCGATCCGCGCGTCGGACGACGCCTGGCGTCGCTTCTGGGAACCGATGCCCCCCGCCGGCTGGCACGATCTCTTCGCGATGACGAAGGGTGGCCACGCGATCGTCGAGGGCGACCTCCGTCCGCTCATGGCGAATCTTCGTTACGTGAAGGACGTGCTCGCCAAGCCGCGAAGGCAGGCCTGAGTGGCCGATCTCGAGCCGATCGTCGGTCGCTACGTCCGCATGACGCTCGCCGGCCGTCCGCACCGCGTCTACTTCGAGGAGGCCGGGCAGGGCGTGCCGCTCGTGTGCCTGCACACCGCCGGCGCCGACGGCCGCCAGTTCCGGCACCTGCTGAACGACGCGGAGATCACGCGCCATTTCCGCGTCATCGCCTTCGACATGCCGTGGCACGGCAAGTCCCTGCCGCCGGCCGGCTGGCAGGACGAGGAGTACACGCTCACCACCCGCGGCTACGTCGAGCTCATCCGCGGCTTTTGCGCGGCCCTCGCCCTCGAGCGTCCGGTCGTGCTCGGCTGCTCGATCGGCGGCAAGATCGTGCTCGAGCTGGCGCGACTCCATGCCGGGGAATTCCGCGCGCTCATCGGCCTCGAGTCGGCGGACTATCAGGCGCCCTGGTACGACGACACCGGATGGTTGCACCGTCCCGACGTGCACGGCAGCGAGATCGCCGGCGCGCTCATGTCCGGGCTCATCGCGCCGCAGAGCCCGGCGGAGGCGCGCTGGGACACGCTGTGGATGTACATGCAGGGGGGCCCGGGCGTCTTCAAGGGCGATCTCTTCTTCTACCGGGCGGACGGCGACTTCCGCGATCGGGTGGCGGAGATTGACACCACGAAGTGTCCGCTCTACCTGCTCACGGGCGAATACGATTTTTCGTGCACGCCGGAAGACACCGCGCGCACGGCCGACAAGATCAAGGGTGCGCGCGTCACTATCATGAGGGAGATCGGCCACTTTCCGATGAGCGAGAACCCTGAGCAGTTCCGCCGCTACATCGTGCCCGTTCTCGACGACATCCGCGCGCGCGGCTGACCGCCTCACCGGGCGCGCTCGCCGTGGCGCTCCAGCAGCGCCTCGAAATTGGCGATCTCGAGCGCCTCGGCCCACTCCGAGGCCTCGGACTCGACCCCGTAGACCTCCCGCATGAACCCGATCGCGTCGGCCCTGGTGTCGAAGCGACGCCAGACGTGGGCAGCGCCGCCCCCGGGCCGGCGAAGGTGGAAGATTGGATCCGACGGTCCGGTCGGCTCGTAGGTCACCCGCTGTCCGAAGCGGTCGAGCGTGATCCACGCCGCCGCGATGGCGTGCACGGACAGCACGCGCGCGCGCAGGGACTCCTCGCGCGGCAGCGACTCGATGTCGCAGAGGTGGGGCCCGTAGAAGATCGGAACGGCCTCGGCCGGCAGGGCCAGTTGGTGCTTCATCGGCGCGTCGCCGGCGGCGTCGAGCAGCCGCTTGGACTCTTCTCCGACCCAGAACGTGCCGCCGCCGATGATGTCGGCCCACGCCTCCACCACCGAGCCTTTCGGCACCAGCGCGCGTCGCCGGACCATCTCGTCGCCGCCAGCCATGAAGTACAGGCGGCTCATCCGCTCAGGGCACCCGGACCCAGCCTTCCATGAGTCGCCGCGCGGTGCGATAGACGGTCACCCGCTCCGCCCACGGCTGGCCGTCACGCAGCGAGACGGCCGCGTCGAGCGGCAGCACGCCGGACGGGTGTCCGAGCCTCACGTCGCGTCCGACGCCGGCGCTGCTCGCCTCGTGCACGACGCTGCCATCGATGCGGGCGGCGACGGCCAGGCACATCGCGGCCGTGAGCGGGAACGCGCGATGGCAGTTGCCCATGGACATCGCGCGCGCGAGCACGTCGTGGTCGGCGGCGCCGTAGCGGCCGCCGTCGAGCGCCGTGTACTCGCCGGGCGGCGCCACGAACGCGATCTTCGGCACGGACGCGCTCTCGGCCATGCCCATGCGCGCGGCCGCCTCGACGCGTACCTTCTCGAGCCGCGCGCAGAGCTCGTGGTCGGCGTCGACCGCGTGAGGCGTCTCGGCGCCGGTGAGGCCGAGGTCGCGGGCGCGCACGAACACGACCGGGTTCGTCGCGTCGATGCAGGAGACCTCGAGCCC
Source organism: Candidatus Methylomirabilota bacterium (assembly GCA_035605575.1). Taxonomy (GTDB): domain Bacteria; phylum Methylomirabilota; class Methylomirabilia; order Rokubacteriales; family CSP1-6; genus AR12. Next base: position 13,681 of record DASTCJ010000024.1, read on the forward strand.
GGCCACCACGTCGCGTGGCCGCCCCGTCGGCAGGAGCCGACCCGTTCCGGCGCCGCCCGGCTCGACGAAGTCGAGCGCGATGCGGGCGCCGCGGCCGGCCACACCGGCGAGCTCGAAATCGCCGCGCGTGGCCGCCTCGCCGTCCTCCACCGGTACGTGGGCGACGATCAGCTTCTTCGTGTTCGTGTTGTGGATGCGCACCACGGTCTCGCCGTCGCGCGCCGGCACGAGGCCCTCGTCGATCGCGAACGGCCCCACCGAGGACGAGCAATTGCCGCAGTTGGCGGCGTAATCGACGGACGCCTTCTTCACCTCGATCTGCGCGAACGTGTAATCGATGTCGGCGCCCGGCAGTGTGGGCGGCCCGATGATGCACGCCTTGGAGAGCGACGAGATCCCGCCGCCGAGCCCGTCGAGCTGACGGCCGTAGGGATCGGGACTGCCGAGCGCCGCCAGCAGCACGGCGTCCCGCTCGCGGCCGGCGGCCGGGAGGTCGCGCGCGTGGAAGACGAGGCAGCGGCTGGTGCCGCCGCGCATGTAGACGGCACGAATGCGCCTCTGCGTCATGCTTGCCTGGCCCGCGTGTGGGCGAGCAGCCCACCATCGAGAAGAATCTCGCGCTCGCGTGGCGTCAGCGCGCACGAGACGGTGAAGGCGCTGCCCGTTCGCGTGTTCACCACGCGGATCGTCGTGCCGCCCGCGAGTGCCGCGCGCAATCCCGCGAGCCGCAGCCGGTCGTCGCGCTCGATCGTGCTCCAGGTCGCGGGATCGTCGAAGACGAGCGGCGCCACGCCCCAGTTGATCAGGTTGGCGCGGTGGATGCGCGCGAAGGACTTCACGATGACGGCGCGGATGCCGAGCAGCATCGGCCCGACCGCCGCCGCTTCGCGCGAGGAGCCCTGCCCCCAGTGCTCGCCGCCGACGAGGATGCCGCGACCAGCCGCCTTCGCGCGCGCCACGAAGTCGGCGTCGACGTTCTTGAACGTGAACTCGGCGATGGCCGGCATGTTCGAGCGGAAGACGAGCACGGCCGAGCCCGACGGCGAGATGTCGTCGGTCGAGACTTTGTCGCCGAGCTTCAGCAGCACGGGCGCCTCGAGCGTCTCTGGCACCGCCTCGCCGAGCGGGACCGGCTTGATGTTCGGGCCGCGGACGACGTCGCCACCGCCGTCGGGCGATACGAGGCCGACGTCGGAGCTGGCGAACTTCGGCGGCAGCCTCACGGCGGGCTCGGCCCCGAGCGTACGCGGATCGGTGATGACGCCGGTCAGCGCGGACGCGGCGGCCACCGCGGAAGAGCAGAGGTAGATCTCGTCGCCCTTCACGCCGCTGCGTCCAGGAAAGTTTCGGTTGAACGCGCGCAGGCTCTTGGTTCCGGCCGCCGGAACGTGACCGATGCCGGCGCACGACCCGCACGTCGACTCGGACACCGTGGCGCCGGCAGAGATCAGGTCGGTCAGCAAGCCTTCGCGCGCCATCGTCTCGAGAATCCGGTGGCTGCCCGGGAAGAGGACGAACGAGATGGACGGATGCACGCGTTTGCCACGGACCACGTTGGTGACCGACGCCATGTCGTGCCAGGAGCCGTTGGTGCAGGAGCCCACCATCACCTGCTCGACCTTCGTCCCCGCGACGTCCTCGATCGGCACCACCCGATCCGGCGAGCCGGGCAGGGCCACGAGCGGACCGATCGCCGACAGATCGAACTCGATCTGGTCGTCATAGCTCGCGTCGGGGTCGGCGGCGGCCGGTCGCCAGTCCTCGGCACGGCCCAGTCGGGTCATGTACGAGCGCGTGACGTCGTCGCTCGGAAATACGCTCGTCGTCAGCGTGAGCTCGGCGCCCATGTTCGCGATCGTCATGCGCTGGGCGGCGAGCAGGCTCGCGAGGCCCGGCCCCGCGTACTCGAAGATCTTGCCGGCGCCGCCGCGAACCGATAGCCGTCGCAGCAGCTCGAGGATGACGTCCTTGGCCGTGACCCAGGGCCGTAGCGCGCCGGTGAGCCAGACGCGGACCACGGCCGGCATCGTGAAGAAGTACGGTCCGCCGCCCATGGCCACCGCGACGTCCTGGCCGCCCGCGCCGATCGCCAGCATGCCGGCGGCGCCGCAGAGCACCGTATGGCTGTCGGTGCCCAGCAGGACGTCGCCGGGCACCGCGAAGGATTCGACGTGAACCTGATGACAGATGCCGTTCCCCGGCTTCGAGAACACGGCGCCGTACTTGCGGGCGGCCGTCTGCAGATAGCGGTGGTCGTCGGAGTTGCGGGAGTCGACCTGATAGACGTTGTGATCGATGTAGGCGACGGCGCGCGCGGGCACGATGCGCGGAAAGCCGAGCGCCTCGAACTGCAAGAATGCCATCGTGCCATTGGTGTCCGTGAGGAGGACCTGGTCGACGGAGATACCGACCTCCTCGCCGACCACCGGCTTGCCGGCGACGAGATGCTCCTCGATGAGCTTGCGCGTCAGGCTTCGGGACATTGTCGCGACTGCGCTAGACCGCCTCGAAGCGAGGGCAGCCGGTTCGAGATAGGGCGTGGCTGCGCTGCGCGTTCAGCGCTTTGCGACCGGTACGAACGCGCTGTGCGCTCATCGCTTTGCGACCGGGACGAACGGGCGGCGCTTCGGTCCCACGTAGTCGGCGCGGGGCCGGATCAAGCGGTTGTCGTCGTGCTGCTCGATGATGTTCGCCGTCCAGCCGGCGATGCGGCCGGCGGCGATCACCGGCGTAAACAGATCGACCGGGATTCCGAGGGAGTAGAAGAGCGGCGCCGAATAGAAGTCGACGTTCGGGATGAGGCCCTTGGCGGCGCCGATGCGCTCGTGCAGCTTCACCGCCATCTCGTACCATTTGAACTGCCCGGATTGGCGGCACGCCTCTTCCGCCATCCCGCGCAGGATCGCCGCCCGCGGATCCCCGGCCTTGTAGACGCGGTGACCGAAGCCCATCAGCCGCCGCTTCTCGGCAAGCGCCTTCTGGGTAAACGCGTCGACATTCGACACGTCACCGATCTCCATGAGCGTGCGCATCACCGCCTCGCCGGCGCCGCCGTGCAGGGGGCCCTTGAGGGCGCCGACGCCGCCGGCCACCGCCGAGTGCAGGTCCGACTGCGTGGAGACGATCGTGCGCGTGGTGAACGTGGAGGCGTTCAATTCATGCTCGGCGTAGAGCGTCAGGCTCGCGTCGAACGCCTTCACGGCCGCCGCGCCGGCGCGCTGCCCGGTCAGCATGTAGAGGAAGTTGGCCGCGTGGCCGAGACCGGCCGCCGCCGGCACCGGCTCCTGCCCACTCCGGATCCGGTGATGCGCGCAAATCACGCTGGCGAATTGCGCGGTGAGCCGTACCGCCTTCCGCACGTTCGCGGTATGTGAGCTGTCGGTGGCGTCGGGATCGTGCATGCCGAGCAGCGCCGCCGCCGCCTGCAGCGCTCGCATCGGGTCGGTTTGTTTCGGCATCAACCGGAGCGCCTCGATCACGTCGCGCGGTACTTCGCGGGCCGCGGTGAGCTGCACGGTCAGCGCGTCGAGCTGCGCGGCCTTCGGTAGCTCGCCGTGCCACAGCAGGTGGGCGACCTCCTCGAAGCTCGCCAGCCGCGCCAGCTCCTCGATGTCGTAGCCGACATAGGCAAGGCGCCCGTGAGCGCCGTCGAGGTCACACAGCCGCGTCTCGGCGGCGACGACGCCTTCGAGCCCGCGAATCAACCCGCTCTCTTCCTTGCTCATGGCCCGGGCCTCCAGGAGTGGGACGCCTACTTCTTCTTGTCCTTGCCGCGGTCGGAACGATCGGCGGGCGTGTCGACGGAGGAGCCGTAGCAGGTGCCCGAGGTCGGCATGCGGC
>DASTCJ010000217.1:0-7057 GCA_035605575.1 Candidatus Methylomirabilota bacterium
GAGCCGCGGCGAGTGGCGCCTGCCGCCTCGTCCGGACGCCACCGCACTGTCGGCGGCGGAGGGCGCCCTTTACAACTCGGCGCCCGAGCGCGACATCGACGTGCGCAAGGACACCGCGCGCATGTTCTTCCGCCTCACGCCCACACCAGACCTCGAGCTCCGCGCCGACTACACGCGCATCAACAAGGACGGCGATCGCCCCTTCGGCATGGCGATGGGTAGCCCCGGCAACGACTTCATCGAGGTCCTGGAGCCCATCGAGCAGACGATCCACGAAGTCCGGTTGCGCGGCACGTTTGCCCGAGACTACTGGCAGCTTCAGTTCGGCTACACGTTCTCGCTCTTCGAGAATTCCGAGAGCCGTGTCATCGCCGACAATCCGCTCCGCTCGACCTTCTCCGCTTTCGCTCCGAGTGCAACCGGCGGCACCAGCAACCCGGCCTTCGGTCGGTCTTCGCTGGCGCCCGGCAACTCGGCGCACACGATCCACATCGGCGGTGGCGTGGATCTCCCCTTCCGCACCCGCCTGACGGCGGCGGCCTCCTATAGCCTGCGGCTCCAGGACGACGAGTTCCTGCCGCATACGATCAACCCGAACATCCCGACGGCCACCCTGGCGCTGCCTCAGGACAGTCTCGACGGCAAGGTCGGCGTCACGACGGTCAACGTCAATCTCGTGAACCGAGCGATCCCGCGGACGACGCTGGGTCTTCGCTACCGGTTCTTCGATTACAACGAGATGAGCGACCAGCTCGTGTTTCCGGGCCATGTCGTCAACGATCAGTCGCTGGTCAACGAGCCGCGTCAGAGCTCCGCCTTCAGCTACTCCAGGCACAACCTGGACGCCGATGCACGCTACCGTGCCTTCACCTGGCTGGCGACCACGCTCGGTGGCGGCTGGGAGCACTGGAACCGCGACGAGGAGCACCGCGAGGTGCCGAAGAGCGACGAGTACTACGTCAAGGTGGCCGGCGACTGGACGCCGGTCGACTGGTTCCTCGGGCGCATCACCTACAAGCCATCATGGCGCCGCATCAACGAATACAACACCTTCGCCCACATCGCGCACACGGTGATCGAGGACGAGCTGGCCCCGGCGGACGCGGCGCAGAGCCAGTCCGTCCTGCTGCGCAAGTTCGACGAGGGCGAGCGCGATCGGCACCAGACCGACCTGACACTTCAGTTCACGCCGTTCGATACATTGACGGTCTCGCTGAACGGCACGTGGCGGAACGACGACTACCTCGGCGGTGAGTTCGGGCTCCGTGACGCCACCACGTGGTCGGCCGGCATCGACGCATCCTGGACTCCGGCCGAGCGGGTGACGCTGTTCGCCAGCTACGTCTACGAGTCCATCTACCAGAAGTGGAAGTCGCGAAACCGCGACGTATCGGGAGCCCTGGTTTCCGACTTCGACGACTGGAACTGGATCTCGAACAGTCTCGACCGTGTCCAGACCGTCCAACTCGGCGCCAAGGTCGGCGTCATTCCGGGGAAGCTGGACTGGCTGATCCAGGGCACGCTGGCCTACGCGCTTGGCGAGGTGGACAACCGTAACGAGACGGCTCCGCTCGCGCACCCAGGATTCGCCAACCCGGCCAATGCGGTTGCGCGCAAGCAGCCGGCGTTCGAGGACACGTTGATCCGCCTCGAAACCGGCCTGCGCTACTGGCTCACGAAGGACTGGTCGCTGGGCTTCCGCTACGCCTTCGAGTCGTACGAGAAGAACGACTGGCGCACGGATGGACTCAATCCGTTCGTACCCGGAGTGAACTCGATCTTCCTCGGCAACGACTTGCAAAACTACACCGCGCACATCGTGGCGGCCACGCTCCGCTACACGTTCAAGTAGCCTCGAGCGCGCGGCCGGTGGAGCGCCTGGCCACGCTCGGGAGCTAATTCAGGACCTTCAGCAGGCGGTGGCCGCCATGGCCGCCGCCTGCGCCGAGGTCTGTCGCATGATGAACAGCGGGACGTCGGCGTGCCGCAGGACCTGCTCGGCGACGGAACCGAACAGCAGCCGGCCGACCCCGCTGCGGCCATGCGTGCTCATGGCGATGAGATCCGCCTTCAGATCGCGCGCGGCTTCCACCACCTCTCGATCGGGACGGCCCGAGCGGACCTCCAGCGTCGTTCGGATGCCGCGGGCCTGGAGCGAGGACGCCACGGAGGCCAGATAGGTCATGGCGTCCTGCCGACGAGTCTCGCTCACGTCGATGAACGTGTGACGCGCGCCCTCGGCGACCGCGGCCGGTATGGGCTCGAGAACCCGGAGCAGGACGATCGACATGTCGAGCGGCCCGGCGATCTCGGTCAAGAACGGAACAATGGCTTCAGCCAGCGGCGAGCCGTCGAGCGGCACCAGCACGCGTTTATACATGGACGGCCTCCTTCATTTCCTGCGGCACCGTCACCGGCAGCGCCCGATCGCGCAGCAGCAAGATTGGCGTAGTCGTCCCGCGAAGGACCGTCTCGGCGACGCTGCCGAGCACCAATCGGCCGAGACCGCTCCGACCGTGTGAGCTCATCACGATGAGGTCGACCTCGCGCACATGTGCGGCATCGATGATCGACTCGGCGACCGTGCCATACCAGACCGATGTCTCGACGGTCGGGACGCCGGCGAGCGTGGCCCGGGCCGCGATGCTCGCGAGATAGCCCTCCGCTTCACGCACGGCCGTCACCTCGGTCTCCAGCGGATCGGCGCCCGGCAGGCGCTTCGGTTCGACGACGCGCAGCAGCACGACGGTGGCGCCCCGCCGGCCGAAGTCGAAGGCCTCCCGCAAGGCCACCTCGGCAAGTCGCGAGCCATCCAGCGGAACCAGGATCTTCTTCGGTGTCATCGGCGTGTGCCCTCCCCCGTCATCGCTCGGCGATGCGGCGCATACGAGGGCAATCGATACGCAACGCCGCTGCCACGGCGGATGACATAGAGGACGCTGGGTTACAGGCGGCGCGCCGCGAGGGACCGGGGCGGCAACGCCCCAGTTGCGGCAGCACTGTCCCGCCCCGGCGTGCCGGGCGCGCGGGAAGTATCGAATATCGCTGTACTCGCGCAGGGCACAGCGCCTGCTTAGTAGAGATACAGCGAAAGGAGGTCCGCCGTGAAGGTGCGCGAGCTGATGACGAGAGAGCCACTGACCGTGGACGCCCACACGCCGGTCGTGGAGGCGCGTCGCATGATGCTCGAGCGTCGAATCCGTCACCTGGTGGTGACCGATGGCGGCCGACTCACGGGCATCGTCACCGATCGGGACATCCGTCTCAATCTGCCCTCGCCCGCGACGAGTCTGTCAGTGTGGGAGGTCAACTATCTACTCGCGCGCATGACGGTGGGCTCCGTGATGACATCGTCCGTCATCACCGTCGGTCCCGACCGTAACGTCGCCGAGGCCGCGCGCATCATGCTCGACCACAAGATCGGTGCGCTGCCGGTCGTCGATGCAGGCACGCTCATCGGCATCATGACCGAGACCGACATCGTCCGTGCCTTCGCCAAGATGGCCTCACCGGTGACGGCGGGGTGAGCGCCATGAGAAAGCGTCGGCTCGCGCGCCGAAGTCATCCCGTTCTGGAATCCATCGCCGACATGCCCGACGACAGTGCCACGTCTGTCGGCAGCTGTGCACGACTCACAGGCGGAGACGTGGACGCGGATTGGCGTGCGGCGTGCGCCATCGGCGACGAGGCCGTCGGCGGCAGCACGGCCACGCCGGATCAGGACGTCGTGGACGAGATCGGTGATGCGCTCGGCGTGGCGCAGGCACCGGATGCCGAAGTCGTGACCACGGGCGAGATCCTGGCTGCACGCGATCGGCATCGCTGGCATCTCGAGCGCGATGCCATGCTGCGCGACGAGGCCGCGTGCGTCGCCGAGGAGTACGCGCCATGAATCGCTACGAGGTTGGCTGCGTGGTGTGCGGCGAACCGGCGGCGGCGCTCTTTTGCGACGAGTGTGAGCGCCTGCTCAAGATGAGCCCGCCCAGGACGACAGCCTTCGAGCCGTGGAGACCGGTGGCGGCGGGCGTTGAAACGGACGATTGAGGAGGACGATCGATGGACGGCTGGTGGGACGGGCTCGACGAGGAGATCCTCGGAATTCTGAGAATCGGCGGCCCCGTGGAGACCTCCAGGCTCGCGGCGAAACTCGGGATGTCGGCCGATGCGGTCGGCTCGTGTCTGGCGATGCTGTCGGCGACCGGTCGCGTACGGATCCGCTCGGCCGAGTTGTGCGTCGCGCCTGACGCGGGTGTGCGGGCCGCCTGACGCCCGGCTCCTCCGCGTATCATCGACAGGATGACGACGGAGGAGACGGCGGCCTTTCTCTGCCGGTGTGCCGTGTTCGCCGGCATTCCCGCACGCGAGCTGTCGGCCGTGGCCGCCGGGGCCCACGAGCAGTCATACCGAGCGCGAGAGTACGTGTTCATGGAAGGCGAGCCGGCCGATTGGTTCTGTCTCGTGCGCACGGGCCGCGTCAAGATCCTGCGTGCCTCGCGCGGCGGCAAGGAAGTGGTGCTCGAGCTGCTCGGACCCGGCGAGCCGTTCGGCGGCGTGGCGGTCATCGAGCGACGGCCATATCCCGCCTCGGCGCAGGTCACCGAGCCGACTGTCGTGCTGAAGATCGCGCGGGAGCCGATCGTGGCGCTGACCGAGCGCCACCCGCGGATCATCCGCGAGATGGCGCTGATGATCGGCCGCCGGCTGCGCGCCGCCCACGACTCCGTACGCTCGCTGGCGGCGGATCCGGTCGAAGCGCGGCTGGCGGCGGCCCTGGTGCGTCTGGCCGAGCGCGACGGGCAGCGTGGGCCGCGGGGGATCACGCTGCCGTACCATCTCACCCGCCAGAGCCTCGCCGACATGACCGGCACGACGGTCGAGACGGCGATCCGGATCGTCCGCCGCTGGCAAAAGGACCGCCTCGTGCGCGACGCGGACGGCCGCCTCGTCCTGTCCGACCTCGACGCCTTGCGGGTGATCGCCCAGCAAGACCAATGAGCGTCGCACTCGCTGTGCGCTTCCTGCACCTGGCGGGCGCCCTCACCTGGGTGGGTGGCATGATATTCGTGGCGCTCGTCCTCGTGCCGGTGACGCGCGGGCTCGACGACGACGCCCTTCGCCGTCGTCTCATGCACGAGACGGGTATGCGATTCCGCGCCGTGGGTTGGGTCGCCGTGGCGGTCCTCATCGCGACCGGTCTCACGAATATCTGGCTCCGTCCGGAGCTGCTGACGCTGGTGCGCTTCTGGGTGAAGGCGGCGCTCGTCACGGTCGCCGTCGTGCTCAGCGCCCTGCACGACTTCGTCCTCGGGCCGCGAGCGGGGCGGCCGGACGCCCCGCCCACGATGCGTCCGGCGGCGTCCTGGGTAGCGCGCGTCAACCTCGTGCTCGTTCTCGTCGTGGTGTACCTCGGCCTATCGTTCCGTTGACACGTGCTCCGCGGCCCCTATGACGGCGGTCATAGTCGACCGGCGCGGCCGAAGCTACGCTCGTGGGCAGGAGGATCCGGCATGAGTCATTGCACGTGCGGATGCGGCCACGGAACAACGGTGACGCTGGCGTCACCCAGGATCACCGCCGAGACGACGGTCGAGGACGCCAAGCGCCGCCCCGGCGCGCTGGAGGTCCTCCAGCGATTCGGCATCAATCACTGCTGCGGCGCGCATCTCTCCCTGCGCGAGGCGGCAGCGGCGGCAGGCGCGTCGCTAGAAGATGTCATGCACGACCTCGCCGCGACGGGAGACCGGGCGTGAGGCGTCGGCCCGAGCCGGTTGCGAATCGCGCGCCGGCTTCGGAACCGCAGCCCGCCGCGCTGGCCGCGATTCCTGCCGCGCGACGCGTGTCGCTGGACGTGCGCGACGCCATCCGGCGCGGGGAGGAGCCGTTCGCCACGATCATGGCCGCGGTCGACGGCCTGCGCGACGAGGAAGTGCTCGTGCTCCGCGCACCGTTCGAGCCGGTTCCGCTCTATCGCGTGCTCGCGAAGCGCGGGTTCGCGCACTGGACGGAGCGTCTCACGGACGACGACTGGTTGGTCTCGTTCTATCGCGGCGAGCCGGCCGAGTCCGCGCCTTCGCGCGCACCGAGCGCCCGCGACACGCTGGACGTGCGAGGACTCGAACCGCCCCAGCCGATGGTGGCCGTCCTCGAGCGGCTGGAGACGCTGGCCCCCGGGCAGACGCTCACCGTCGTGCACGATCGCCGGCCGACATTCCTTTATCCGCAGCTCGATGCGCGCGGCTTCGCGCACCGCACGGACGAGCCCGAGCCCGGCCTGATCCGCATCGTGATCGAGCGACCCGTGCCGTGAACGCCAGGGGTGTCCGCGCCCCGTCGCCGATGCTGCCGCTCGGCTTTCTCGCCGTTGCCGCGCTCGCCTTCGCCCTCGCGACACTGGCGCTGCCGTGGCTCGGCGATGCGTTGACGGGCCACTATTACCATCCGCGGATCCTGGCGCTCACGCACACGCTCACGCTGGGATGGATCACGGTCGCGATCCTGGGCGCCTCGTACCAGCTGATCCCGATCGTGCTCGAGCGCCCGGTGTGGAGCGAGCGGCTCGGACGATGGGAGCTCGCCCTCATCACCCTCGGCGTCATCGGCGTCGTCGGCCACGTCGCGATCGCCTCGTGGTCAGGATTCGTCTGGAGCGCCGCGCTCGTGGCGGCGGGGGTGATGCTGCACGTCGTCAACACGGCCCTGACGCTGCGCGGCCTGGAGCACCGATCGTTCACCGCGTCGATGCTCGTCATGGGCTTCGCCGGGCTCGTGCTCACGACGGCGTTCGGCGCCGCGCTCGGTGTCGAGCACGTGCGGACGTTTCTCCCCGGGGACTTCTTCGCGCGACTGCACGCGCACGTGCACCTCGCCCTGCTCGGCTGGGTGTTGCCGATGGTGATCGGCGTGGCCGCGCGCGTGTACCCGATGTTTCTCCTCGCGCGCGAGCCGGCCGGGTGGCCCGGCCGTGTCCAGCTCTGGGGCCTCGGCTTTGGCGTGCCCGCGGTGGTGGTGGGCATCCTCGCCAGCCCCGGGCTGCTCGGCGCCGGCGCGCTCGCGCTCG
>DASTCJ010000209.1:0-10918 GCA_035605575.1 Candidatus Methylomirabilota bacterium
CATCGCTTCTCCGCCTCCAACGCCCACGTGCTCGCCGCGTTCGGGTTGACGCCGGCGTACATGCGCGAGCACGGACGCGGATTTTCGACGTTCGAATTCCAGCTGGCCATGGCTATCCGGGACGTCCGCCCCGGTGATCCGCTCGTCGTGCGCGCCGGGCTCGTGTACATCGGCACCTCCTCGATGCGCATCCTCCACGTGATGACCGATGCGCGGACCGGCGCCGAGGTTGCGAGCCTCCAGCAGTCGGGTGTGCACTTCGACCAGGACCGACGGCGTCCCACTCCGCTGCCCGAGGAGCTGCGTGCCCGTGCGCTTGCGAGCCTCATCGCTTGAGCCGCGCGCCGAGGCGTGCGGGTCAGGCGTAGTGGCAGGCGACCGTCTGGCCGTCCACCGCGCGTAGCACCGGCTCCTCCGTCTCGCATCGCGATTGTGCCAGCGGGCAGCGCGTGCGGAATCGGCAGCCGCTCGGGATGTCGCGCGGATTCGGCGGCTCGCCCTCGAGCGCGAAGTCCTGCGTCACCCGGCGGCCGCCGATGCGAGGCACCGCCGCCAGCAGCGACTGCGTATAGGGATGGCGCGGCTTCTCGAAGACCTGCGCCGTGGCGCCGAGCTCGACGATCCGGCCGAGGTACATCACGGCGATGCGCGCGCACATGGCGCGCACGACGGACAGGTCGTGCGAGATGAACACGTACGTCAGCGCGAACGTCGACTGCAGAGTTCTGAAGAGCTTCAGCACGCTGGCCTGCACGGAGACGTCGAGCCCCGAGGTCGGCTCGTCGAGAATCACGAGCCGGGGCCGCAGCGTGAGGATGCGCGCAAGGCCGACGCGCCGCTGCTGGCCGCCGCTCAGCTCGTGCGGATAGAGATCGACGTGCGCGTCCGGAAGTCCCACGGCGGCGAGGATCGCGCGCACCTCGCGGTCACGCTCGGCGCGCGACAGCGCCGTGTGGATCTTGAGCGGCTCGTGCAGCAGCGGCCCCACCTTCCAGCGCGGGTCGAGCGAGGCGCCCGGATCCTGATAGACGTACTGCAGGTGCCGGGCCACCGCGCGTCGCTCCCGCCGCTCGAGCCGTCCGATCTCGCGGCCTTCGAAGCGGATCTCGCCCGCGGTCGGGCTATAGATCCCCATGACCGTCTTTCCCAGCGTGGACTTGCCGCAGCCACTCTCCCCGACGAGACCGAGCGTCTCGCCGCCTTCCACGCGGAGCGACACGCCGTCGACGGCGCGCAGCCAGCCGACCCGTCGCCCGAAGGCGTTCCGCAGCGGGAAATGCCGCGTCAGATCGACCAGCTCGAGCAGCGCCGCGCTCATGACTCCACGGGGTGGTGGCAGCGGACGCCGTGCTCGCGGGCGAGCATGCGTGGCGCCGGCCGGAGCTCGCGACACTCGGGCGTCGCATGATCGCAGCGCGGGTGGAAGCGGCAGCCCGCCGGCGGCGCCACCAGGCTCGGCACCTCGCCGGGAATGTCGCGCAGCTCGCCGCCCGGCCCGGGCACGCTGGCGAGCAGGCGCCGCGTGTACGGATGCGCGGGGCGGCCGAAGAACGCGTCGGTCGGGGCCGCTTCCATCTCCTGCCCGGCGTACATCACGACGACGCGATCGCAGATCTCGTGGGCGGTGCCGAGATCGTGCGTCGTGAACAGCACCGACACGCCGCGCTCCTTCACGAGCGCGCGCAGCAATTTCAAGATCTGCGCCTGGATGGTCACGTCGAGGGCGGTGGTCGGCTCGTCGGCGATGATCAGATCGGGCCGCGGCAAGAGGGCCATGGCGATCATGAGCCGCTGACGCTGGCCGCCCGAAAACTCGTGCGGCAGCCGCCGCAGCGCGCGCGCCGGCTCGGGGATCTGCACGGCACGCAGCGTGTCGAGCACGGCCTCGCGGTCGGCGCGATAACGCTCGCGCGGATACCGGCCGCCGAGGGCGGCCGGGCGCGCCCCCTCGGCCGCCCGCGGCGATTTCCACTTCATCAGATCCATGATCTGCGTCTCGACGGGAAAGACCGGGCTGAACGACGTGAACGGATCTTGCGGAATGAAGGTGATGGCGCGACCGCGCACACGGTCGTTCACGACGGCGGGGTTTTCATGCAGCAGGTCGCGGCCCTTGAAGTGGACCGCGCCGCCGCGGATGCGCGCGGCGCCCTCGGGCAAGATGCCGAGGATGGCGCGGGCGAGCGTGGTCTTGCCACAGCCACTCTCGCCCACCAGCCCGACCACCTCGCCGGCGCCGACCTCGACATTGATGCCGTCGAGGACCTGCGCCGGTCCACGGTCGGTCGCGAAGTCGACCCGCAGGTCGCGGACGGCGAGCAGCTCAGCCATCGCGGATGGTGCGGCGGCGACGGAGCCGCGGGTCCAGCACATCGCGCAGGCCGTCGCCGAGCAGGTTGAAGCCCATGACGGTGAGGAAGATGGCGAGCCCCGGCGCCATCGCGTACCACCACGCGTCGGGCAGGAACTCGCGTGACTCGGCGATCGTGCGCCCCCATTCCGGCGTCGGCGGCGGCGGACCGAGGCCGAGAAAGCCGAGCGCGGCCGCCGTGAGAATCGTGAAGCCCATCCCGATCGACGCGCGCACGATGATCGGCGAGGCGATGTTCGGCAGCACGTGCAGCACGGTCAGGCGCCACGGCGAGGCGCCGAGGGCGGCCGTGCTCTCCACGAAGATCTCTTTCTGGAGCGCGCGCGTCTCGGCGTAGACGACGCGGGCGAACCACGGCCAGTAGGTCACCGAGAGCGCGAGGATGACGTTGGGAAGCGAGGGGCCCAGCGTCTGCGCAATGGCGATGGCGAGCACCACCTGCGGCACGGCCAGGAAGATGTCGGACACGCGCATCAGCGCGTCGCTCAGCCAGCCGTGATAGTAGCCGGCCACGAGCCCGATGGGGACGCCGATGGCAAGCGACGCGCCGACGGCGATGAGCCCGATCACGATGGTGATCCGCGCGCCGAAGAGCAGCCGGCTGTACATGTCCGAGCCCATGCGATCCGTCCCGAGCCAGTGGGCGCCGCTGGGCGCCTGCAGCCGCTCCGCGGGATGCAGCTCGAACACGTCGTCCGGATGCGTCGACAGCACCGGCGCCAGGACCGCGCACACCACGAGGAGCGCGATCAGCACCAGGCCGATGAGCGCGGAGCGATCGCGGGCCAGCCGCGTCAGCACGAACCACGCGGCTGTCATGTCGTCCGTTCTCGGGGATCGACGAGGGTGTGGGCGACGTCGACGACCAGGTTGACGACGACGAAGATGGCGCCGGCCCAGACGGTGAAGCCCATCACCGCGTTGTAGTCGGAGCGGATGATCGAGTTCACGGCGTAGGTCCCGATGCCGGGCCAGTCGAAGACGGCCTCGGTCACGACGGCGCCGGCCAGCAGGATGCCGAACAGCAGGCCGATCTGGGTGACGGTGGAGGTGAGGGCCGAGCGCAGGATGTACTTCCACACGATCAGGGGGCGCGGCAGCCCCATCGCCCGCTCGTAGAGGACGAAATTGGATTGCATGACGTCCAGCACGCCGGCCCGCGTGAAACGGACCAGCGTGGCGAGCGCGGGGAACGCGAGCGTGGCCGCGGGCAGCGCCAGGTGCGCCAGCGCGGTCCCGAACGTCGGCCAGTCCCAGCTGAGCGCGGCGTCGAGCAGATAGAAGCCGGTGAGCGGGCGTGGCGGAAAGCCGGCCAGCCGGCCGTTGAGCGGCGTCCACCCGAGCCGCATGGCGAACAGCAGTTGCAGCATGATCCCGAGCCAGAAGCTGGCGATGGCGAGCCCGGACACCGTCACCACGCGCAGCGCATGGTCGAGCAGCGAGTTGCGCCAGAGCGCCGATAGCACGCCGAGCGGAATGCCGACCGCGATCGACACGAGCATGGCCACCACGGTCAGCTCGATGGTGGCCGGCAGGCGAGCGACGAGATCCTCCACGATGGGCCGGCGCGTGTAGAGGCTCGTGCCCATGTCGCCGCGCACGAGACGCCCCACGTAGTCGACGAACTGCACGACCAGCGGTCGGTCGAATCCGAGGTCCCGCCGGAGCGCCTCGACCTGCGCGGGCGTCGCCGTCTCGCCCGCCACCAGCGCCACCGGATCGGCGGGGATCACGCGCGAGATCACGAATGTCACCACGAGCAAGCCGAGGAGCGTCGGCGCGAACCACAGCAGCCGATGGAGCGCGAGGGCGAGCAGCCTCATGGACGCGCGGCGCCGTCCGGGGCGCGATCAGCGCGCCCCGGACGCTGTCCAGCCGCTACTTCGAGTAATGGACCCAGCGGATCTCCTGGCCGTTGCCGATCGGGCTGAAGCGAATGCCTTCCAGGTTCTTCGCCCAGGGCCCGTAGTACTTCGTGTTGTAGACCCACACGCCGGCCGCGTCGTCGACCACGATGCGCGCGGCGTCCTGGTAGGCCTTCTCGCGGACCTTGCGGTCGGTGGATTTGAGCGCCGCGTCGAGGAGCTCGTCGACCTTCGGGTTCTTGTAGAAGCTCGAGGCCTTGAACGTGCCCCACTGCCCGGAGTGGAACATCTCGCCGATCCAGTTGTGCGGATCGGCGTAGTAGGTGCTGATCCAGTAGACGACGAGGTCGGGCGAGGTGTCCGGCTTCTTCATGCGCTCGACCATGGTCGGCCACAGCTCGCTGGTGAGCTTGGTTTCGAGCCCGAGCTTGCGGAGACCGTTGGCCATGACGGTGGCCGCCTGCTCGCTCTGGCTGAAGCCCTGCAGATAGCCAACGGTGATCGGACGGTCGACCTTGGCCTGCGCGCGCCCCAGCTCCGCCTTGGCCTTGTCGAGATCGTAGCTGTAGCCCTTCACGTCGCGCGGCACGCCCCACATGTTGTTCGGGATCGGCACGGGATTGCGCTCCACGGTGCCACCGAGAATGTCCTTGTTGAAGCCGTCGTAGTCGAAGGCGTAGCTGATGGCGCGCCGCACGTGCACGTCGTTCAGCGGGGCGCGCTGGTTGTTGATCTGGAACATCATGATCCGCATCGATTCGGCCTCGACGATCTTCACGTTCGACGCCTCGCGCAGACGCTTGACCTGATCGTTCGGCAGGTAGCCGCCGGTCCCCTGGAAATCGCCGCGGATCATGCCGAGCACGCGCGTGTTGTCTTCCTTCACGAGGCGGAACTCGATCTCGTCGATGTACTTCTGCCCCCACGGCTGGAAGTGACCGGCGAACCGCTTGGCGATGAAGCCGACGGCCGGATCGTAGCGCGTGAGCATGTACGAGCCGGAGCCCGCGTCGTTGCTCGTGAGCCAGGCCGCGCCCCAGTCGCCGTCCTTCTCGTGCTTCTTGAGAAGCGCGGCGTTCACCACGTGGACCTCCGGGATCATGGCCATGAAGATGGCCGCCGGCTTGCCGAGCGTGAACTGCACGGTGTAGCGGTCGGGCGCCTTGGTGGTGTTCGGCGCCACCATCGTCGAGAAGATCGAGGCCGCGCCTTTCTTCATCGCGAGGATCCGCTCCATGCTGTAGCGGACGTCTTCCGCCGTGATCTCGGTGCCGTCGTGGAACTTGGCGCCGCGGCGGAGCTTGAACGTGTAGGTGAGACCATCGGGCGAGACGGTGTGGCTCTCCGCCAGCCACGGCTCGAGCTTCGGCGGGTTGTCGAGCCAGCGATAGAGCCCGTCGTAGAGGTTCAGGCGCACGGCCACCCGACCGACGTCGAAGGCGGCGTGCGGGTCCATCGTGTCGTACGGGCTTTCGTTCGCGAATACGAACCGCGTCTGCGCCGTGGCGGGCGCGGCCAGCGTGGCGAGCGTCACGAGAGCGACCGCCAGGGTCAGCCAGGAGCGGCGATACGTCATGTGTACCTCCAGAACATCGAAGATGTTGGGGCGTTCGCGAGTGGCGAGGATTGTACGGCACCGGTCCCGGCACAGGCAAGGCGGCGGCCAGGCGCGATGCCGGCGCCGGTGTCGGCGATCACCGCGCGACGATGACGTTGCGCGCGCTGGGCACCGATAGACCCGCCTCGGTCCCGTATCGTGCCAGGCGAGTGGTGACGAGGTCCATGAACTCGCGACGCTGGCTCTCCGGAAGCCGCGCCAGGTTGTGCCGCACCGTCGGAGCTCCGGCGGCGACCCACTCCACGAGCAGCTCCGCCGACGGCGCGGCGATGCTCAGTCTCTCGAGGGTCACGCTGACCTCGGTGAAACGGCCGCCGCGGACGAGCGTCCGGATCTCTCCGGCGTCCGTGAGCGTGAACGGCGCCAGGCGCGCTGCATCGTCGGACACGAGCCGACGCAGCCCAACGGCGAGCGCCTCGTATGCCGGGTTCTCCGCCAGCGGCCCCCACACAGTCCCGAGGAACATCCCACCCGGTCGCAGCACGCGTCGGACCTCGCGCACGGCCAGCGCGCGATCGGCAAAGAATTGAAGCCCCTCGAAGCACAACACCGCGTCGAACCGCCCGGCTTCGAAGGGCAGCTCGAGCGCGCTCGCATGGTGCCACGCGAGCCGCGCGCCGTCGTGTGCATGCGCCCTGCGTGCCACGGCCAGCATTGCCTCGTCGGCGTCGACGCCATCCACCCGGCCCGTGCCACCCACGAGCGCGGCGGTCGACCGAGCGGCGATGCCCGTGCCGCACGCCACGTCGAGCACGCGGCTTCCCGGCTTCGGTGGATGTGCGCGCAGCACCTTCGTCGCCCACGGCTCGAAGATCGCGGGGACGAGGTACTGCTCGTAGGCCTCGGCCGGGGTCGGGATCACCGGGCGCTCGGGATGCCGAGCGTGAAGCCGCCGTCGACAGTGAAGAGCGCGC
Source organism: Candidatus Methylomirabilota bacterium (assembly GCA_035605575.1). Lineage (GTDB taxonomy): Bacteria > Methylomirabilota > Methylomirabilia > Rokubacteriales > CSP1-6 > AR12. The sequence continues at coordinate 6,769 of DASTCJ010000209.1, forward strand.
CGGTGCAGTAGGCGGCCTCGGGCGACAGCAGGAACAGGATCACGCTGACAACCTCCGCCGGCTCGGCGAGCCGGGCGAGCGGAATGCGCGCGAGCTTTGTCTCGTGCTCTGCGCGCCCGGCCGCGCTGGTCGCGTTGGCGTGGACGCGCTCCGTGCCCACGACGCCCGGCAGCACGGCGTTGACACGAATGCCGTATGGCGCAAGCTCGACGGCGGCCACGGCCGTGAGCTGATTCAATCCGGCCTTCGACGCTCCGTAGTGCGCGATGCCGGGACGCGCGAGCCGGCTCGCCGTCGACGACACGTTGACGATGCTGCCGCCGCCGCCGTCGGCGATCATCCGTCGTGCCACCGCCTGGGTCACCATGAACGGCGCACGGAGGTTCACGGCGAGCACGGCGTCCCACTCCTTCACGGCCATGTCCAGGAATGGCGTGTTCGGATAGATGCCCGCGCAGTTCACCAGGCCGCCGAGCGGCCCCGCGTCGCGCCGCGCGCGCTCGACCATCCGCTCGACGTCCGACGGCTCGGTCACGTCGCCGGCGATCGACCATGCGCGGGCGCCGTCGGTGACGAGCTTGCCGGCGGCGGCGTCGGCGCCGGCGGCGTCGACGTCGCACAGCACGACCGGCGTCTGTCGCCGCGCGAGCGCCTCGGCGAGCGCGCGACCGATGCCGGAGGCGGCGCCGGTCACGATCACCGCGCGGCCGGTCAGTTCACCCATTGCCCGCCGTCCACATCGAGCACTTCGCCGGTCATGAAGCACGGCGTCACCGTGGCCAGGAACACGACGACCTGCGCGATGTCCTCCGGCGTGCCGAGCCGGGCGAGCGGGATCGTGCGCACGAGATTGTCGGGCCCCTCGCGCGCGATCATGCCGGCCGTGAGATCGGTGGCGATGAGGCCGGGACAGATCGCATTCACGGTCACGTGCGGCGCCAGCTCCTTGGCGAGCCCGCGCGTGAGCCCGAGGATGCCGGCCTTCGCCGCACAATAGGCGGACTTGCTCACGGCCGCCGTGCCGGCGCCGGTGTGGGCACTGACCGACGACATGTTGACGATGCGCCCGGCGCGCTGGGCGAGCATGCCCGGCGCCACCGCCTTGCACCAGTTGAACGCGCCCTTCAGATGCGTGTCGATGGTGCGATCCCATTCCTCCTCGGTGATCTCGAGGAGGCCCTTGGGCTGCGAGATGCCGGCGTTGTTGACGAGCACGTCGACGCGCCCCCACGCCGCGCGCACCTCGCCGGCGAGCTTCTGCACGGTCGCGAAGCTGCTGACGTCGCCCTCGAGCGCCAGCGCCGCCGTCCCCGCGCCCTGCACGATGGCCGTCGATTCTCTGAGCTCCGGAGCCCGCACGTCGACGAGCGCGACCGCGAAGCCGTTCTTGGCGAGCGCCGCCGCCGTCGCGCGGCCGATGCCGCGCGCGGCGCCCGTCACCACGGCCACGCGCGTCACCGCGCTCATCGCGACGGCACCGGCGGACCGAAGTACTGGCCGCGATGGAACATCCGGACCGTCCCCCGCGGCCGCGCCCGTAGCCGCTCGGTGGCCGCCGTGTCGATGGCGGCGCTCGCGTCGAGGACGACGCCGTAATCCTCACGCGCCGCCTCGATGGAGACGACGCCTCCGAGGACGTCACGGCGCACGCGCTCGAGCGGCCGATCGAACGGGTGACCCCACCCGCCGCCGCCGCTGGTGCACAGCCGCATGACATCACCCTTGCGAAGAACGTTGCCGTCGGACATCGGCGCCAGCCGCCGCTCGTCCGGCCGTCCTGGATTCACCACGCAGCTTCCCGGGCGGCCGGCGTGCCCGCCGTTCACGCCCGCGGGCGGAAACAGGATGTTGTCCTGCCGGAGGGCCACGATTGCCTCGTCCGCCGTGAGCTCGATCTCGCGCACCACGCCCGCGCCGCCGCGGAAGCGCCCGGGCCCGCCGGAGTCCTGATGGAGCGCGTAGCGGCGGAGCCGGAGCGGGAAGACCATCTCCATGAACTCGGCCGGGTAGTTCTTCTGCGCGACGTAATAGATCGCATCGAGGCCGTCGGCGAACGGCCGCGCGCCGTAGCCGACGGCGACGCCGTCGCTGCAGAGGAAGAACTCGTTGCGCGCGCGATCGAAGCCGCGCAGGAAGTAGATGTTGTAGACGGAGTTCGGCGCCGGCACGTCGCCACCGGTGGCGAGCGCCAGCAGCGCCAGCACGTTCGACTGCACGCGCGCGAGCGTGTGGGCGCGGTTGCCGAGGGCGGCCGGCCAGTGCGGCGACAGAATGCTCCCCGGACGCACCAGCACCTCGTCGATCGCGTCCTGGGCGCCGTCGTTCAGCAAGATCGTCGGGTGGCCGGACAGGAGATAGATGCCGACGATCAGCTTCGGCACGCTCGGGTGCATGAGGAAGTTGATCGGCCCGCGCGCCTGGTCGTCGCTGGCCCGCGTGTCGAGCGTGATGCGCCCGCTGTCCTTGCTGAGCTTCATGCGAACGCGGAACGACCGGTCGCTCATCCCGTCGCCGTCGACGGCGTCCTCGCTCTCGTAGCTTCCGTCCGGTATCCGCGACTCGAGCGTCTTCCGGATGGTGTCGCGACACTGCGCCTCGAAGAGCGCCCACGCCGCCAGCACCGTCTCCGCGCCGAAGCGCTCGAACAGCTCCAGCACGCGCCGCTCGCCGAGCTGGCAGCCGGCCAGCACGGCCCGGATGTCGCCCTTGAGGATCTCGGGGAAGCGCGAGTTGCGGACGAAGATACGGAAGGCCTCGTCGTTGAGCACGCCCTCGCGATAGATCCGCACGGCGGGGACGATGATGCCCTCGTGGAAGATCTCCGTGGCGTCGGGGGAGATGCTGCCCGCGCGCATGCCGCCGATGTCCCAGAAATGGCCCCAGGTCTGCGAGAAGGCCACGAGCCGCCCCCGATGAAACACCGGCGCCGCGAACACCATGTCGGGTGAGTGCGAGACGCCGCCGCGCGAGCCGTGGCAGTCGTTGTACCAGTAGAGGTCGCCGGGCCGCATGCTGGCCGCGGGATACTGCTCGAAGATGATCTGCGTGAGGTTGCCGAAGAGCGGAACCATGGTGCCGCACACGACGCGGCCCCGCGCATCGAGGATGCCCGCGAAGTAGTCGTTCTTTTCGCGGATGAACGGCGACATGGCCGTGCGCTCGATCACGGCTTCCATGTGCGTCTGGGCCGCGCGGAGCGCGCCGCGGATGATCTCGCGCGTCACCGGATCGACCGTGCGAACGTGGCGCGCGCGCTTCATCGCGCGCGGCCTCCGGCCTGGATCACGAGGTTCCCCACGCGATCGACGGTCGCCCGCCGCGCCGGCGGCACCACGGTGGTGGTGTCGAGCTGCTCGACGATGGCCGGTCCGCGCACGACCGCGCCGGCGCCGAGCTGCTCGCGCGGGATGCACGGACAGAGCTTCCACCCCGCGCCGGCGAAGTAGACGCGCCGCCGCGTCGGCCGCGCCCGGCTGGCGCTCCGCCGTGCCGCGGGTGGAATGGCGAAGCGCCGCACGCGGCCGGCGGCGGCCACGCGCAGCGTGACGATCTCGACCGGCGCGTCGGTGAGCGCGTATGTGTAGAGCTGGCGATGGCGCGCATGAAATCGCGCGATGAGCGCGTCGACGGAGCGATCCGGCTCGGGCCACGGCACCGTCAGCTCGAATCCCTGGTGGCGGTAGCGCAGGTCGGCCAGCCGGGTGAGCCGCTGGGCGCCCGGCGCCACGCCCTCGGCGACCAGCCAGGCGCGCGCCTGCGCCTCGAGCTCGGCGTAGACGGCGCCGACGGCGGCCAGATCGTAGTCGGGCGGCTTCTGAAGGTGCGTGCGCGCGTAGTCGTTGCGCACCTCGGTGCCGAGCAGGCCGAACGTCGACAGCACGCCGGGATGCCGCGGCACCACGATCGTGCGCATGGCGAGCAGCGCCGCCAGTTCGGCGCCGTGCAGCGGACCGGCGCCGCCGAACGGCACCAGCACGAAGTCGCGCGGATCGTAGCCGCGCTCCACCGACACCAGGCGCAACGCGCCCACCATGTTGTTGTTGACGATGTCGAGGATGCCGCTGGACGCGGCCTCCAGCGAGAGGCCGAGCGGACGGGCCACGCGCTCCTCGATCGCCCGGCGGGCGCGCCCGACGTCCAGCGTGATCTC
>DASTCJ010000108.1:0-7991 GCA_035605575.1 Candidatus Methylomirabilota bacterium
CGGGTATAGAGTCGGCGCAGAACCAGAGGAGATGCGCCGATGACGACTTCGACCACGGAACGCGTACAGGACCGCGAGCTCGCGCTGAAGCAGCTCGGCGACGAGATCGCCGAGCTCGCTGCACATCTGACGGCCGCCACCGCGCGCTTGCTCGAGTTGATCCGCGAGTTCGACGCGCGCGGCGGGTGGGGCAACGGCTTTCGCTCGTGCGCCGAATGGCTGACATGGCGCATCGGCCTCGCCCCGAACGCCGCACGCGAGCATGTCCGCGTGGCGCGCGCGCTCGGATCGCTCCCCCGGCTGGCGGCGGCCCTCGGACGCGGCGAGTTGTCGTACTCCAAAGTCCGCGCCCTCACGCGTGTCGCGAGTTCCGACACCGAAGAACGATTGCTGACGGTCGGCAAGGCGGGGACGGCGGCGCACGTCGAGCAGATTGTCCGCGCTTGGCGCTACGTCGATCGCAAGGCCGAGGTTCGAGAAACGTCCGAACGTCACCGTGTCCGCGCGCTCCACGTGTATCAAGACGAAAACGGTATGGTGATCGTTCGGGCGCGGCTGGAGCCCGAAGCCGGCGCAATCCTGATGCAGGCCCTGGCCGCGGCGCGCGACGCCGTCTACCAGCAGGGACGTCGCAGCCGCACGACCGTCAACGACGTTTCCGCGGAAACGCCGACGGTGGGCCTCGGCAACGAACCGCCCGAATGGGGTCAGTTGCAGGCCGACGCGTTCGCCCTCATCGCCGAGACGGCGCTACATCACGGCATGGATCCCGGCGCGGCCGGCGAGCGCTACCAGGTCGTCGTCCACGTCGACGCGGCCGTGCTGGCAAATACGGATGCGCCCGGCCAGGCCGTCGTCGAAGGCGCGCGCGTTTCCGCGGAAACGTCCCAGCGGCTGGCGTGCGACGCGAGCCGCGTCGTGATGCGCCACGACAGCAGCGGCAACGTCACCGAGGTAGGCGCGCGAACGCGGACGATCCCGCCGGCCTTACGACGCGCGCTGCTCCATCGCGATCAAGGCTGTCGGTTTCCCGGTTGCGGCTCGCGGTTCGGTCAAGGCCACCACATCCGCCACTGGGTACACGGCGGCCCGACGACCCTGTCGAATCTCGCGACGCTGTGCCGACGACATCATCGCGCGGTGCACGAGGAAGGATTCGAGCTCAGGCGGGAAGCGAACGGTGAGCTGACCTTTCGCACGCCGCTCGGCCGGCTGCTTCCGTCCGTCGCGTCACCGGCGCCCGCGCCGCCGGCACCCGTCGCGGCTCTGCGCGAGCGCCACGACGCGCTGGGGATTCACATCGACGCGCACACATCGGCGCCGAGCTGGGCGGGTGAGCGGCTGGACCTCGAATATGCGATCTCCGTGATGCATCCGCTCGCGTGTGGGCCGTCGATCAAGCTGTATGCGTGAGGATCTTCAGATCCGCCAGCCGAGCCACTCGCAGACGCCGCGGCCCATCACCCACGCGAGGTCGTCCCCCTTTAGCCAGGGCTGCTCCTTGGCGAAGAGGTCGATGCACTCGCGATAGCTGCACGGCATGCGCGTGAGGTCCGTTCCCCAGAACGTGCGGCGCGGACCATAGGCGTCGACGAGGCGCTTGATGGCGTCGTGCAGGTCGCGGAACGGGTACTCCTGCGTCGACAGCGACGGCATGCCGGAGGCCTTGACGGCGACGTTCGGGTGCTTGGCGAGCGCGCACACGGCCGGAAGATCCTCGAAGACCTGCGGCGCTTTCTGGCGGATGTTGAGGCCCACGTGATCGATCACGAGCTTGAGGCCGGGATGCTTGCCCGCGATGCGATCGAGAATGTCGAGCGAGCCGGGCACGAGGACCATCAGGGGGATGCCGGCTTTCTCCGCTGCCGGCCAGAGCCAGTCGGCGCTGCCGTCGGTCAGGAAGTGGCGATTGTGCTCATTGTGGAACGTGAAGCGCATGCCGAGCATGCCCGGCTGTTTGTTCCAGTCCGGCACGAGCGCCTTGCTGGCGGGATCGGCGAGGTTCAAACGGCCCATCACCGCGAACTTGTCGGGATGCAGCCGCGCGGCTTCGAGCGCCAGATCGTTGCGATCGCCCTCCCACGACGGCGGGACGATGACGATACGGTTCACCTTGGCGAGCTCCATCTCGAACAGCAGCATGTCCTTGGTCACGGGGTACGGTTTCTGGGCCTCGTGGTCGCGGCCGGCCGGCCACGGCCGCGCCGGCGTGTTGGCGCCCCAGAGATGGACTTGCGAGTCGGCGATCAGCATGACCGGGCTCCTTTGTTCGGCGGATTGCGCGAGCGAGGATACACCGCTATTGTCCGCGTATGAACCGCGAGCATCCCGAGTATCTGGTCGAGACCGACTGGCTGGCCGCGCACCTCGACGATCCCGCGCTGCGCGTGCTCGAGTGCACGACGCTCCTTCATCCGCTGCCCGAGGGCGGTTTTCGCGCGGAGTCCGGTCTCGCGACGTGGGCCGGCGGCCACATTCCGCGCAGTGGCTTCGCCGATCTGACCGGTGAGCTGTCGGATGACAAGTCGCCCCTGCGCTTCATGATGCCGCCACCGGAGCCGCTGGCGCGGGCCATGGCGAAGCTCGGCGTCGGTGACGGCACGCGCGTCGTGCTCTACGACCGCGCCGTCAACATGTGGGCGGCACGCGTCTGGTGGATGCTGCGGGCAATCGGCTTCGAGGCCGCCACCGTGCTGAACGGCGGCTGGCGCAAGTGGACGCTCGAGGGGCGGCCCATCTCGACCGAGCCGTGCCACTATCCGCCGGGACGGCTCGCTCCGCGTCCACGCCCCGAGCTCTTCGCCGACAAGTCCGCCGTTCTCGCCGGTCTCGGCAACGCGGCCACGTGCGTATTGAACGCGCTGACCGACGAGCAGCATCGCGGCACCGGCGGCGTCCACTACGGCCGCCCCGGCCGCATCGCGGGCAGCGCGAACGTCCCCGCCCGGTCGCTGGTCGATCCGAAGACCCACGCGTATCTCCCCCTCGACCAGCTGCGAAAGCAGTTCGAACACGCCGGTGCGCTCTCGGCTGGTCGCGTGATCACATACTGCGGCGGGGGCATCGCGGCGAGCAGCGACGCCTTCGTGCTCGCCATGCTCGGCCACGACGACGTGGCCGTCTACGACGCCTCGCTCTCCGAGTGGGCCGCTGACGCGTCGCTGCCGATGCAGACGGGTTGAACGCCACTGGCTAGGCGACCGGCGCCGCCGCCGCGCGTGGACGGCGGCGCAGCCGTAGCAGCGGCGGGACTGCGAGCGCCACCACGGGGATGGCGAGAATGGCGAGCGTCAGCGGTCGGGCGACGATGTCGACGACGCTGCCTTGCGTGATGAACAGCGACTGGCGCAGTGTCTTCTCCATCATGGGCCCGAGCACCAACGCCACCACGAGCGGGGAGACGTCGACGTTCAGCTTGCGGAGCGCGTACCCGAATACGCCGAATAGGGCGAGGATCCAGAGATCGAGATGGCTGTTGCTGAGGCTGAAGGCGCCCACGAGGCAGAGGAGCAGGACCAGCGTCGCCAGCACGTGCTGCGGCAGGCGCAGGACGCTGACGAAGAGGCCCACCAGCGGCAGGTTCAGGATCAGCAGCAGGAAGTTGCCGATGTACATGCTCGCCACGAACCCCCAGAACACTTCCGGTCGCTGCACGATCAGCAGCGGCCCCGGCTGGAGGCCATGAATCACGAGCGCGCCGAGGAGGATGGCGGTCGCCGGCGAGAACGGGATGCCGAGTGACAGCAGTGGGACCATGGCGCCGGCGGTGGCGGCATTGTTCGCCGATTCCGGCGCCGCGACACCCTCGATGGCGCCGTGGCCGAACCGCTCTGGAGTGCGCGAGACCTTCTTCTCGACGTTGTAGGCGATGAACGTCGACAGCACCGCGGCCGGACCGGGAATCAAGCCGGTGATGAAGCCGACGACGGAGCCACGCCCGATCGGCGCCCACGAGCGGCGCCACTCCTCGCGCGTGGGCAGGAGCTCTTTGAGCCGAACACTGACGATCAATGCCTTGGCGACACCTTGCTCGGCGAGCAGGAGGACTTCGGCCACGCCGTAGAGGCCCATGATGACCGGCACGAGGTCGACGCCCTGCGACAGCGCGACGGAGCCGAAGGTGAAGCGGCGCAGCGCCGTCACCGTATCCATGCCGACGGTGCCGAGCGCTAGGCCGATGGCGACCATGACGAACGAATGGAGCACGGAGCCGCCCGACAGCCGCGAGAGCAACAGCAGGCCGCCGAGCGCAATCGCGAAGTATTCCGGCGGCCCGAACCGGATGGCGACATCGGCGAGCCACGCGGCGGCGAGCATGATGCCGACCACACCGACGGTGCCGGCCACGAACGACCCGACGGCGGCGATACAGAGCGCGGCCCCCGCACGGCCCTTGCGCGTCATCTGATAGCCGTCGAGCAGCGTGACCACGGAGCCGGCCTCGCCCGGCACGTTGACGAGGATCGATGTGGTGGAGCCGCCGTACATGGCGCCGTAGTAGATGCCGGCAAGCATGATGAGCGCGGTCGCCGGCTGCAGCGCGAATGTCGACGGCAGCAGGAGGGCCATGGCGCCGACGGGGCCGATCCCGGGCAGCACGCCGACGATGGTGCCGACCAACACGCCGAGAAAGCACGCGAGCAGGTTGGTGGGCGTGGCGGCGACCGTGAAGCCGTAGGCGAGGCCTTCCAGCGGCCCCATCAGCTCGACCACGGCCCGCTCGGCAGCGGGACATCGAGGAGCACCGCGAATACGTAGAACGACACGACGGCGGCGAGGACGCCGATGACGCCGGCCGCGCGCCAGCTGCTGCCCAGACGCTGCAGCAGGACCGTGACGAAGCCGAAGGCCACGAGCGGGTAGCCGAGCCACGGCATCAGCGCACAGAATGCGACGAGGACGAGGACGGTGCTCACCGCACGCGTCCGGCCCGCCGTCTCCGACGCGGCGGCCAGGGCGGAGCGCGCGCGCAGTGGCGTGCGGAACGCGGCCACCATCATTCCCGCGCCGACCACGCACGCGAAGATGCCGACGAGCGTGGGAAAGAACCCGGCCCCGGGTCGGGCAGTCGTCCCGTATGGCAATGCCAGTGCCAGCATGAGATAGCCGCCGGCGACGGCCAGCACCACGAGGGCGACGACCCGCTCGAGCATCTACTTCTTGATCATGCCGAGGCGCCGGAGGATGTCGCCGTACTTCTTGTACTCGTCCCAGAGGTCGGCGCGCGCCTTGTCGCCGTTCTTGTAGTCGATGTCGACGGCACGCGTCTTCATGAGATTGACGAACGACGGATCATCCATCGAGGCCTTCGCCGCATCGTGGAGGTACGAGACGATCGCCGGCGGCGTGCCCTTGGGCGCTGTGAGCACGAACCAGGTGCCGAGGCCGGCATCCCAGCCGAGCTCCTTGGCCGTCGGCGTGCTCGGGAAGACATCGTGGCGCTTCTGCTGGAAGACCACGAGCGTCCGCAGCTTCTTGCCCTCGACGAGCGGCTTCACCTCGCCGGGCTGGCCGACAACGGCATCGACATGGCCGCCGAGCAGCGCGGGGCTGCTCTCGCCCCAGCCAGAGAACGGAACGTGGGTGACCTTGAACCCGGCCGCCGCGCCGAGTTGCTCGAGGCTCAGATGACTACCGGTGCCCTCGCCGGGCGAGCCGACGCGGAATTTCCCGGGGTTGGCCTTCGCGGCATTGACGAACTCCTGGATCGTCTTCCACGGCGCGTCGTCGCGGACAACCAGGAGCGGGTAGAAGGCGATCGTGTTGATGATCGGCTGATAGTCGTCCGGTGTCTTGTACGGCAGGTCGTTCAGCTGCGGATGAATGACAAGCGTGGATACAGGCGCGAGGATCACCGTGTAGCCGTCCGGTTTGGCCTGCGCGACCTCTGCCATGCCGACGGAGCCGCCGCCACCGGGGCGGTTCAGCACCGCGACCCCTTTGGGGAACTTCTTCTTCATGCCTTCGGCCAGCGGGCGCGCGACGATATCGACCATGCCGCCCGCCGGGTAGGCCGCCACGATGGTGAGTGCCCGCTCCGGGTACTCCGCGGCGGCGGGTGAGACGAATCCGAGGATCAGCACGACGGTGAGGAGCGACAGCAGCGCGTGCGACATTCACCACCTCCACGGCGAGAGTCGATGGGGTGCCAGAGTGTGAGGGTGGTCGCCGGGCAATGTCAACGCCGCGACCGTTGCTCGGCGTCCCCGTCCGCGGTACGTTCGCCGGCGAGGAGGCGCTATGACTCGCATCGATCCCGTCTGGGCGACCGTGTCCGAGCTGTCGCGCGCGTATGGCGAGGGAACGCTCTCACCCGTCGACGTCGTGGACGCGCTGCTCGAGCGCATCCGCAAGCGCGACCCGGCGCTGCACGCGTACATCGCCGTCTACGAGGCCGACGCGCGACTGGCGGCCGAGGCGGCGCACAAGGCGATCCGCGCGCGTCATCGCGTCGCTCCGCTGCACGGCGTGCCCATCGCCCTCAAGGATCTCGTCGATCTCGAGGGCCGCGTGACCACCGGCGGCTCGAAGGTCTGGGAAAAGCGCGTTTCAGCGGTGACGGCCACGCTGGCCGAGCGACTCATCGGCGCCGGCATGATCGTGCTCGGCAAGACGCACACGGTCGAGTTCGCGATGGGATCGTTCGGCACCAACACACACCTGGGGACGCCGCGCAATCCGTGGGATCCGGCCGTGCATCGCACGCCGGGCGGCTCGTCGAGCGGCTCGGGCGTCGCGGTGGCGGCCGGCCTCGCGCCGGCGGCCATCGGTACGGACACCGGCGGCTCGGTCCGCCTGCCGGCGGCGTGGTGCGGGACGGTCGGGCTGAAGGTGACGGCGGGGCGCATCAGCACGTACGGCGTGCTGCCGCTCAGCTCGACGCTCGACACGCCGGGGCCGCTGACCCGCTCGGTGGAAGACGCGGCGCTCATCTTCGGTGTGCTCAACGGTCCTGACCCGCGCGATCCGCAGACGCTCGCGTGGACGCCGAGCGATGCGCTGCCGGCGCTTCGGCGCGGCGTGGCCGGGCTGCGCCTCGCGGTGATGCCGGAGTCCGAGCGCAAGGATGTCGCCGCCGACGTGCTGGCCGCGTACGACGCCGCCGTAGAGACGCTCGCGCGCCTCGGCGCGCGCGTCGTGCGTCCCGCGCTGCCGCACGGCTTCCGCGACTACGCGGCGGCCACCGGGCGCATCATCAGTGCCGAAGGCTATCGCTTCGTCGGGCATCTCGTGGACGACATGAGCCTGCCCGTCGATCCGCACATCCGTCCGCGCATCCAGCCCGGCAAGAGCATCACGGCGCCCCAGTACCTCGCCACGCTCGCGGAGCGCGAGGAGCACCGCCGCCAGTTCGCCGCCGCGCTCGCGGACGCCGACGCGCTGCTGACGCCGACGACGCAGACGGCGGCCATCCCCCTCGATCGCATCGATCAATCCGGCACGGCGGCGTACTTCACGCGCGCCGGCAACTATCTCGGACTCTGCGGCCTCGCCGTCCCGAACGGCTTCACGCCGGAAGGCCTGCCGACGTCGCTGCAGATCTTGTGCGGCGCCGGAGAGGAGCCGCTGGCGCTGCGCATCGGCTGGGCATACGAGCAGGCGACGGACTGGAAGACGCGCCGGCCGCCGGAGGCGTGAGCGCCGTTACTGACCGCCGGTGACGTCGATCGTCACGCCGGTGACGAAGTCGGCGTCGGCGGAGGCGAGGAAGCAGATCACGCGTGCCTGATCCTCCGGCTGCGCGATGCGCCGCAGCGGCACGCGCTCGATCTCGCGCGCCTGCTCCGCGGGCGACATGCCGTCCCAGCGCGGCCGTAGCCGCGGGCTCAGCGTGAGACTCGGCGCGATGGCGTTCACCGTGATGCCGTGCGGGCCGAGCTCGAGCGAGAGCTTGCGCGTCAGCGCGATGATGCCGCCCTTGGCCGTGGCGTACGCGCTGCTGCTGCTCGGGCTCAGCCCGCGGCCGGCGATCGACGAGATGTTCACGATCG
>DASTCJ010000014.1:0-10101 GCA_035605575.1 Candidatus Methylomirabilota bacterium
GGTGGTCTGGTCGAGATGCTGCCGGACGAAATAGAAGCCGGCGCCGACCTGCGCAAACGGGCGCCACGATCCCTTCTCCCAGTTGTAAACACCGGAGAAGAGCAGCTTTATCTGGCGGAAATGATCTTCAGGGCGATCGACGAACCCGGGATTCGCAAATGAGAGAAGTCCCCGGATGCCCACGCGCGGCGTGACGTAGTACTCGCCGAAGCCGTCCCACGTGAATGTATTTTCGAGACTTTCGTTGGGAAACAAGACACCGGCGTCGACGCCGTAGCCGATCACGCCCTTGTCGGGCGTGCGCACGCGCGTCTGCGCGTGGATCGGGTCGGCGAGGACGAGGCAGAAGAGGAGCGCGAAGAGGACACGATCGAGGCGGAGTCTGTGCATGTTGCGATCTGGACGAATAGTGTGCATGTTCTCAGAATTGCAACACAGGTGCCAGACCGCGGCAAGATCATCGGCGCTGCGCGATCGTGATATTGCCTCCGAAGGATCGCAGCGTGACGAGCGGTCCGCCATCGCCGGCGAGGCCACGCAGGATGCGAGCGTTGCCCCCCGCGCCCAGCCGTCCTCCGCGCCCTCTGCCTCGACCAGCCGGGCGCGCGGGCTCGCGCCGCTCGTCGAGCGTGATGGCGAAGTCGGATCGCACGGTGCCGGTGACCGTCGCCGCCTCGAGCTCGAAGTCGTTCGTTTCAATGGGTGTCAGCTGCACGTCGCCCGACTGCGACTGCAGCGAGTAGCGCCCCGTCCGTGCCAGGCGCCCCGAGAACTCCACGCGGCCGCTCAGCGACTGCGCGATCACCCGTTCGGCGTCGCTGTCGGTCACCACGAGATCTCCGGCGACGGTGCGCAGGTCCGCCGAGCGCGCCTTGAGCTGACGGATGGTCACCGCCCCGCCCAGTGTGGAAACGGTCACGTCGGAGCTTTCGGCGTTTTCGAGCGAGATGCTGCCCCCGAGCGTGCGCAGCATGCGCACCTGCCCGAGCGATGCCGCCTTGATGGCGCCGCCCACCGCCTCGGCGCGCAGCTCGCCCCGGACGCCGGTGACGGTCACGTCGCCCGACGCCGTGCGCACCGACACGCTGGCGCCCGCCGGCACCGCGATCGTGAAATCCACTTCGTGGATCAGGCGCGAGCGCTGGAAATCGGTGCTGATGTCCACGGCGCCCTGGCGTTCGGCCACGTCGATCCGGATTTCGGCCAGTGCCGACTTGGCGGCGGCTTCGCTCCGATCCCACACCCGCTTGATGGCGTCGATGCGGACGTCGTTGCCGCCGCTGCCGGTGATGGTCACGTTGCCCGCGCCGTTGACCAGCGTCAGCGTGCCCTGCCGCCCGAGCCTGGCGATCGCGGCAAAGGATTCGGTGGCCATGGGGCCCCGTCGCATCTCCTGGCGCGCCCGGCGCAATTCGTCCTGCCGCGCCCGCAGCGCCTCGCGCCGGCGCTGCACTTCTTCCGCGCGCTGGCGCGCGCGCTCGGGCCGGTCGTCCTGAGCGCCTGCGGCCGGCACCGCTCCGGCCAGGATGGCGGCGGCGATCACCGCCGTCACTCGTCCCGCAATCCTCATTGGATCTGTTCCTCCGTGGCGGGCTCGAGGTTGCCGAGCATGGCCATCGTGTCCTGGAGCAGGGCCACCTTGCTTCCGAGGGCGTCGAGCAGGCTTTCCTGCGACAGCGCGTCGCCCGGTTCGCGCGCCAGTGCGTCGCGCGCGTCGCCGATCGCGATGTCGATGTCGTCGATGCTCGAGCGCAGCGTCTCGCTCGTGAGCGCGTCGAGCCGCGGGCGGGCGGCGTCGGCCGCTTCCTCCAGCCGCGCGATCGCGTCGGTGTATTCCGCCTCGGCGAGCTCGAACTCGGGCAGAGCGACGGCCGCACCCGCATTCGAGGGGACCGGCGGCGTATCCGCGAGGCGCACGCCCACCCAGGAGAGACCCGATACGACCAGGGCCAGCACCGCGGCCGCGGCGAGCGGCTGAAAGGCCGTGAGCCCGAGGCGATCCAGCAGGGATGTCCGCGGAGGCGTCTCCACGTCGACACGCGCGCGCAGCTTCCGCCACACGTGCTCGGGCGGCTCGATCGGTCCGAGCGTCCGCGCCACCGCGCGGATGGCGCGGACGTCGGCTACGAGCGCCCGGCACTCCGGGCACTCCGCCACATGCGTGTCGAATGCCGCATGCGTGGCCGCCGGCAGGTGCGCCGCGAGGTAGTCGTCGAGCGCGTCGGGCACGCGCTCGCACTCGATACGTTCGTTGCTCATCACACGGCCTCGAGCGCTCCGCGCGTCACCGCGCCGCGCAGCAGTACGCGCAGCTTCATGCGCGCTTTGTGCACCTGCGATTTCGAAGTGCCCTCCGAAATACCCAGCGCCGCCCCCACCTCGCGGTGATCCAGCCCCTCCACGTCGTGCAGCACGAAGGCGGCGCGGCACCCCTCCGGCAGCTGCGCAATCGCGCGCTCCAGATCGATGCGTGCAATCGCCTCTGGCAGCGCCGGCGCGGCCGCGGCCGGTTCATGCGCGTCCTCGGCGTCCAGCGAATCCGTCGTGCGTGCCATTCGCGACTGCTTGCCCCGCAGGTGGTCCAGGCACTGGTTGACGGCCAGGCGGTAGAGCCAGGTGCCGAGGCTCGACTCGCCGCGGAAGCCGGCGAGCTTTCGGTGGGCCTGGACGAATACGTCCTGGAGAAGGTCCTCGGCGTCCTGAGCGGATCCCATCATGCGCGTCAACAGCCCGAAGAGCCGCCCGGCATGGGTGCGGTACAACGTCTCGAACGCCGCCGCATCGCCCTCGCGGCACCGGCGCGCCAGCTCGAGGTCGTCGGCTCTCACGTGATCCTTAGACGGGGGCCCGCCGGGCCCGGGTTGCCGGGCGTCCCGGGCGCGCCTGCACGGGCCAGCGCACGGCGGCAAAGCCGCGGATGCGGGTGGGGGTCACTTCGAGCCCTTCGGCCCGGAGCAGCTGGCGTTTTCGCTCGAGATAGCCGCCGTAGCCGCCCAAGCCTCCCGCGGCGGCGATCACGCGATGGCAGGGGACGGACGGGTCGCCGCAGGCGCGCATCACGTTGCCGACGGCGCGAGCCGCCCCCGGGGCCCCCACCAGTTCGGCGATGTCGCCGTAAGTCGCGACGCGGCCGCGGGGAATCGAGCGCACCGCCTTCAGCACGCGAGCCCGGAAGTTCTTCAACGGCCGATGACCACCCTGACGCGGAAGACGGCGCCCCCGAGGTCGTCTTCTCCGAAGGCCGCGGCCGCGCTCGTGGGTCCGCCTTCGAAGGCGTTCGGCACCATCATCCACGCGGCCTCGCCGGCAATCCCCAGCCAGCGCGATGCGCGCCATTCGGCGCCGCCGAGCAGCTGGAACCCCGGCTTGGTGAACTGCACGTCCTCGTCGGCCGTGGCGAACTCGGACGTCTCCTTGTATTTGTGCCAGCTCACCCCGCCGCCGAGATACGGAATCACGCTGCGGCCCGGATCGGTGAAGCGCCAGCCCGCCGAGACTTCGATGGGCACGACCGAGATCGTCGTGTCGATGCCGATCGGGAAGGCTTCGCCGTTGGCCACCACCACGCGCTCCCCGTCTTTCTGAAAGCGCGAGACGCCGAACGACACGAACAGGTTGCGCCCCACGAGCACCTCGGCGCCGGCGCCGAAGATGACGCCCGATTTCGAGCCGAGCACCGCCTCGAAGCTTTGCGACGCGGTGAACGTGCGTGCGCCCGCCTCGCCGAAACCGCGCACGCGGACGGCAGGCTCGGCTGCCGCACGCCCCTGGGCATGAATGTCCGGCGCCGTCAGCGCCAGCACACCGCACACCATCGACGCCAGTGCCATGCCGCGAACCACGTGCGACGTCATCGCGCAATCCCCATGCCGCGCAGGGCGGCGCGCGCGTTGATCAGCCCGTAGCCGTACTCGTTGTCGCGCCCCGTTGCTCCGAGATCGGTTGCCGACTGTTCCAGGATGGCTTCGATGGCCGCGGGGTTCGTGAGCCCCTGGCTCATGAGCAGCGCCGCCAGCCCGGACACGTGCGCCGTCGACATCGACGTGCCCTCGAAGTAGTAGTCGGCGAACAGGTCGAATCGCGGCGCGGTGTAGCGCGACACCGCACCGTTGAACGTCTCCACCCGGTCGAGGTCGAGCGTCTGCTGCAGGATGCCGCCGGCCGGTCCGCTGCGCAGGAAGTCGCCGCCCGGCGCCGCGATCTCGACGTAGCTCGCCACCGTCGAGTAGCCGGCGCGCCGCCGATCCCGGGCCGTGGCGGCCACCGCCACCATGCCGTCGATCTGCGGGGCGAACTCGGCATAGCGCTCGGGCGCATTCGCCGCGTCGCCCTCGTTGCCGCCGGCCACGGCCACGAACGCGCCGTGCGATACCGCGTATTCGATCGCGGCGCGGACCACGGGCGCCGGGTCGCCGTCGCGCCCGAGGCTCATGTTGAGCACCTTCGCGCCGTTGTCCACCGCGTAGCGGATGCCGCGCGCCACGGTGTCATCCGTCCCGATGAACGGGCTGTTGAAGATGAAGTCCCACTCGGTGTCGATGACCTTCACCGGCATCAGCTTCACGTTGAACGCGATGCCGGTGCCGCTGATGCCGTTGCTCGAGAGCTGGCCGATGGTGCCCGCCACGTGCGTGCCGTGCCCCGCCAGATCGAAGGGGAGCTCGTCGTTCCAGATGAAGTCGCGCGGGGAGACGAACCGGCTGGCGCCGAGGTCCGGGGCGACGGCAAACGGGATGTCCACGGGCCCGAGCGCCGGATACTGTGCGCCGTTCGGACCCTGAAAGGCGGTGGCGTTATAGCGGAACGTGCCGCCGCGGAACGCCACGCCGGTGTCGAGGATGGCCACGGTGACGTCGGCGGATCCCCCGCGATTGATGTCCCAGCCGCGCTCCAGGTCGATCTGCGGGTAGTTCCACTGCATCGGGTAGAGAGGATCGGTCGGCACCAACCGCGGCCGCGCCCGGTAGCGCGCCTGCGCGTATTCGACGTCGGGCTGCTCGCTCAGCCGCCGCGCCACCGCCGCGGGGTCTTCGCCGCTGCCCAGGGTGACGATGTCGAAGTCCGCGTACGACAGCGCCGGGCCCGCCGTGCCGTCCACCTGCGCGAGCAGCGCGCGCTGCGCCGTCGCCTGCGTCCCCGGCTTGAACCGTACGATCAGGCTGTCGCGGAGATACTCGCCGCCCCTGTTGCTGATCCAGCGGCGATCGGACGAGCGCGGGGCGAAACGCGGGAAGTCGGCGTCGCGGAGCCCGCGATCGATGCCCGGTGCGCTGATGTCCGAGATGATCTGTTTGATGCCGCGTTCGGGTTGCTGGGCGGCGGGGGTCGTGAGCCACACCGTAACCGCGGCGAGCAGCAGCGCAACCAGAGCGACAGGACCGCTCGAGCGGGCGATAGGACGCATAGGTCCCCTAGCTTACAAGTACGAGAGCGGCTCGATGCCGTGTTCGGCCGCGTCCACCGGGGCCGAGATCGTCTGGGGTTGCCCTTCGCGCGCGTCCCACAAGCTCACGTCGTACGGATGTTCGAGCTTCTGGCCGTTGGGGCGGGTGAGCACTTTGACGCGGGGACGATAGGGATCCGGCGCGTATGCCTTGAGCACGACCGCGATCTCGCCGGTATCGAGCCGTACGAGGTTGCCGGCGGGGTAGATACCGACGAGCTGGACGAAGCGCTTCACCAGCCGCTGATCGAACTGTTTGCCGTCGTTGCGCTGCAGCACCGCGAGGATGCGGTCGGTGGGGTGCGCCTGCTGATAGACGCGCTGCGAGCGCATGGCGTCGTACACGTCGGCGATGCCGCAGAGCGTCGTCGCGAGGTTGAGCTGCGGCCGCACGGTGCCGGTGGGGTAGCCGGTCCCGTCGCTGCGCAGGTGGTGCTCGAACGCCACGATCGGGCCGAGTGCCGGAATCTCCGGCGTGTTCTTCAGGATCTCGGCGCCGTCCACCGTGTGGCGCTTCAGGATGTCGAACTCCTCGTCGGTGAGCTTGCCGGGCTTGTTGAGCACCTCGTTCGGCGTCTTCACCTTGCCGATGTCGTGCATCAGCGCCGCCAGCCCGAACTCGCGCAGCAGGCCGCCCTCGATGCCGAGACCGCGTGCCTGCCCCATCGTGAGGATCGACACGTTCACCATGTGCGTGAACGTGTAGTTGTCGTAGTTCTTCAGCGCCGTCAGCGCCAGCAGGGCCGTGCGGTTCTGCGCCACCGCCTGCGCCAGCGAATCCACGAGGTTGCGCGCCGCGTCGGCGTCGGGTTTGCCCTCGACCGACGCGCTTTCCCACAGCACGCCCGCCACGTTGGACGCGTCCGAGTAGAGGCGCTGGAACGTGGCCATGTCGCCGACGCCTTCGATCTTCTCTTCGACCTCGATGCGCCCGACGCGCACGTGCTGGAGCTTGCCGATCGGACCGTCCTTGCCCGTGTCGCCCTTGGCGACGCACGCCACGAGGCGCTCGATCTCGTCGGCTTCCACGCCGCGCTGGATGACGATGCGCTCGATGCCGGCCTGCTTCAGCCGTCGCATCAGCTCGCCCATCGTTTCCGCCGCGCGCGGAATCGGGTAGTCGCCGACCACCAGATCGTCGCCGACGATACCGATCGTCACCGACGGCGTGTTGGCGAGCGTGAGCGACAGTGTTTCGGCGAGTGCGGCGCCGCTGCGTGCGACGAGCGGATGCCCGGCCGCGTAGAGCTGCGCGCCGCGCAGGGCGGCCGCCAGGCGGCGGACGATTTCTTCGGCCAGGGCGGCGCGGTCGGCTCCGGTCATCGCACCGCTCCTTCGCGGCCGAGCGCCAGACGCGCGGCGGCGCGCACGCCGCGGCTGCTGCTGCGCAGCGCGTCCTCGAGCGCTTCCAACGTTTCGGCCGAGCCGATGCGCTTGAGCGCCGTGGCGGCCGCCTTCCGCAGCGCCGCGGTGCGGCGCGGGGCCCACCAGTCGCCGCGATCGAGCGCGCCGCGCAGCGCCGAGGTCGAATCGGCGTGGGCACCCAGGCCGGCGAGCGCGTCGATGATCGATTCGTGCAGCACCGCCAGCGCGCCGCGCGGCGACGTGTTCTTGAGGACGGCTGCGAGCGACGGCACCGCGCGGCTGTCGCGCAGGACGATCATCTCGCGGACGATCAGCTCGCGCGCCGCGTCGTTGGCGGCGCAGGCGCGATCGACGACCGCGTACGCCTCGGGCGTCCCGATCTGGGCGATGGCCCGAACCGCGTCGCGCTGCACCTGCGGATCGGCGTCGTCGAGGAGCGGCGTGAGCTCGACGAGCGCTTCGTTGCCGCCGAAGATGCGCAGCAGGTCCACGGCGGTCCGGCGCACGGCCGGCTTGGTGGAGTTCTTCAGCGGCTCCACCGCGCGGCGGCCCTCGGCGCCGAACGAGATCAGCAGCTCGCGGATGCGCCGGATGGTGTGCGTGTGGTCCTCGGTCGAGAGCGCCTCGGCGAAGGGGAGCACCAGGCGAGGACCAATGGTCTGGCACAGCGCCGTCAGCGCGGTCAGCTCCGTGTCGTTCGCCTTGCGGATGTGGCCGATCAGGTACTTCACGAGCGCGCTGCGCGCCAGCGTGTCGAGCGACGCGGTGGCCGCGGTGCGGAGCTTGCCTTCGGGGCCGGCGGCCTTTTCCGCCACGGGCGCCGCGAGCCGCTGCGCGCCGGCGATGTCGCCCAGGTGCGCCCGCAGCTCGATTTCGCGCACGGCCAGGTCGGCCACGCCGCCCCAGTTGTCGGGATCGTCTTCGACGCGCATCAGGTCGAGCGTCAGCAGCAGATCGAGATCGCGCAGCGCCGCTTCGTTCACCGACGCCAGCCATGCCGCGATGCGTTCGGGCGGGTCCTCCGAGAGGCGTTCGACCTCGACGGCCTGCGATTTCGCCGACGAGAGCTCCCGCGCGTACTCGGACGAGACGTAGCTCTTGTCGGAGTAGTTGAGGATCGTGACCGCGCTCTGCCACACCTCGGGGAACCGCGGATCGGAGCCGAACTCGGTCTGCTCGGCTTCCGCGCGCGCCATGTCGAGCAGCGGCCCCTTCTTCGCGGCATCGGGAGCGAGGGCTTCGAAGACCTGCGCCAACCGGTCCGTCGCGCCGCGCTCGGACGCCACCGAGCGGGCCACGATCGACGCGATGGTGCCGTCGTCGATACGGTCCACGACGCCCTTGGCGATGGCGGCGTCTTCCGCCTTGGCCGCCATGCGGTTCGTGAGCAGCCCGATCAGCATGTCGGGCGAGAGGTGCGGCGTGGCGCGCGCCACCGTGGTGAGCGCCTCGTCGGTGCCCGCCGGGTTGCGCTGCTCGACGGCGGCGAGCGTGGCCCGCAGCAGGTGCATGAGCGCGCCGATGCGCGCGCTGACGGCGGACCCGTCGGTTTCGGCGCGATCGTTCAGCCGGTCGAGCAGCTCGCCGAACTTCTCGCTCGATTCCACCGCCTCCATGAGCGAGTTGATGACGGCGTCGTCGAGTTCCACGGCCTCGCCCTTGAGGCAGTTCGCGAGCAAGCGGTCCCAGTCCGCGCCGCTCGACCCGCGGCGCTCCCGCAGCACCTCGGCGTAGTCGATTTCCTGAATCTCGAAGTGGCCGCGGCCGGTGGCCGTCCACATCTGGTGGATGCCGCCTTCGGCGATGAGCTCCTCGAGCGGGCGCGCGAGCAGGAGCAGCAGGGCGCGCCAGTCGTCGGCGCTGGCGTCGGGGTGCACGCGCAGCGTGCCGATCAGGCGGCCGTGGAGCAGCTCGGCGAGCTCGCCGATGGACGCATCCGGCCGCACCGGTGCGCGGTCGTCGATCATCAGGGTGGCCGGATGGACCACGAGAACGGTTTCGCCGGCCGCCGAGAGGCGTCGGATTGCCGACACCAGGCGTCCGAGCGATCCGCCGATGGCGGGGTGGGCGCCGGGGTACAGCGAGACCGCGCGCGCGGCCGCTTTGCAGGCGCGTGCAAATTCGGCGAGCGCGAGGCTCTGCTCGACCGGCATTGGCTGCCGTTGCGCGGGCTGCGGTGGGGTGGCTTGAGCCGTCGTCACGTCTGGAGAGCGGCCATCCGGGCGCTCGGATGGTCTATCCACGCTTCGATACAGGTATCGAATCCGAAGCGCTCTGCCTTTACGGGTTCCGCCCTGTTTTTGCCTTGTATACTGGGCCTCCGTCCAGGCCCCCCGGGCTCCGGCGGAAAAGCCTCCCTCATGCAGTTCGTCGATGTCATAGCGCGCAAGCGCGACGGTGGGGCGCTGCCGCGCGAGGCCATCGATTTCTTCGTCGATGGCGTCGTCAAGGGCGCCATCCCCGATTACCAGGCCTCGGCGCTCCTGATGGCCATCGTCCTGCGGGGCATGACCGACGACGAGACGGCCTGGCTGACCGACGCGATGGTCCGCTCGGGCGACCGGGTGGACCTGTCGGACCTTCCCGGGGTCAAGGTCGGCAAGCACAGCACCGGTGGGGTGGGCGACAAGGTGTCCATCGTCCTGGCGCCGGTGGCCGCCGCCTGCGGCGTGACGGTGCCGAAGATGTCCGGCCGGGGCCTCGGTCACACCGGCGGCACCCTCGACAAGCTGGAGTCGATACCCGGCTACCGGGTGGGGCTGACCATCGAGGAGTTCAAGGCCACGCTGCGCGCGGTGGGCACCAGCATCATCGGCCAGACATCCACCCTGGTCCCGGCGGACAAGATCCTCTACGCGCTGCGCGACGTGACCGCCACGGTGGAGAGCATCCCGCTCATCTCGGCGTCGATCATGAGCAAGAAGCTGGCGGAGGGGAGCAACGCCCTCGTGCTCGACGTGAAGAGCGGCGACGGGGCGTTCATGAAGGACCCCGCCGAGGCCAGGGCGCTGGCCACGTCGATGGTGGCGATCGGCACCCGCGCCGGCGTGCGCACGGAGGCGTTTCTCACCGACATGGACACCCCGCTCGGGCGCACGGTCGGCAACGCACTCGAGATTGCCGAGTGCGTGGACACGCTGAAAGGGCGCGGGCCGGACGATCTCACGAGCGTGGTCACACGCCTCGCGGCGCGGATGACGGCGCTCGCCGGCCTCGAAACCACGGCCAACGCGGCCCTGGCGCGCGCCACCAACGCGCTGAGCTCGGGGCGCGCGCTCGACGTCTTCGCACGC
>DASTCJ010000082.1:0-96497 GCA_035605575.1 Candidatus Methylomirabilota bacterium
CCTGCTTGCGGCGTCGGGTGCTTCCGTGATTCTCGCCGCTGGCGAGCACGACCCCATGTGCACTGCAGATCAACTGCGTAAGCTCGTACCGGCTCCCGTCATTCTCCCTGGGCTCGGCCACAACGCCCACGTGGAGTCTCCGGACGCGCTATGGCCGATCATCGAGCGCCTGGCGTCGTCGTGATGAGGCGCGACAGCCTCGCGCCGCATACCCCGTCGCCAGCTGACGACAGGCGCTAGACGCTGTGGGAAACGATCGCCCGATTGAATGCCGCAAGCACGGGTTCCGGCCTGTACGATTCGTGTGCATGCATGTCGCCGAAGCAGCCGACACGGAAAATCGTGTCGGGTTCTTCTGGGCAGAACAAGAAGGTGACTTACCACCGATCGCGTGGTGCGCTGCGTGCGAAAGCTGGCTGCGCCGGCCCGGCGCGTCCTGGAATGAAGAGTTCACGGCGATGGCACACTTCGTGCCGTTCTGCGCGGACTGCTACGAATTCACGAAGCGGAAGCTCTATGGCGGCTGAACCGCTCCTCGAGCGCGACCCGAACCGCGGCAAGAAGCAATAGAGAGAGCGACCCTGTGAGCCAACGGAAAGCAGGGCCTGCCGCGGTGTATCTGAACGTCGATTTGGAGATCCGGTCGCGATCGGACCTGACGCCGCTCGTCGAGGCCCTCCGGCGTCGACTCCTCGTCCTGCACGCTGGGCGCCGCGAACGAACGTTCTTCGCCGCCTTTGAAACCGCGGGCGGGAGCGATCCTCCCGATGTCGCAATCCGCCTGCTGGCCACAGCACTCCGCAGACTCCCACGTTCGATGCAAAGGCTGTGGAGGGCGGCGCACGATCGCGTCTTCGACATCGGCGTGGAGAGAGGACCAGGAACGGAGCCCTTGTCATTGCCGCTCCGCCAGGACACGATGAAACTCGTCGCAATGCTGAACGCTCGCCTGGCGTTGACTTTCTATTCCTATACCGGTAATTCCGCGAGAAGGCCGGCCAAGCGCACGGATTTCACACCGGCCCGGCGCGTCCGCGGGCGCGCTCATCCGGACAGAACAGGGAGACGGCGATAAAGCAGCCGCGTCAGCTCGGCGGGCGCGTTCTCGTAACGCTCGTCATCATCCTGTGCATTCCGCTCCTCATCTTGCTCGTGCTTACGTACGCGCTTTTCGCTCTCCTCCTTCATGTTCTTCTATGGATCTTCTGGAGCCCGGCCGGCAAGCGCGTGCTCTTCGTCTATTCGAACAGCCCGCTCTGGCAGTCGTACATCGAAGAGCGCATCCTGCCGCGATTACCCCATGGCTCCGTGGTCTTGAACTGGTCGGAGCGACGTCGCTGGCGGTGGTGGTCCTTGTCGGCAACGGTCTTTCAGTTTTTCGGCGGCAGCCGCGAGTTCAATCCGCTCGCGGTCGTCGTGCGACCGCTCCGTTGGGTGCGGGTGTTCCGCTTCTGGCGGGCGTTTCGGGACGCGAAGCACGGCGATCGAACCGCTCTGCACCTCGTCGAGACACAATTCTTCGAGTACTTGGAGATTCCCGATCACGACGCGGCGGTCTGACAGACGGTTTGCGCCGAGGAGACTACATCGAGGAGCTCGCTGCCATTGATCTTCTACCGCACCGCCGAAGCCAGCCAACGAGCAGGCGAGCCCGAAAAAGACGCGCGGGCCGCTGAGCGCGATGGCCGACGAGGTTGACGCGGGCGCCTCCACGCGGTACGACGAGGCTCGCCACACCACCAAAGGAGACCTTCAGGAGGGACACGCCGGAGCGTGAGCGAATACGGAGAGCATAGTCTCTGGCGCGATACGGCGACGGCGAGCCGCGAGCGGGCGCGCGACCTGGCGGCCCGCCTCGAGCGTCGCGCAAAGGCCGTCGACGAAGTCGCTGCGCGCGACGCCTATCTCGGGCTACTCGCCATCACTGCTGGTGACCACGTTCTCGAGGTCGGCTGCGGCAGCGGCGCCGTCACACGCGACATCGCTCGACGCATCGGCAGTCGTGGGCGCGCGGTCGGGCTCGACCCGAGCTCAGAGCTCTTGGCGATCGCCCGCGAGCTCGCCCAGGAAGCGGGCGTGGGCGATCGCGTGGAGTTTCACGAAGGCAATGTGCTCCGCTTGCCGTTTCCGGATCGGTCATTCGACGTCGTGCTGGGCGTGACCGTGCTTTCCCACGTCCCCCGAGGTGAGGCCGCGATCCCCGAGCTTGCGCGAGTCCTCCGGCCGGGAGGGCGCCTGGGCATCTTCGACCTCGACACCGACATGACAGCGTTCACACATCCTGACCGTGCTCTCACTCGTCGCATCGTCGCCGCCGCTTCGGATGCCACCGCGGTCGATGGCTGGCTGGTTCGACGATTGCCGTCACTCTTCCAGCGCGCCGGGCTCGCAGACGTCAGAGTGCGCGGGTTCTTTCCAGTCGAGACTGATCTCCAGAGTTTCTACGCCAGCATGGCCGACCGCTGCGCCGAGGCGGCGGTGAAAACCGGCGCGGTCAGCGAGGTCGAGGCTCGGCGGTGGCTCGACACCTTCCGCCAGCAAGGGACGCAGGGCCCGATCGTCGCCGGCCGCTTGCACATCTTCGTCTGGGGCCGCAAGCCGGCATGACACGATCGGCGAGCCTGAACGTTCGAAAGGTCGTCAACGCGTTCGTCCCGAGCGCCACGCCTTCCAGCGTCTTTCCGGCCGTCGCACTTTCGGCGATCGATCGTTTCAAGCGCAAGCACGGCGGCCTGTGGGTGGGCGGTACGCTGTCAGTGTCGCCGGCCGGCGTCTCGTTTTCACCGAATCGCGTCAATCGCGTCGTCCACGCCGGGCTGGAACCTGTCAACGTGCCCGTCACGACCATCCGAGCGGTGCGCTACCAGTTCGGTTGGGTCACCGGCATCGTGGTGGTCGAGCACGTGGATGGCGAATTTCGATTCCGGTGCTATGGCGCCAAGGGCCTGGCGGCACGCATGGCTGCCGCGTTCACCGGAAATCATCGATAGTGCGGGCCGCGGCCGGTTCGCATATTCTCGCCACACCACAAAAGGAGACCTTTCAATGGCTGACGTCGTGACCGTCGTGGCAAAGATCCGGGCGGCGAAGGGCAAGGGTGATGCGCTGGCAGCGATGCTGAAGGAGCAGGCCGGCGTCGTGCGGAAGAATGAGCCGGGCTGCCTCGTGTACCGGCCGCACCGCTCGACGAAGGATCCGGAGCTGTTCCTGTTCTACGAGCAGTACAAGGACCAGGCCGCGTTCGACGCGCACACCAAGGCGCCCCATCTCGCGCAATACCGAGAGCGGCGGCAAAAGGAAGGTCTGACGGAGGGCGGGGTGGAGATCGAGTTCTACCGCGCGCTCACCGACTAGCATGCTCGACGATCTCAAAGCGCACGTCGGTCGGAAGCAGGCGGCGACCGACGTGCTCACTGCGCTGCCCGCCAATCTGCTGCGCCTCGCGCTCGGCCGCGCGGAGCCCGAGCTCCGCGACGGCGATCCCCTGCCGCCGAGCTGGCTGTTGCTCTACTTCCTGCCGCGCTTCACCGGCGCCGAGCTGCGCCCGGACGGCAGCCCGCGCGACACCGGCGTGGTGCCGCCGATGCCGTTTCCGCGACGAATGTTCGCCGGCGAGCGCGTGCGGGTGCACCGGCCGCTCCGGCTGGGTGAGCGCGTGCACCGCGAGATGGAGCTCACCGACCTGACGGCCAAGACGGGCGGGACCGGCACGCTCGTGTTCTCGACGGTCGTCAGCCGCATCTCCGGCGCCGACGGCGTCCTCGCCGTCGAGGACGAGCGACGCACCGTCTTCCGCGAAGAAGTAAAGGCCGGCGAGCGCAACCAGGCCCCGCGGCGTGAGCCGGCGCCGACCGACGTGCCGTGGCGCGCGACGATCGAGCCGGACCCGGTGCTGCTCTTCCGCTTCTCGGCGTTGACGTTCAACAGTCATCGCATCCACTACGACCGCACGTGGGCGACCGAGGTCGAGGGCTATCCCGGGCTGGTGGTCCATGGCCCACTCACGACGACGCTGCTGGTCGACTTCGCGCGCGACCACAACCCCGGCCGCCGCGTCGTCGCCTACGCGACGCAGGCACGCGCGCCGCTCTTCGACACGGCGCCGTTCGAGCTGCGCGGACGGCCGAGCGCCAAGGGATGCGAGTGCTGGGCGGTGACGCCGGAGGGGACGATCGCCATGAGCGCGGACATCGAGCTCGCGTGAGAGAGGACTCCCGATGAAGATCAAGGCGGCGAACGGCTTCGCGCGAATCCTGAAGCAGGAAGGCATCCCGTGGGTCAGCTGCTATCCCACCAACCACGTGAACAACGCGCTCGGCGAGGAAGGCGTGCCGATCCTCATGATGGGCGAGGAGCGCTTCGCGGTGGCGGTGGCCGACGCCTACTCGCGCGTGACGTGCGGCAAGCAAATCGGCGTGTGCACGGTCATGGCCAATCTGAACGCGGCCGGGCTGCAGATGGCCTATGGCGCCATCGCGCAGGCCTGGGAGGATTCGTCGCCGCTGCTCGTGATCGCCGAAGGCGTGAGCCCGGGCGCCACGCGGCACACGCACTTCGACATGGCCGAGGCGTTCCGGTCGGTCACGAAGTGGATCGGTCAGATCGACCGGCCGGAGCTCGTGCCCGACTACACGCGCCGGGCCTTCACTCACTTGCGCTCGGGCCGGCCCGGGCCCGGCTTGTTGATCATCCCCCGTGATCTCGGCGAGTACGACCCCGACGAACATCCGTACACGCCCGTGAAGGGTTGGCGCTCGGCCCCGGATCCCGAGGACGTGGCGGCCGCGGTGCGGACGCTCCAGGCCGCGCAGAGCCCTCTCCTTTATATCGGCGAGGGCGTGCTCTACGCCGACGCGACGGCCGAGCTGCGGCGCTTCGCGGAGCTGGCGCAAGTCCCTGTGCTCACGACGCTCAAGGGCAAGAGCGCGTTTCCCGAGAACCACCCGCTCTCGGTCGGCGTGCGTGGCTCCCTGGCCGAGCACTATCTGCGCAACGCCGATGTGCTGTTCTCGATCGGCTCGAGCTTGTTCCCGAATCGCTTCAGCCACGCGATCCCCGACCCCGGCAAAAAGATCATCGTGCAGTGCACGGTCGACACGCTCGACATCAATCGTAGCTACGAGACGAAGCACGCCGTCATCGGCGACGCCAAGCTGACGCTCCAGGCGCTGATCGACGAGCTGTCCCGGCGTGGCGGCGGACGCAAGAATCCCGCCGAGGAGGTGCGCGCGAAGAAGGAGGAGTTCCTGGCGAAGTTCCGCCCCTGGCTCGAGTCCGAGGAGACGCCGCTCAATCCCTATCGCGTGTTCGGCGACCTCATGAAGGTGCTCGATCCGCAGCGCTCATTCCTCACCGCGGATTCCGGCAACACGCGCGATCAGACGAGCACGGTGTACGAGGCCCAGATCCCCCGCGGCTATCTCGGCTGGGGCAACGTGTCGACACTCGGCTTCAGCCTGGCCGGCGCCGTCGCCGCGAAGCTCGCGTTCCCCGAGCGGCAGTGCGTGCACGTGACGGGCGACGCCGGCGTCTGCTACATGATGGGCAACTTCGAGGCCGTCGCGCGCTACAAGCTCGGCATCACGACCGTGCACATCAACAACGGGGGCTATTCCGGCTACGGGCCGGGATTCTGGGGCGCCGGCCACGACCCGTACACGTGGAAGGTCTCCGATCACGGCAGCGCGTGCATGGCCACCATGGCGCGCGCCGTCGGCTTCCACGCCGAGGACGTCACCGAGCCGGCGGCGATCATCCCCGCCTTCGAGCGCGCGTTCAAGGAGAACGCCGCCGGCCGGCCGGCGTTTCTCGAGTTCATCTGCTCGCACCATCCCGTGCACGGCGGCTGGGTGCGGCCAGGATGAGCGCGACCATCACGATCACCCAGCTTGCGACGGGTCCGACGCCGCCGAAGGCCGCGAGTGCCGAGGGACCGAACGCCTTGCGCACCCGGGTGGCCGAGCTGGCGGCGCGGCTCGGGCCACCGCCGTGGTCACGCCGCGTGATCCAGGACGAGCGTCAGCTCGTGACGTTGATCGCCAACCGCCCGGGCGGCGGCAACCGCCCGCACTGGCACGCGGAGTTCGACGAGTGGTGGGTGGTCATGGCCGGCGAGCTTCAGTGGGAGCTCACGGGAGGCGTGGTCGTCGACGCGCGTAAGGACGACATCGTCTGGGTCCCGCGCGGCACCGTGCACCACATCCGCACCGTCGGCACCGAGAACTCCCTGCGTCTCGCCGTCGCCATGCCGCCCGCCACCCACTACTTCAGCCCCTGCGAGCAGTGCGGCTACACGGACGACGGGCCTCGGCAATGGTGTGCCTGACGGTTTCACGGGTGACGTCGAGCGGGGTTCTATCCATCGCAGTCATCTCCATTCGAGGGAGGCCGCGATGGACGACAAGCAGGTGCTGCTGAGCGACGCCGAGGCCGCGTACACCGAGCTGCACAAGGCGATCGATGGCGTTCCGGACGCCCGCATGACCGAGCCGTGGCTCGGCACGTGGAGCGCCCGCGAGATCCTGGTGCACATCTCCGGCTGGCATCGTGAGATGATTCCCGCCCTGCAGCGGATCGTGCGCGGCCAGCCGCCCTACCCGGACGGCGTCTCGTATGACGACTTCGACGCCTGGAACGCGCGGTTCGTCGACGCCAGGACCGGCGTGAAGCTGGCCGACGTGCGGGCGGAGCTGGCGGCGTCCCACCAGGATTTTCTCGCCGCCGCCGCCGCTGTGCCCGACGAGCACTGGGCGCCAGGCAGCGCTGTGCGGGAGCTCTTCACGGGCGCCGGCCCCGGTCATTACCGGGAGCACGCGGGGCAGATCCGGGAGTGGCGCGCTCGCCGCTGAATTTTCTCTGCGGCGTGGCGCCGGGCGCAGCGGATAAAGTGGATGCATGCTGGTCAACTGCGCTGCCTACCAGGATGGCCGGAAGCTCGGCGACATCGGCAAGAGCGAGATCTCGAAGTATGTCTGTCGCGGCGACTGCTTCGTCTGGGTGGCGCTCTACGAGCCCGAGGCCACCGAGCTCGAGGAGATGCAGCACGAGTTCGACCTGCACGAGCTGGCCGTCGAGGACGCCCGCCACGGTCACGAGCTGCCGAAGCTCGAGGAGTACGGCGACTCGCTCTTCGTCGTGCTCCACGCCGTCGACATCGTCGACCGCCAGCTGAAGGTCGGCGAGGTCAACGTCTTCGTCGGTCGGAACTACGTGCTGTCGGTGCGCAGTCGCAGCCAGCGAGGGTTCGCGCCCGTGCGCGCGCGGTGCGAGCGGGAGCCGGAGCTCTTGCGGCACGGCGCCGGCTACGTCCTTTATGCCCTGATGGACGCCGTGGTCGATCGCTACTTCCCGGTGCTGAGCGCGCTCGAGGCCGAGCTGGAAGACGTGGAGACGCGCATCTTCGCCGGGGGCGATTACCGCGAGAAGATCGAGGCGCTGTACGCGCTCAAGCAGAAGCTCGTCGTGCTGAATCACGCCGTGGAGCCGCTGCTGGAGTCGACGGGCAAGCTGCTCGGCGGCCGCGTGCCACAGGTGTGCGCGGGCATGCAGGAATATTTTCGGGACGTCTACGATCACCTCTTCCGGATCAGCCAGCGCATCGATTCGATTCGCGACATGTCGACGACCGCCATGTCGGTGAATCTCTCGCTGCTGCAGATCCACGAGAACGAGGTCACCAAGCGGCTCGCGTCGTACGCCGCGCTCATCGCGGTGCCGACCATGATCGCCGGCATTTACGGCATGAACTTCGAGCACATGCCGGAGATTCGCTCGCCGCTCGGCTACCCGATCGTGCTCGGCGTCATGGCGCTGCTCGACATCTACCTCTTCTACCGATTTCGCAAAGCCCGGTGGCTCTGAAAACTTCCGGCCGGCCTCCCTCGGATGAGAAAATCGGCGTCAAGATCGCGGTGCAGCTCATCCGCCAAGGGGAGGATTGATGATGGCAGCGACCACGAAAGCGGCTCGCACGCTGCGCAGGCGCAGAGCCAAGATGGACGTCAGCATCGCTCGGACACAGCGGAAAGTGAAGAGCCTCACGCGAATGCTGCGCAAGCAGACGTCGATGCTGAACAAGCGGAAGGCGGCGCGCGCACGACTGAAGTAGCACCTCAGCGGTACGCGGCGATCAGCTCCTCGAACGCCACCATCTGACCGCCGCGCGTCGACGACGGCACCAGGATGACGGTTCGCACTCCCGTCGCTTGCCAGGCCTCCACGCCGTCGCGGACGGCCTTCGCGCTGCCGAAGAGGGTGACGTCGCCGAGCCAGCGGTCGGACATCGCGGCCCGCACGGCGGCGTCATCGTTGCGCGCCACCGCCGCGCGAATGGCCGTCATCTCGTCCGCGTACCCCGCCTCGATCCAGTAGTTCTGGTAGTTCGGCAGCTTCACGTACGACGTCAGCGTCCTTCGCATCACCGCCGCCGCCGCCGCGCGGTCGTCGTCGATGCACGTCGGCACCATGTCGCCGATGAAGAAGCTTGGCTTCTCGCGGGCGGCCGCCGGCAACGCGCGCAGCGACTCCGCCATGTGTGAGCGCGCAGCATTGGCCCACACCGCGCCGTCGGCGATCTCACCGGCCAGCGCCACCATCCGGCGGCGCAGCGTGGCGAGGGTGATGGGCGGGATGGCGCCGACCTGCGGCGCATAGCCCCTCACGTCGGCCACGAAGCTCCGGATGTCGTCGAGCGGCTTCCCCGGCCGGAGGCCGAGACGCTCGTGCGCGGGTCCGTGGCTCACACCGATGCCGAAGCGGAAGCGTCCGCCTGAGAGCTCATGGATCACCGCCGCCGTTTGCGCATACTCGAACGCGTGTCGCGTGTAGATGTGCGCGATGCTCGTGCCAAAGGCGATCTCGCGCGTGACGAGTGCCAGCCCCTCGCAGAGCGCCAGCCCGTCGCCCGGGCTCGGGCAATGGATCCCGCCGAAGCCTTCACGCTCGAGCCGTGCTGCCAGCTCCAGCGTCGCGCGCCGGCGCCCCGCCACCGCCACCAGGCTCACCGCGGGTTTCATCGTGAGGATTCTTGTACCATGGGCGCCTCGAAAGGAGTCGCGCATGGCGAACCGAAAGGGTAGCGGTCTGTTGATGGTCTGGGCGGACGTCCCCTCCGACAAGGAGAAGGAGTTCAACCGCTGGTACAACGAGGAACATCTGGCGGAGCGACTCTCCGTGCCGGGCTTTCTCAGCGCGGCGCGCTACGAGGCGGTCAAGGGCGGTCCCAAGCATCTGGCCGTGTACGAGCTCGACAGCGTCGCCGTGCTGCAAACCGACGCGTACAAGAAGCTGGCGGCGCACCCCAGCGAGTGGACGAAGCGCGCCGGGCCCGCCACCGTCGCCACCAGCTTCATTCGCAACGTCTACACGCTCGTGCACCCGGCGGCGCCGACGACCGCCATCGCTCAGAGTCCAATGGCGCCCGCGCTCCAGATTGGCCGCATGGATGTGCCGCGCGAGGTCGATGCCGAGTGGAACGTCTGGTACAACACCATCTACGTGCCGAACTACGAGAAGGTGCCCGGCGTCATTCGCGGCAGGCGCTTCCGGGCCATCGAGGGCACCCCGAGCTACATGACGGTTTACGAGTTCGAGCACCCGAAAGTCTCGGAGAGCGCGGCGTGGAACGCGCAGCGCGACGCCGAGCCGGTGAACGAGCGCATGCGCACGCACATGCGCCACGCCCCGGGCTCGCCGGGCGTGTACGTCAAGACGTTCGAGCTCTGAGCGTCAGCGCCCGAGCCGCCGGCGATAGGCGTCGAGAATGGGCGTGGCGGCCGGTCCCATGCGCTGCATCCAGTCGTCCACGGCCACCTGCCCGGCCGCGCGCAGCGTCTGCTGGAAGTCGGGTGGGAGCGCGGTGGTGATCGCGACGCCGGCCGCGCGCATGCGCTCATAGTTCTCCTCCACGCGCGTCTGCATGACCTGCCACTGCGAGGCCTCGGTATCGGCGGCGGCGGCGAGCATGGCTTCCTGCCATGCCGGCTCGAGAGCGGCCCACGCGTCGTTGTTGATGGTCACCATGCTCATCGTCACCGCGTACTCGATGGCGGTGAAGTGATGGAGAACCTCCATCAGCCGCGCGCCCGCGCCGCCGTCGCCTGACGAGAGCACCGCGTCCAGCTGGCCGGCCTTCAGCTGCGGGATCGCGTCGACGAACGAGACCTGCACCGGCACCGCGCCGGCGGCCTTGAAGGCGAGAACGCCACTGCCGTCGGCCGTCCGCAGACGCAGCCCCTTCAGCGCGTCCACGCTGTCGATCGGCTTGTTCGCCCAGAGCCCCGCGGCCGGCCACGGCGACAGGAAGAG
This sequence comes from Candidatus Methylomirabilota bacterium, assembly GCA_035605575.1. Lineage (GTDB taxonomy): Bacteria > Methylomirabilota > Methylomirabilia > Rokubacteriales > CSP1-6 > AR12. Next base: position 10,306 of record DASTCJ010000082.1, read on the forward strand.
CAATCGCTGGTTGTGCCGTGCGAGGACACGTTCGTACGCGGGCCGCGCGACGTCGGCGAGCGCGCGCCCCTGCTCGGGCGTCGTGGCCAGGAACGGCAGCGATGGCAGGAGGAAGACCGGATCGACGGCGCCGAGCGCGCCCATATACGCGTTGCCGATCGGCACCGCGCCGCGCGCGACGGCATCGATCATGTCTTTCGAGCGAACGCCGGCGGCGGCGTCATAGGCGTGGACGATTTCGATGCGCTTGCCGGAGCGCTCGGCCACGGCGCGCGCGAATCGCGCGTCCGCCTCGCCCTGGATGGACGTCGCCGGATACTCGTTCGCCAGCGTGAGCCGCGCCGCCTGCGCGGAGGCAACCGACGGCGCCAGGAGCAGCGCGACGCAGGCGAGCAGCAGGGCTCGTCTCGTCATGGGACGGCCGGGCCCGCGAGACCGATCGACACGCCGCAGGCGTCGCACGGGGGGACGAGCATCGCGCGCTCGCCGGTGTTGCGGATACCGCGCGCGGGCGTCGGCACGCCGTGCTCACGCATCCAGCGTTCGGCGGCATCCATGCTTCGCGTGCGGAAGAGCACCTGGAATGGACCGGGCCCACGGTTGGCGAGCGCGTCGGCGGCCGGGCCCGGCTCCACCGGCTCCGCGACCGTCAGGCCAGTCGGCCCCACATTGAACACGGCCATGTTGGCTTTGATCACCGTGCCGCGCTCGATCCGTGGCAGGGGCATGCCGAGCACCCGCGCATAGACGTCCGCCGCCTTCGCGACGTCCGCAACGGCGATGTACGCGCGCTCCGGGCGCAGCACGCCGTTTGGATGCTCGATCGGGTGCGGCACCTGCCGCCGTCGCTCCGCCAGCGACGTGACGTGCTCGATGAAGAAGATCGGAAGCGCATGGCTGGCGCCGAGCCGCGCAGCGCGCCACCGAAGCTCGGTCCCCGCCGGTGTCTGACGCGCGCCGTCCGTCGGGTCGCTCACCTCGACGCCGCGTCGACGCATGGCGCTCACGTCGCCCGCGAGGTCGTCGCTCTGCACCGCCAGGTACCGGAGCCCGCCCCCTCGCGCGATGAACTCCACCAGCGCGGCGCCGGCCTGCGCCTGCTCACCCGGGCGAATGCTCAGCAGCTCGAGGTAATCGTCCTCGAAGAACGCGATGGCGTTCTCGGTGCCGCCGCCGGGGTGTACGCCGCCGTAGTGGACGTCGAAGCCGAGCCGCCGGTACGTCTCGATGCCGGCCTTCAGATCCGGAACACAGATCATCACGTGATCGATCCGGGTCAGCGCCATCGCGTGTCTCGCCTCCTCAATCCTTGAGTCGCGGCAGCAGCGTTGAAGCAGCCTCGCCGACCTGCGCCAGCTGATCGCCGCCGGCGAAGCGCAGGGCGAGATGACGCGCGCCCGCCGCGACCCAGCGCTGGAGCCACTCCACGCAGCCGTCGATCGGTCCCGCGTAGGTGGCCTGGCGCGCCATGATCATCTTCGCCGGCGCCGCGTAGTAGTCCTCGAGGAACTTGTGCAAGCGCGCCTCGGCGCCACTGCGATTGGGATGGAGCGCGAGCGTCACGTAGGCGGCCCCCGCCACCGCGCCGGCCGGACGCCCGGCTTCGCGCGCGGCCGCCTGCACGCGCGGAAGATTCTCGGCGAAGAACTCCACGCTCGGCCCCGTCGGAAACCACGCGTCGAAGCGCGCGGCCTCGCGGAGCGCCGTCGGTCCGCTGCCGCCGATCCAGATCGGCGGGCCGCCCGGGCGATGCGGCTTCGGCTCGACCGTGACGTCGTCGAGCGTGAAGTGCTTGCCGCTGAAGCTCACGTGGTCCCGCGTCCACAGTCGTCGGCACATATCGAGCGTCTCGAGGAATCGCCCGACGCGCCGCTCGAACGGCACGCCGGCAGCCGTGAACTCGGCGCGGATGGCCGGCGTGTCGGCCGCGATGCCGGCGCCGAGGATGATGCGCCCCTCCGCCACGCGATCGAGCGTGGCCACGGCGTGCGCGAGCACGACGGGATTTCGCAGGGCGGGCAGCAATACACCGCTGCCGATCTTCACGTGCTGCGTGCGAGCGGCGATGGCGGCCATGAGGGTGAGCGGCTCATGCCGCGGCCGTGCCGTGATCGAGTCACCGATCCACACCGAGTCGAAGCCCGCCGCCTCGGCGTGCTCGGCCATCGTCAGCAGCGGCGCCGTTTCTGGTCGGCCCGACATCACCACCTCGCGCGTCGGAATGAGGACACCGATCTCGACAGCCATCACGCGTTGCCTTTCTCGACGGTCGCCCGCTCCACGGCCAGAAGCGTCTCGATGCCGATCACGTCGAGCACCTCGCGCTCGACCGGCGTCCAGTCGGTCTTGCCCGCGCGCGCGCCGAAGTCGTCGGCGAGCTCCGCGTAGACCTTCTTCCACGCCGCGTAGCCCGCCCACAGCGGCGTGGACGGGTCGGCGACGATCTTGTAGCCGAGCGTGCCGAGGTCCTTCAGGCTCATGCCAAGGCCGGCCAGACCGTTGCGGCCGGTCAGGTACATGAGCGGCCCGCCGAGTCGCTCGGCGATCGTGCGCAGCTGCTCGGCGGTGTGCGCCATCGACAGGAGGACGACGTCGGCGCCGGCCCGCCGATAGGCTTCGCCGCGCCGGAGGGCATCGTCGAGCGTGCTCGCCCGCACGGCGTTCGTCCGGCCGATGATCAGGAACTCCGAGCGCCGCCGCGCCGCCACGGCCTCCTTCACCTTGGCCGCCATCAGCTCCATCGGAATCATGTGCTCGATGCCGACGTGATGATGCGCGCGCTTGGGAACCAGCTGGTCCTCGATCTCGATGGCCGCGAAGCCGGCCGCCTCCGCCATGCCGATCGTGCGGTGCATGTGCATCGGGTCGCCGTAGCCGCACGCGCCGTCGAGGATGAGCGGCAACGACGAGACGGCGCCGATGTCGACGGCGGCCTGGCACATCTCGGTGAGGTTGAGATTCGCCTCCAGCGCCACCTTCAGGTAGCCGGTGGCGCCGCCGCCGAGATAGCCGGCCGTGAAGCCGGCGGCTTCGGCCATGCGCGCCATGAGGGGATTCAGGACGAGCGGCGCCGTGACGGGCACCGGGTCGTGCAGACGGCCGCGGAGCGACATGCTCTCCTCCTCGCGGCGCTCAGCGCCGCGCGATCATGCGTCGAAACACGGCGCCGTACTCGAAGCCGTGGCCGCGCGCCAGCTCGCCGGCGCCGCGCCGGACACGGACGGCGATCGTCTCGCCGTCGGCGACGTTGAAGCCGGGCAGCTGGCTCTCGTGGCGCACGAGGGCGGCGATCTGCCGCTCGATCGCCTCCGTGACATCCACGATGATGTTCGGCTCGTCCGCGCCCCAGTACCACAGCTCTCGCACCTTGTGCGGCGCCAGGCCTTCTTGCGTGATCTGCTCGGGAAAGTGCAGATGGTCGCGCGCGAACGGATAGACGGCGTCGGTGGTGGTGAGGCCGGCCTTGCGATGGTCGCGGTGCTGGAAGTTCTTGATGCGATATGGATCGTGGACGAACACCGTGTGCGGCCGATACTGGCGGATGGCGCGGACCACGTCGCCGAGGAAGGCGCGCGTGTCCTCGAGCAACCCGTCCGGGTAGCCGAGCATGACGAGGTGCTTCACGCCCATGGCATCGGCGGCCGCGCGTTGCTCCTCGGCGCGCCTGGCGGCGAGCTGGGCCGGCGTGAGCGACCGCTCGCCGGTGCCGGCATCGCCGTTGGTGCAGAGGACGTAGGCCACCTCGCACCCCGCCTCGATCCATTTCGCGACGACGCCGCCCGAGCCGATCTCCGCGTCATCGGGATGGGCAAAGACGACCATGGCGCGGTCGGGAACATCGGTCACGAGCTGGAGCTGGCGGGGGGCGGGGTCCGATGGCATGCCCCGCATTCTACCCGGCCCCGGCTCAGGTCGTGCTCAGCGGTCGATCTCTCCCGGGCGCCAGTCGACAGCGCCGAACCGGCGCTGGCCGAGGAAGTTGTAAGACAACGTCAACGTCTCGACGAACTGGTGGCGGTCCCGTCCGCTGACTCGCGCATCGCGCGCGGTGATCAGATAGGACAGGCTCAGCGCATGCGGACCGAAGACACGCACCGTCAGGCCGGTACCGAAGCGATTGACCGACTCGTGGCCCGAAGCCTCGCCACTCGGCGACCCCCCGGCATCGACGCCGACGACCCAGTATTGACGGCCCTGAACTTCGAGCATCGCCGTGTCGCCGGCAATCAGCCGAAGCCCGCCGAGCACGTGCGGGATGACACCGTAGCGATAGTCGCGCTCGTCGCGATCACCGACAGTTCCGACCGCTCCGAATCCGGCGCCGCCGAGCACCGTCCCCTGGAGCGCCAGCGTCCGCGTCAGCCACCACTGCGCGACGGTGCCGACGGCCAGGTTCGTGGCGGCCAGCCGGAAGACCTGGGGCGAGAGATATTCGTAACCACCGAAGAGGCCCCACACACCGCGATAGTTCTCGCCCCACTCGTAGCCGGTGCCGGCGAGCAGCCCGCGGATGGTGACGTTCTCGATGGCGTCGGCGGCGGTGGAGGCATTGGGCACGGCCGTGAACTCGAAGAGGAAGAAGTCGAAGGGCCGCTTGTACTGGTACCCCGGCTTCCCGGGCAGGCCGTAGATCATCTGGAACTCGGCGTTGCCTTCTTGCTCGTTGGGCTCGGCGAGGAGGCCGCCGGTCTGGATGTCGGTGGTGAGCGTGAACCCGATGCGGAAGCGGAGGAAGATCGCGGGGTCGTGGCTGCGGAAGACCGGGCGAAAGCGCTCGCCGAACATCCAGCGGTTCAGGCCCGTCGGCGGCGAGATGACCGCGGCGCCGAGCTCACGCCAGAATCCCGGGCTCTCGCCACCGCCCTCGAGCAGAAGGCTCGACATGCGGAAGAGCGCCTCGCCGACGAATGATCCGCCGATACCGGTGGAGACTAGGTCGTTGATCGACGGCTTCGTCGTCTCGCCCGCGATCTCCCACATGTAGCTGCCGGCGGCCGTGTACAGGAGCGATTCCCAGTAGCCGAGGCCGGCCGAGCGCGCGAGACCGTAGTACACGCTGCCCTGGTAGGGATGCCCGATCTGATTGACGCTGAACGGGTCCTTGTCGAACTCGGGCGTCGACTGAAAATTGCGCGAGATCGTGTCCCAGGTCACGTCGTAGTCGGGGGAGTCCGGAAAGAGCAGCCGATCGACGGCGTTCAGGCCGAGATTGAAGGCGGGAATCTCGAGGGCCGGGATCAGGTAGCTCTTGTTCTTGCCGCTCTCCCAGTCGAGGATCTTCGACTCGGGCTCCTGTGCCGGGCTGGCGACCGGGACGGCAAGGGTCAGGAGCAGGACAGCGAAGACCAGAACACGTGGCAAACGGATGACCCTTTCGGCTACGAACTTGCCGTGAGCTCGACCGAGACACGGACGAGTCAGGTGGACAGCAAGAACGGCGCCGCAGCTACGAGCTGGTCAGAACCTCACCGGCAAGGACGCGAGCCCGCGCAGGGTGAGACTCTGGCGAAACTCCGGACTCTCGGTGGCGAGGGCGAGCTTCGGGAGGCGCTGCACGAGCGTGTTGATGGCGATCTGACCTTCGAGCCGCGCCAGCGGAGCGCCAAGGCAGAAGTGGATCCCCAAGCCGAACGCGATGTGGCGGTTGTCGGTGCGGCCGATATCCAGGCGATCCGGGTCGCGGAAATGCGCGGGATCGCGGTCGGCGGCACCGATGAACGGCATCACCATCTCACCCTTGGCGATCGCGTGGCCGTCGATGACCACGTCCTCGCTGGGAATGCGGGCCGTGCGCTGCACCGGTCCATCGAAGCGCAGCAGCTCCTCGACGGCCGTCCCGATCAGCGCGGGATTGTCGCGCAGCCGGCGGAGCTGATCGGGATGTCGGAGCAGCGCCAGCGTGCCGTTACCGATGAGGTTGACGGTGGTCTCGTGACCGGCGACGAGCAGCAGGATGCACGTCGCGAGCAGCTCGGTCTCGCTGAGCTTGTCGCCCGCCTCTTCGGCGGCGATCAAGCCGGAGAGCAGATCGGGACGCGGCGACGAGCGACGGCGGGCGATCAGCTCGCGAAAGTAGTCCGCGAGCGCGGAGCGTGAGGCGACGCTCCGCTTCGGGATCTCGGAGTCCACGGGCAGCAGGATCGAATCGAGGCCGCGCGCGAGGTCGAGGCTCCAGCCCTTGAAGCGCTCGTGATCCTCCACCGGCACGCCGAGCATCTCGCAGATGACGTTGACCGGAATCGGGTAGGCGAACTCGTCGATCAGATCCATGGCGCCGGCATCGCGCACGCGATCGAGCAGGCCGTCCACGATCTGCTGGATGCGCGGCCGCAGACCCTCGACCACGCGCGGCGTGAACGCCTTGCTCACGAGACCGCGCAATCGCGTGTGATCCGGCGGATCGCGGTCGAGCATCGACAGCCCGGTGATCGGCACCGGCGCCCCGAAACGCGCGGCCACGAAGGCGGCGATGGCTTCCTTCGCCAGCCGCGGATCGCGCAATGCGGCCACCACGTCGTCGTACCGTGTGAGGATCCAGAAGCCCATAGGGCTCTTGTGGACGGGATCCTCGGCGCGCAGGCGATGATACGTCGGATACGGATCGGCGACGAACGCGGGATCCATCGGGTTGAACACGATGCCGCTCATCGCCGGTGACGATATCATATCGCTGTATCGGAGCGCTGTGTGCACGGTCACCGTGGGTGGCCTGAGAGAGATGGGACCCGGCTCCGTCTCCGGAGACGCGATGGGCAGCAAGACTGTTCGGGTCGGCGATGTCGAGATCATGATGCTCTCGGATGGCATGCTGGAGTTCGACCTCTGCAACTTCTTCCCGACCATTCCGGAGGACGAGTGGCGCGGGCACGAATCGCACCTCACCGACGAGCACAAGGTCCGCTTCAACCTGGGCTCGTACCTGATTCGCGCCGACGGCCGCACGATCCTGATCGACACGGGCCTCGGGCCACGCCCGAAGGAGACGCCGGACGTCCCGTGGGGCACGCTCCTGCGCGACTTCGCCGCCAACGGCGTGCGTCCCGACGAGATCGACATGGTGATCATGACGCATCTGCATCGCGATCACGTCGGCTGGAATCTCAGCGACGCCGGCGGCCGCTGGGTCCCGACGTTCCCCCGCGCGCGCTACTGGGTGAGCACGAAGGACTGGGAGGCCTGTCATCGGCCCGACGTGCAGCCGACGCGCTTTCCGAACGCGCCGACGTGCGTGTGGCCGCTCGCGGATCTTGGCCTGGTCGAGTTCATGGACGGTGAGCACAGCCTGACCCGCACGCTGACCGCGATGCCGACGCCCGGCCACACTCCGGGCCATATGAGCATCCTCATCACGTCGCGCGGCGAGCGCGCTCTCGTGCTCGGCGACGCCGCGCACAGTCCGGTGCAGATCCAGGAGCCGGACTGGGTCTCGCGCGCCGATATGGATCCCGAGCTGACGCGCCAGACCCGGCGTGCGCTCGTCGACCGTCTGGAGCGCGAGCAGATCCTCGTCGCCGCCGGCCACTTCCAGGCGCCGGGCTTCGGCCGCATCGTGCGGCTCGACGGCCGCCGCTACTGGCGCGGGCTCTAAGCGCCGGTCGGTCCTCGTCCACGTTCTCGCCGAGCCGCGCCACTCGACAAGATTGGCGTGCCGTCCGGGGCAAATGTGTCGGCAGCGTGACGGTCCTACGGGAATGCCGCGTCCAGCAACCGCTCGTCACATATGACTTCAGCGCGTGGCACGTCCTGTGCCCTGGGGTGAACTGGCTCACTTGGGCCAGCAAACCGGAACGGGAGGAACCGTATTATGACGATCGGCCGCGCCATCGCTCTGGCGTCGCTTGGCTTTGCGCTGCTCGCCGGAGTGGCGCCACGCGTTGCTACCGCCGGCGATACGCCGAACGGCACGCACTACAACCTCAACATCATCGCTGTCCCGCCGAACAACCGCCCACCGGATTCCAACACGTCGAACCGGCACACGATCATCGCACCGCTGAACACCGTACGAGGGAATGTCGACTGCCGCATCATGTTGACGAACGGCGGCACGACGTACGACTTCCAGGTCGTCGACGGATTCTGCCTCGACGGGGATGCGAGCTTCGTTCTTCCCGATCCTGATCCCCTGAACACCGGCGTTGCGGAGTATCAAGTATGGCTGGCACTGGCAGGAAAGCCAGGTGGCGGCGCGAACCTGACCACCTGCCAGGTCGACAAGGTGACGCTCGAGGAAGTCTGCTCGCTCGAAAGCACGATCACGATCAGCGGGAATCGCGATCCCGGCAAACCAAAGTGGGTGAACGTCACGAAGCAATTGCTGACGGTGTGCCTCGACACGAGCGTTCCGAGTGACGGCGTGTGTGATACGCGACAGTTTCTCTTCGACGACTCGACGAAAGACTACCTCTGGCAGTATGACAATTTCGGAAATCGCCTGCTCAAGCTCCGCTTTTATCCCATTCAGCAGTCAATCGGCTTCAACCCGTAGCGCCGACCTCGTCGTCGAGTCGGAATGGAGGGTCGCCGGCCGGTCTTAGCCGGCGGCCCTTCCTTTTATGCTCGCGGCGACGGCCGCCGCCGCGCGACGGCGTGAGTCTTCGAGGGTGGGAACATCGACCCGCCCGGAGATGGCAGCTAGGTTATCATTCGCGCGCTGGAGGGACTCATGCGCTACGACATGATCTCCGCGGACTGTCACCTTGACCTCTGCTGGCTGCCGACCGACCTCTTCCTGACGCGCGCCGACGCCGGCATGCGCGATCGCATGCCGCACGCCATCGACGGCCCGAAGGGCAAGACGTGGGTGACGAAGAAAGGCGCCAATCTCGGGCTCGTCAACGGCATGGGCTCCGCGGGGCGTGAGTACGTGCCGGGTCGTATTCACCGCGCCGACCGCATGGCGGAGACCGGACTCTACGAGGACGGCAAGAAGGGCATCCGACGCCTTTCCGATCCCGATCTGCGGCTGAAGGACCAGGACCGCGACGGCGTCCAGGCCGAGGTGCTCTACGGCATTCTCGGCGCCACCGGTCGCATGAACGATCCCGAGGCGACGGTCGAGGTCATGCGCATCTACAACGAGTGGCTCGCGGAGTTCTGCGCGACGCATCCCGAGCGCTATGCGGGCCTCGCGTCGATTCCCAATCATCCGATCGAGGCCGCCATCGCCGAGGTGGAGCGCGTGGCCAAGCGCGGCGTCGTGCGAGGTCTCGACATCGCGAACTCGCCCGACCTCAAACCACTGTGGGATCCGTCGTGGAATCCGCTCTGGGAAGTCATCGACGGCTGCGGGCTGCCGATCCACTTCCACACGATCGGCACCCGTTTGCCCGAGGCCCTGCAGCGGCTCGTGCATATGGGCTCCGATCTCTCGCGGGCGCCGGCGGATGCGACGGCCGAGGACAAGCGACTCGCGCGGATGGCCTTCGCCACCCACATCACCGGCTTTCAGATCAACATGGCCGGCGTGCTCACCTCGATCATCTTCGGCGGCGTGCTCGAGCGCTACCCGCGCATGCGCGTCGTGCTCGGCGAGGCAGGCATCGGCTGGATTCCCTACGTGCTGTGGCGGATGGACGCGGAGTGGGAGGACCAGTTCAAGGATCTGTCGCTGACGATGCCGCCGAGCGAGTACTGGCGCCGGCAGTGCTGGGCCACCTATCAGACGGATCCCGTCGGGCTCAAGCTCATCGACGAGCTCGGCTCCGACAAGATCATGTGGGGCTCGGACTTTCCGCATCCCGACGGCGTATGGCCGGACTCGCGCGAATACCTCGCGCGCGAGATGGCCGACGTCCCCGCGGAGGTGCGCCGCAAGATCGTCTGCGAGAACGCCGCACGACTCTACGGCTTCGCCCTGGACGGGAGCTCGCGATGATCACGAAGACGCACCGGCTCTACACCGGCCCCGACGGGCAGTCCCACATCGAGCCGATCGACATCGAGCACAAGAGCGACTGGCTCAAGGGCCTGCCGACCACGCAGATCTCGTTCCGCGTGTGGCCGAAGGGCGAGTTCCTCGACTGGCATCCGGCCCCGCGACGCCAGTTCGTCATCATCCTGTCGGGCCAGCTGGAGATCGGCTGCGGCGACGGCACCAAGCAAGTCTTCGGCCCCGGCGACGCGCGCCTGGTCGAGGACACGACGGGCAAGGGTCACACCACGCGCGTGCTCGGCAACGAGCCGTGCCTCACGGCCACGGTGCCGCTGGCGCAGCAATGACCGCGAAGATCCTGTTTGCGCCGAAGCAGGATCGCGCCGTCACCGACATCGCACGCGCGCTCACGCCGCCAGGCTTCGAGCTCGTCGCCGCCGACTTCGGCACGCCGGAGTTCTACGCGGCCGCCGCCGACGCCGAGTACTTCCTGGGGCTCGCGCGCAACATGGGCGGCGAGTTCTTCCGCTCGGCGCCCAAGCTCAAGCTGGTCCAGCTCCTGAGCGCGGGCTACGATCGCGTCGACGTCGAGGCGGCGCGCAAGGCAGGCGTGCCCGTCTCGAACAACGGCGGCGCCAATGCCATCGCCGTCGCCGAGCACACCGTGCTGCTCATGCTCGCCGTGCTGAAGCAGCTCGTGCGCTTTCATCTCGACGTCGTGGCCGGCCGCTGGCGGCCGCCGGCGTCGTCGGAGTCGCCCGTGTACGAGCTGGCCGGCCGCACGGTCGGCATCGTGGGCCTGGGCAACATCGGCAAGAAGGTGGCGCGTCGCGTGGCGGCGTTCGACGCGAAGGTCGTCTACTACGACATCGTGCGGCTGAGCGAGGCGGAAGAAGACGCGCTCGGCGTGCGGTTCGTGCTGCTGAGCGAGCTCTTGCGCACGGCCGACGTCGTCACGCTCCACGTGCCGCTCAACGACAGCACGCGCGGGCTCATCGGCGCGCGCGAGCTCGGGCTGATGAAGCCGTCCGCGATCCTCGTCAACACCTGTCGTGGCCCTGTCGTCGACGAGGCGGCGCTCCATCAGGCGCTTCGCGAGCGAAAGATCGGCGGCGCCGGCCTCGACGTGCTGGTCGACGAGCCGCCGTCGAAAGATCACCCGCTGTTCGGCCTGCCCAACGTGACGCTCACGCCGCACTCCGCCGGCCCGACGTGGGAAAACTGGACGGCGCGCTTCCGCAACGGCTTTGACAACATCGAGCGCGTCGCCGCCGGCCGCCGCCCGCTCTGGGTTATCCCGGAGCTTTGATTTACGAAGGGTGCGACGCGTGATTCCTGTAGCGTTGCGCGCCCCAGTTGTTCCAGTACGTGCGTTCGCGGGCCGGGACACGTCGAGCCGGCTTGAAGTCATCGCCGGTAAAGTATGCGACCGGCAGGCAGACGGCCGGCGTAAACCCCTCGGGAATGTCCAGCAGCGCCGCGACCTCCTTCTCATAGGTGAAGACGATCGTGGTCCAAGCTGCCCCGATCCCACGGGCTCGCAGCGAGAGCATCAGCGACCAAGCCACCGGCAGGATGTTGCCGTATAAGCCGGCCAGGCGCTCGGGGTTGCGTCCCTCGGGGCGGCCCTCGGTGCAGCCGATGATCAGCATCGGGACGTCCTGGAAATGCTCGGCCAGCGCGATCCCGGATTCCATGTCGCGCGGCAACATGGTCTGCCGGCTCGTGCCCGCCGCCGGGTAGAACTGCTCGAAGGCCTGCCGATAAAGATCTGCCAGCGCGCGCCGCTTGCCGGGATCGGTGACGACGATGAAGTGATAGCGGCAGTTGTTGCTCCCCTGCGGTGCCTGCACGGCGATCTCGAGGCATTCCTCTATCACCGCCGGATCGGGTAGACGCGTCAGGTCGAGCCGACGGCGTACCGAGCGCGTCGTCGTCAGCAGTTTTTCGACGGTGGCGAGGTCCATCTCGCGTCTCCTTCGATCACCGCTTGTCGAGCCAGACGTTCCAGAAGTGCATGTAGGGCCCGGGCTCGTAGCCTTGAACGTCCTTGCGGCGGGCGTCGAGACGGAAGTAGTCGCCGATCTTGATGCGCGCAGCGTCGGCGTAGAACGCCGTCTGCACGCGCTCGAACAGCGCGAGGCGCTTCTTCGGATCGAGCTCGCGCGTCATCGCCTGCACTAATCCGTCCTTCTCAGGGTTGCACCACCAGCCCGGCCAGTCGCAGAGCACCTGCGGCGACGTCGTCGGCTCGGTCGTCAGCACGAACGCCGTGCTGAAGGCATCCCACAGCTCGGGCTTGGAGCGGCGATTGACGACGGTCGCCCAGTCGGAGACTTGCAGGTCGACCTTGAGCCCGATTTCCTCGAGCTGGCTCTTGGCGATCAGCGCGGGCTTGTAGTGATGCTCGTACTCCGTGGTGACGATCCAGCGCACGGGCTGGCCCTGGTAGCCGGCCTCCTTCAGCAATCGGCGCGCCTTGTCCTTGTCGTGCTGGTTGTAGAGTGCGGCGCCGGCCTTCGAGTGCCAGCTCGATTCCTGGAAGAAGATGCCGGGATCGAGCCGGTAGAACTCCTTGTGGCCGAGCCCGGCCAGCATCATCGGCTCCGCGTCGAGCGCCGCCTGCATCGCCTGCCGCACGCGCTTGTCGGTCATCAAGCCCTGCTTGGTGTTGAGGACGATGGTGACCCAGCCGTATGGCTTCACCACGACGGGCTCGACGCCCGGCGCGGACTTGATGCGGTCATACTGGTCGGGCTTGATCTGCTGGATGTAGCCGTACTCGCCGGTGATCATCCCCGCCTGGCGTGTGGCGTAGTCGGGCACCGGCAGGAAGTGCAGCTCGTCGAGATACGGCACACGCGCTCCCGCGAGATAGCTCCGCGGCTCGGCGCGCGGCGCGTAGCCGTCCCAGCGGGCGAGGCGAATGTGCCGATCGGGCTTGTGCTCGACGAACTTGAATGGCCCCGTGCCAATGTATTCTTTGAGGGCGCCCTCCCCGCTCGCGTCGATCACTTCCTTCGGATAGATGAGCGCCGCGCTGTCGACCTGCGCCAGCGCCGCGATCAGCGTGCCCGACGGCTCTTTCAGTCTGATCTCGAGCGAGGTCGGCGTCTTCGCCTCGATCGCCTCGACGTTCTTGAAGATCGATTTCCCGGAGCCAGACACCGCGCCCCAGCGACGCAGCGAGGCGACGACGTCGGCCGAGGTGAGCGTCTTGCCGTTGTGGAACTTCACGTCGCCGCGCACGCGGATGACGTAGCGCCTGGCGCCGTCGAGTACCTCATGGCCCTCGGCGAGCAGCGGCACCGGCTGCAGCTTCGCGTCGAGCGTGTAGAGGCCCTCGAACATGTTGATGCCGATCTCGCGCGTGATGACCGCCGTCGTAGCGTGCCCGTCGAGCGTCGGCGGCTCGCCGATCATCCCGACCTTCAGGATGCCGCCCTTCCGGGGGCCCTGGGAATCCGCGGGCGCCACCCCGAGCCAGAGAGCGGTGATCACGAGCGCCGTGATCGTCAGCGTACGTCGCATGGTCGTTCCTCCTCTCGAAACGCTCGCACAATACCCCGGACCGCCGCTCGCGTGAAGCGGTAGAGTGCGGCGCATGTCGCCGACCACCATCATTCACGACACGACCGTCGTCACCGCCGACGACGCCGGCCGCATCGAGCGCGACGCCGCCATCGTGATCGGCGACGGTCGCATCGTCGCCATCGGTCCGAGCGCCGCGTTGCTGGCGCGCCACTCGGATGCCGAGCGCGTGGACGGGCGCGGCCGGGCGGTGTTTCCGGGCTTCGCCAACACGCACACGCACCTGCCGCGCGTGCTCGCGCGCGGCATCTACGAGGATCTCTCGCCGCCCCACACGCCGCCGTTCACCGGCGGCCTCGCGCCGCTGCCGCTGCCGCCGCTCACGCCGGACGACGAGCGCGTGATGGCGCTGCTCGGCGCCCTCGAGGCGATCCGGAGCGGCACGACGCTGGTGCTCGAGGAGGGCGCCGGCCTCGACGGCTATGCCGGCGCCCTCGCCGACACCGGTCTGCGCCTCGTCTTGTGCGAGCGTGCCTGGGATCGAGCGAACGCGTCGGTCGGCCAGCCCGGACCGTTCGTGCAGGACGCGAAGCTGCTCGACGCCGGCCTCGCGCGTATCCGCGCGCTCCACGCGCGCTGGCACGGCGCGGCTGCCGGCCGCGTGACGGTCGGCCTTGCCGCCTGGGCGCCCGACATGTGCTCACCCGACTCGCTGGGACGGCTACGACGTCTGCAGATGGAGCTCGACGTGCTCGGGAGCGTGCATCTGAATCAGCTGTGGGGTGAGGTGGCTGCCGTCAACGAGCAGCGGGGGATGTTGCCGACCGAGTATCTCGCGCGCGAGGGCTTTCTCTCCGAGCGCCTCGTGGCCGCGCACTGTCGCTGCATGACCGACGTCGAAGAGCGCGCGCTCGGCGCCGCGCACGTCGTCGTCGCCGTCAACGCCGCCATCGCGGCCCGGCGCGGGCTGGCCGCGCGTGTGGACGAGCTCGAGCGCGCGGGCTGTCTCATTACCCTCGGCACCGACAACATGGCCGAAGACATGGTGGAAGTCATGCGGACGGCGCTGTTCATGGAACGCGTGCGGCGACAGGACGGTCGCCAGCCCACGCCCGAGCAGGCGCTCGTGTGGGCCACGCGCAACGGCTACCGCGCGCTGGGCATCGGCGACGGTGGATCGCTGGCGCCGGGCAATCGCGCGGATCTGATCGTCGTCGACCTCCGGCGACCGCATCTCACGCCGGTGCTGCGCGAGGTCTCGACGTTCGTGCATCAGGGTCAGGCCGGTGACGTCGAGGCGGTGATGGTGGACGGGCGCTGGCTCATGCGCGATCGGCGAGTGCTGGCGCTCGACGAGTGCGCGCTCGTCGAGGAAGCGAGCGCCATCGCGCGTGCGGCGTGGCACCGCCTCTTCGCCGCGCGCCCAGAGCTGCCGCGTCCCCCGGGCCTGGCTATCGGCTGACCACGGCCCTTCGGCGCCATCGGTCCGACCGAGATGCCGGTGCACGGCGCCGGTCAACAATGGGCCGGCCGATGCCGACCTTGCCAGTACACCTTCGACGAATATCAACGAAATCAGCCGCTTGAGATCTGGTACTGGCCTTGCTGTTCTGGAGGTCGCTGGACACAACCCTGAGTCGCAGGGAGGAGCCGCAAAATGCCTTCAGTACGCGTGGCCGTGCGCTACGTCTCTCTGGCGATCTTCGTCGGAGTGTTCGGATACGCCGGTCTTTCGAGCGGAGCGCTGGAGCGGTACCTCGGCGTTGCTTCTGCGGAAGACGCGGACATCGAGCGAGCCGAGCAGAAGGACACTGTGCTGACGTATGCGCCCTTCGGCTTCGATCGCGCGCTCATCGTCAAGCCAACCAAGCGCGCAGACATCGTCACCGTCTCGGCGGCGGAGCCCGATGCCGGCCGATTGCATCGCAGCATCCTCGCCTATGTCAGCGAACGCAATCCGCGCGCGTCGATGCGCGCCTTCCGTCGCTACCCGAGCGTGCTGGTCGACGAGGCCGCGCGTACCAATATCGATCACTGTCTGTCCCTCGCCCAGGCCCAGACGGAGTCCAACTTCCGTCCGGATGCCGTCGGCGCCGCCGGTGAGATCGGTCTGTACCAGATCATGCCGTCGACCGCCATGATCTTCGAGCCCAGGCTCGGCAAGCTCCGCAAGCCGAGCCTCCGCAAGCACGAGCGCGACCTCGGCGATCTTGCCGATCCGGTCGTGAGCACGCGCTTCGCCATGGCGTATCTGCGCGACATCCTCGCGCGCAAGCCGAGCGTGCGAGACGCGCTCACCGAGTACAACGGCGGGCCGCGTGGCCGTCAGCCGCACTATTACCGTACGGTGATGGCGAACTACGTGGAGATCCTCGAGCGGCCCGAGCTCGGCTGTCGGTTCCGCGAGCGACAAGCGCGGCCCGTGGAGCTCGCCCGGCGCTGAGCGTCTCGTGCTACAGTCGCCCGTCGTGACGACGGTCCTGCTCGCGCTGCTGCTGCTCGCCTTCGGTAGCCCCGCCGCCGCCGAGCTCCGCGTCTTCGTGACGAATGAGAAGTCCGACGACGTCACCGTCATCGACGCCGGCAGCGGTCGCGTGCTCGGCAGCGTCAAGGTCGGCAAGCGGCCTCGCGGGGTGACCGCCAGTCCGGACGGCCGGCGCGTCTACGTCGCGAACAGCAACTCCGACACGGTGAGCGTGATCGACGCGCGCGCGCTCACCGTGGAGCGCAGCGCGCCGGCCGGCGTGGACCCCGAGGGTCTCACGGTCGATCCCGCGGGCGCCACGCTCTACGTCGTCAACGAGAACGAGCTATCGCTGACGATCCTCGATGCGACGACGCTCGCCATCGTCAAGAAGCTCGAGGTCGGCAAGGAGCCGGAGACGGCCGTGGCCTCGCCCGACGGCAAGTGGGTGGCCGTCTCGAACGAGTCGTCGCACGACGTGCATGTCGTCGACACCACGAGCAAGACGGTCGCCGCGCGCGTGGCCGTCGGCAAGAATCCGCGCGGGATGCGCTTCAGCAAGGACTCGCGGCAGCTCTGGGTGGCGAGCGAGCAGGCCAACGATGTCTCCGTGATCGACGTGGCCACGATGAAGGTGGCGCGCTCCGGTCCCACCGGGGGCAGCCGCCCCGTCGACGTCGTGTTCTCGCTCGACGGCGCGCGAGTCTACGTCTCTCACGGTCAATCGGGCGACGTCCGGGTTCTCGACACCGACACGCTGCGAGTCCTGACGGTGATCCCGACCGGCCCGCGGAGCTGGTGGATGGCGCTCACTGCCGATGGGCGCTTCCTCCACGTGACCGTCGGCCGCGCCAACGAGGTCGCGGTCATTGATACGCAGTCGAACGCCGTCGTGCGTCGTGTTCCGGCGGGGACGCTGCCCTGGGGCATCGCCATCGCCGACGTCCCGTAGTCCCCGCCTCAGCGCCGCAATCAAATTTCCAGGAAGCGCTGCTGGATCGTGGGGTCCTTGCGCAGTTCGTCCGGCGTGCCCTCGAACTGGATGCGGCCCTGGTCCATCACGTAGAGCCGTCGTGACAGCGCCAGCGCGACCTCGAGCGTCTGCTCGACGAGCAGCACGGTCGTGCCCCCCCGGTTGACGGCGGCGAGGATGTCCGTGAGGTTCTGGACGAGGATCGGCGACAGACCCTCGGTCGGCTCGTCCACCAGCATCAGGGCCGGCTTGGCCACGAGGCCGCGCGCAATGGCGAGCATCTGTTGCTCGCCGCCCGACAGAAACCGGCCGCGATGCGCGATGCGCTCCTCGAGCCGCGGGAAGTAGCGGAAGACCTCGGCCATGCGCGGCGCGACCGCCTCGCGACCGGCGCCGGCGCCCAGCACGGCGAGTCGCAAATTTTCTCGCACGGTGAGATTGGGCAGCACGCGGCGCTCCTCCGGAATCCACGCGATGCCGCGGCGGACCACCTCGTGCGTCGCGAGGCGCGTGAGATCCTCACCGCGCAGCCGGACGCGGCCGCGCGCGGGCCGCGCGATGCCCATGATCGACAGCAGCGTGGTCGTCTTGCCGGCGCCATTGCGGCCGATCAGGCTCACCACCTCTCCCTCACCCACCGTGAGCGAGACGCCCTGAAGGATGTGGGCTTCGCCGTAGTAGGTGTGGAGGTCGTCGAGCTCGAGCAGGGCCATCAGCGCACCGCTCCCAGGTACGTCTGCTGGACCCGCGCGTTGGCGCGGATCTCGGCCGGGGCGCCGTCGGCGATGACCTGGCCCTGATGGAGCACGGTGATCCGATCGGAGATGCGCATCACGAGCTTCATCTTGTGCTCGACCAGGATCACCGTGCGGCCCACCGTCAGCTCGCGGATGAGCCGCATCGTCTCGTCGGTCTCCTCCGGGCTCATGCCCGCCGTCGGCTCGTCGAGCAACAGGAGCTCGGGATTCGACGCCAGCGCGATGCCGATCTCGAGGTGCCGCTTCTCGCCGTGCGAGAGATGCGCGGCCAGCAGCGCCGCCTTGCCGCCCAGCCCGACCGTCTTCAAGAGCGCGTGCGCGCGCTCGGCGACGTCGACGAGCCGGTCCGCGCGCGACCAGAAGTTGAACGACCGCATCCAGCCCTGCACGGCCACGCGCACATTCTCGTGCACGGAGAGATGCGGAAACACGTTGGTGATCTGATAGGACTTCGTGATCCCGAGGCGCGCCACCGCGTGCTGCGGCAGCCCCGTGATGTCGCGGTCCTTGAACCACACGCGGCCGGACGACGGCACCATCTCCCCGGAGATCAGCCGGAAGAACGTCGTCTTGCCGGCACCGTTCGGCCCGATGATCGAGCGCAGCTCGCCGGCGCGCACGGTCATGTCGATGCGATCCACGGCCAGGAGGCTGCCGAACGACCGTGAGAGCGCTTCGGTGCGCAGGAGCGCGTCGGGCATGCCGCGAGATAGCACGCGGCCTTTCAGCGTGTCAAGGCACGCGCCCGTATGATATAGCTCCTGAGATGTCCTCGATTCCGCTGCCGCCGCTCACGCGTGAGCAGGCCGACATCACGACGCGCATTGCGGAGCTGGCGCGCACGCGCTTCGCGCCGCGGGCCGCGCGTCACGATGCCGAGTCGTCGTTTCCCGTGGAAAATTACCGCGACCTCCACGCGGCGGGATTGCTGGCGCTGACGGTGCCGGCGCGCTACGGCGGGCTCGGCGCCGACGCCGTAAGCTACGCCCACGCGCTGCGCGAGCTGGCCACGGCCTGCTCGGCCACCGCCCTGACCTTCAACATGCATTCGACGGTCACCAGCTTCATCGACGCGCTCGGCACGGAGGCGCAGAAGCAGCGCTGGTTCGGCGAGATCGTCGAGCACGGCCGGCTCATCGCGTCGATCACGAGCGAGCCGGAGCAGAGCTTTCGCGACAAGTTCGTGCTGAACACGGTGTTTCGCCGCACCGATGGCGGCTACCGCGTCGCCGGCGTCAAGCAGTTCTGCTCGCTCGGCGACGCCGCCGACTACTACTTCGTCACCGGCGTCGTCGAGGGCAGCCGCTCCGCCCGCGACGGCGTCATCTCGGCCATGATCCCGCGCACGGACGCCGGCGTGAAGATCGACGGCATCTGGAACGCCACCGGCATGCGCGGCACGATCAGCCACACCATCCGCTACGACTCCGCCGTCGCCGCCGGTGACGTCGTCGGCACGCCGGGCAGCCTTTTGACCATCGATCTCTCGGGCTTCGCGCTCGGATACGCCGCCGTGTATCTCGGTATTGGCGAGGCCGCCTTCGCGTACATGGTGGAGTACGCGAAGACGAAGACGCTCAAGCCATCGGCGGAGCCGATGGCCCATCACCCGCTCGTGCAGAGGACGGTGGCCGAGGTGGGCACCGCGCTGCGCGCGGCACGGCTGCTGCTGCACGAGGCAGCCACGCTGCGCATGACCGGCGACAAGGCGGCCACGATGCTCGCCGTGAATCAGGCGAAGACGTACTGCGCTGACGTGGGGCTCGAGGCCACCACGCGCGCCCTGCGGCTGGCCGGCGGCCGCGGCATCCTGAAAGAGCTTCCGCTTGAGCGCTGGCATCGCGACGCACTCGCCGGTCCCGTGATGCCGCCCGCCAACGATCGCTGCCTGGAGACGGCGGGCAAGCTTTTGTGCGGGCTCGAGGCGGCGACGCTGGAGTTCCAGTGAGCGTGCCGCCGGTGCAGGACGCCATGCCGACCACGCGCGGCTCGAACTTCTATGCCGCCGATCCGAACCTCGAGTTCGTGTGCTCGACGGTGATGGAGGCCGATGTGCTGGCCCGCGCGCGGCCGCATCTCACGGAGCTCGGCGCCGTCGCCGGTGGGGAGCTCGACGCGCTCGCCGCCGACGCCGACCGCCATCCACCGACCTTGCGCGCCTACGACGAGCGTGGCCGCCGGGTCGATCAGATCGTGTTCCACCCCGCGTATCTCGCGATGGAGCGACTGGCCTTCTCTCGCTTCGGTCTGGCCGCCATGTCGCACGTGCCCGGCGTGCTTGGCTGGCCCGGCTCGGTCCCGCACGTCGTCAAATACGCGCTCTCCTATCTGTTCGCGCAGTCGGAGTTCGGCCTGCTGTGTCCCGTCAACATGACCGACTCGACGGCGCGCATCCTCGCGCGCCACGGCAGCCCCGAGCTGCGCGAGCGATATCTGCCGCGGCTCACGACGCTGGCCCACGAGGATCTGTGGCAGGGCACGCAGTGGATGACCGAGAAGACGGGTGGCTCCGACGTCGGCGCGCTCACCACCGTGGCCAGGCGTGGCGCCGACGGCGCCTGGCGCCTCTGGGGCGACAAGTGGTTCTGCTCGAACGCGAACGCGGCCATGGCCCTGACGCTGGCGCGGCCGGAAGGCGCGGCCGACGGCACGCGTGGCCTCGGCATGTTCCTGGTGCCGAAGCACCTGCCCGACGGCACCAAGAACGCGTGGACGATCAATCGGCTGAAGGACAAGCTCGGGTCGCGGTCGATGGCCACCGGCGAGGTGTCGTTCGAGGGCGCCGTCGCCTACGTGGTGGGCGACGTGGCGCGCGGCTTCGCCCAGATGATGGAGATGGTGAACGCGTCGCGGCTGTCGAACGCCATGCGGGCGGCCGCCATCATGCGGCGCTGCGTGCTCGAGTCGGTCGTGCACGCGCGCGGGCGCGCGGCGTTCGGCGGCGCGCTGTTCGACAAGCCGCTGCTTCGCCAGAACCTCCTCGAGATGGTGCTCGATGCCGAGGCCGCCGTCTCGGTCGTGCTCAATGCCGCCGTGATGTTCGACGCGGTGGATGCCGGCAATGCCGAGGTGCGCCGGCTGCTGCGGCTGGTCACGCCGCTCGCCAAGGCGTGGATCACCGCGCGCGCCCGCGTGGTGGCCAGCGAGGCGATGAACGTGCGCGGCGGCAACGGCTACGTCGAGGACTGGGTGAACGCGCGGCTGCTGCGCGACGCCTATCTCGGCGCCATCTGGGAGGGGTCGACGAACGTGGTCGCGCTCGACGTCCAGCGCGCCATCGTGAAGGACGGCTGCCTCGTCCCCTTCGCCGCGTTCGTCGGCGCGCGCCTCGACGAAGCGCACGAGCGAGCGGCGAAGCCCGCGGCCGATCTCGTGCGGGCGGCCCTCGTCGACGTGCAGCAGCGCGCCGCCGGCTGGCCGCGCCTCGAGCAGGGCGATCGCGAGCTCGACGCGCGCGCGGCGGCCGACACCCTCTATCACGTGCTCGCGACGGCGCTGCTCCTCGACGAAGGGCAGACGCTGGTGCGCCAGCGCGGCGACTTCCGGAAGCTCTTCGTGGCCACGCTGTACGCGCGACGCTGGCTGGCGGGGACGACGGCGGGCGCCACACCGTTTTCGTGGCGGACGCTCGCGCAGCTCGAGCGGGTCGTGGACTGGCAGCCCGTCGCGGCCGACGCCCTCGCCGCGGACCCGGCCGGCCGCTGCTGACCTCGAGCGGGAACCCGGAGCAGGTCGGACGGTCTAACGTGCAGGAGGACGCGCTCGTCGCCCGACTGCGCCGGGGCGACCGCGGCGCCTTCGAGGAGCTCGTCATCGCGTACCAGCATCGCGTGTTCGGCGTCGCGCTGCGCATGCTCGGCAACCGGGCCGAGGCCGAGGACATCGCCCAGGAGACGTTCTTGCGCGCGCATCGCGCGCTGCGCGAGTTCCGCGGCGACGCGCGTCTTCACACGTGGCTGTACGCGATCGCCTCGCGGCTGTGCCTCAATCGCCTCGCGTCGGCCGATCGGCGCCTCGTGCGCGGGGACGACGCGGCGCTCGCGGCGGCGGCCACCGACGAGCCGACGGCGGCCGCGCGGGTCGAGCGCGCCGAGCTCGACGCCGCCGTGCGCGAGGCGATCGCCGCCCTGCCGGAGGAGCGGCGCATCGTGGTCGTGCTTCGCGATCTGGAGGGGCTCTCGTACGAGGAGATCGCGGAGGTTCTGGAGCTCGAGCTCGGCACCGTACGCTCGCGCCTGCACCGTGCGCGGATGGACTTGAAGGCCAAGCTGGAGCGCTTCGCGCCATGACGTGCCACGAGGCCCGCGACCTCTTCTCCGCGCTCATCGACGAGACACTGACGCGTGAGCAGCGCGCCGACGTCTATGGCCACCTGACGACGTGCGCCGAGTGCCGGCGGGAGCTCACCGCGCTGGAGCGGACGGTGGCGCTCGTGCGCGGCGCGACGCCCGTCCGCGCGCCGGCGGGCTTCGTCGACCGCGTCCTCGCCGCGGCGCGGCCCGTGCCCTGGTACGTCCGCGTGGCGCGAGCGGCGCTGCTGCCCTGGCCGGTGAAGGTTCCGCTCGGCGCCGCCGCCGTCGTGCTGGTGGCCGGCCTGGCGGTCCTGATGTTCCGCGGCAGCCAGGAACAGCAGCAGGCGGCGCGCCACGAGCCGCGCCCGCTGTCCGATCGAGCGGCGCCGCCGGCCTCCGGGCCGCCCGTCGCGCCGTCGATGCCCGCGGCGCCGCCGCCGGCCTCCGCGCCGGAAGTCACGTCGCGCCCTCGCGCCGACTCCGCGCCGGAGGCGGACCGTGCCGCCGGCGTCGCCTCGCGCGTCGAGGAGGAAGGCAAGCGCGAGCAGGCGCCGGCGGCATTGGAATCCCGCGACAAGGTCATGGCCAAGCGCGCGATGACGCAGTCGCAGCCGGCCAGCGCACCGGACGTCGTGGCGCGGCTCGAGACGCCCGATCGCGACACCGCGGAGCGCGGACTCGCGGCGCTGGTCGCGCGACTGACGGGCGAGATCATCGCGCGCCACTTCGAGGGCGAGGCCATGACCGTCGAGCTCGCGATCCCCGCCGATCGATACGAGGACTTCATCCGCGAGGCCGGGCGCATCGGGACGCTCCGCGTGGAGACCGAGCGGCCGGCGCAGGCCGGGCGGCTGCGGATCCTCGTCCACTTCGGCACCAGCTGACGGCCGGGAACTCCCGCCTCGCTGCCCGGTCTAACGGGCAGACGCACGCATTCGATCGCCCGGGAGGATCCGCATGAAACGCCTCGTCGCATGGCTATTGCTCGTCTCCGTGCCGGCCACGGCGCCGGCCGCTCACGGCGCGTCGCTGGCCGTCGGACGCGGCGCGCAGACCGACGTGATGGTCACCGTCTACAACGGCAACCTCGGTCTCGTGAAGGACGTTCGACAGGCACAGTGGCCGGCGGGCATCCAGGAGATCCAGTACGCGGACGTGGCATCGCTGATCGATCCGACCAGCGTGCACCTGAAGTCGCTCACCGATCCGGCCGCGCTCCGCATCCTCGAGCAGAACTACGAGTACGACCTGCTGTCGAGCGACAAACTGATGGAGAAGTACGTCGGCAAGAAGGTCCGCCTCTACCAGAGCGACGGCACCTACCATGAGGCGACGCTGCTCTCGACGGCGGGGCCGATCTTCGAGATCAACGGCCAGATCCACATCGGCCACAACGGCCGGCTCGTGCTGCCGTCGCTGCCGGACAATCTCGTGGCCAAACCCACGCTCGTGTGGCTCTTGCGAAACCAGACGGCGGTGTCACAGAAAGTGCAGGCCTCCTATCTCACGCGCGGGCTGAACTGGAAGGCCGACTACGTGATGGTCGTGGACGCCACCGAGACGAAGAGCGATCTCACGGGCTGGGTCACCATCGACAACAAGAGCGGGGCGACCTACACCAGCGCGGCGCTGAAGCTCGTGGCCGGCACCATCAATCGCGCGGAGGAGGCGCGCGTCCCGCGCGCGCTCGAGCTCGCGGCCAAGGCCGCCTCGATGGCCGATGCCTCGCGCGATTTCAAGTCCGAGGGATTCTTCGAGTACCATCTGTACACGCTCGACGGGCGGACCACGCTCAAGGACAACCAGACGAAGCAGCTGACCCTCATGGCCGCCAACGGCGTGTCGGTGCAGAAGCAGCTCATCTACTACGGCGCTCAGGAGTACTACCGCACCTCGTACGGGATGCCGATGTCCAACCAGAAGGTCGGCGTCTATCTGGAGGTCAAGAACAGCGCCGACCAGCGCCTCGGCGTGCCGCTGCCGAAGGGCAAGGTCCGCGTCTACAAGGCCGACGCATCCGGCAGCCAGCAGCTGATCGGCGAGGACTGGATCGACCACACGCCGAAGGACGAAAAGATCAAGCTCAAGATGGGCGACGCCTTCGACGTCGTCGGCGAGCGCACGCAGAAGGAGTGGCGGAAGATCGGCACGAACCTCTACGAGGTCGAGTGGGAGATCTCACTCCGCAACCACAAGAAGGAGGGCCAGACGGTCACCGTGATCGAGCCGGTCCCCGGCGACTGGCAGGTGATCACGGCCACGCACGCGTGGGAGAAGCCGGAGGCGCATACGCTCAGGTTCACGATCCCGGTGGCGAAGGAAGGCGCCGCCAAGGTCGTCTACCGCGTCCGCCTGCGGTTCTAGGTGGACGTGAGTCAAGCCGGTGGGCGCAACCTGATGTGGCCCAGCTCGATGCGACGAGGTCTGCTCTAGACAACTGCCTTCTGAACACGACGTGCCAACGTCTTCACGCGCCTGATTATGAGCCTCCGGCTCTTTTCACCGCTGAACTATCCGTGCTTTCAACATCACCGCAGCGTCGAGCGGTGCGGCCGGCGGCGCGTGTCGAACAACGCGGTGACGATGTGCTCGAGATATGTGAGCCGCACGGGCTTGGGCATGTACGAGAAAACACCGAGCGCGGTGAGCTCGGCCGCCGTGCGTCGGCTTTCGTTTCCCGTGAGCATGATGACCGGCAGACGCGGGTACATGTCTCGGATGGCGCGGTACGCGGTGACGCCGTCGATTCCCGGCATCTCGATGTCGAGGATCACGAGGGCCGGCATCGCGCGGCGCACGGCGTCGATGGCGGCGGCGCCATCGCCCACCGCCTCGACGACGATCTTGCCGGCGCCGTACGTCGTTTCGAAGAACGCCGTCAGCATCTGCCGCACGGAATCGTCGTCGTCCACGATCAGCACACGACGCGCGTCGGACACGGCCCAATGATAGGCGCTCGCCGCCGCCCCCCGCGCGTCCGAAGGTGAAGACACCGACGGTCGACAACCGTTCGCGCGTTCCCGGCGCTCGCGAACTAAAATTGACCACATGGCACCGCCGCGCGACCGCCGATGACGTCATATCAGGCACTTCGGCGGTGGCAGGACTGGTCCCGTTCTTGCCTCCGTTGCCCAGGACCACATGTCGACGCTCAGCGACATCAGCGTCCCGGCGGCCGCGCCGCCAGTGTCCACGACGCGCGAAGCGCAGTCGGCCGAACCGCTTCCGGCCGCCGATCGCCCGGAAGTCGCCGCGCGCCACCAGCGCGCGCTCGCGCAGGAGGTGCTCGTCCGCTTCGCGGTGGTGGTCGTCATGATCGTCTTCAATGAGCTCCAGACGACCGGCGACCACACGCGCGAGGTGATCCGCGTCACCGCGATCATCGGGCTCCTG
Organism: Candidatus Methylomirabilota bacterium; assembly: GCA_035605575.1. GTDB lineage: Bacteria > Methylomirabilota > Methylomirabilia > Rokubacteriales > CSP1-6 > AR12. Next base: position 35,591 of record DASTCJ010000082.1, read on the forward strand.
TTCAACGCGGCCTATTACATCGCCGGGCGCACCGGCCGCGCCCTGCGCGTGCAGGCGTACGTGAGGATGTCGCTCGACGTGGCGTTCCTCACGGCCGGGCTCTATGCCGCGGGCGGTCTGGCGGCGGCGCCGTACGTCGGCGTCTACGCCACCGTCCCGGTGTACACGGGGATCGTCTTCTCGAGCCGCGCCTGCATCGTCGTCACGCTGCTCGCGACCGGAAGCTATCTTGCGATCTGCGGCCTTCAGGTCGGCGGCGTGCTGCGGATCTCGCGGCCGCTGCCCGCCGAGGCCTGGGAGATCGCGAGCTTCAACCTGCTCGTCCTCAACATCGTCGGCGGGCTCGCCGCGTTCCTGGCGGAGGCGTATCGCCGGAGCCGCCAGCGCCTGGCGACGCTGCACGCCGACCTCGAGCGCGCGCACGACGAGTCCCTTCGCTTGAATCGTCACATCCAGCGCGCCGCACGGTTCGAGGCGCTCAGCGAGGTCGTCGCCGGCGTCACGCACGAGATGCGCAACGTGCTGACCGGCGCCTTCGGCCACCTCTTCCTCCTCCGCGAGAGGCTCACGTCGGCGACGCCCGAGCTCGAGCATCACGTGTCCCAGGTGGAGCGTTGCTGCCACGACGCGATGCGCATCATTCGGCGCACGCTCGACGTGGCACGGCAGCCGGGGCCGGAGCGGGAGCCCGTCGCGATCGCGGACGTCATCGCCCGGGTCGTGGAGCTGAAGGGTTACGATATCCGCCGGGACGACATCGCGCTGCGCGTCGACGTGGCGGCGGCGGTCCCGACGGTGGTGACGTCGGCGTTTCAGGTCCAGCAGGTCCTGCTGAACCTCGTGACCAACGCGCAGGACGAGCTGCGGCGCTCGTCGGGTCGTCGCGAGATCGTGATCGGGCTCGCCGCCGGCACCGACGGCTGCATCATCGAGGTGGCCGACTCCGGACGCGGCATTCCGCCCGAGGTGCTGCCCCGGCTGTTCGAGCCGTTCTTCACGACCAAGGACGACGGCACGGGCCTCGGCCTCGCCATCTCCGCGGGGATCGCGGAGGCTCTCGGCGGCCGCCTCACGGCGGCCAACCGCGCCGAAGGCGGCGCCGTCTTCCGCCTGGCCCTGCCCGTCACGCGCTGAGCGCGCGCGGCGCTACTTGCCGCGCTTGGCGAGGTACTCGGGGCCGACCAGCACCTCGCGCGGCTTGGCGCCGTCGCCGGGGCCGATGATGCGGTCCTGCTCCATCATGTCGATGAAGCGCGCGGCCTTGGGGTAGCCGAGGCGCATTCGCCGCTGCAGGAACGAGATCGACGCCTGCCGCTGGCCGATGACGAGATGCACGGCGTCCCAGTAGAGGTCGTCGCGGTCGGAGCTCTCCCCGCTCTCCGGGTCGTCGGCCGAGGGCGGAAGCACCACCTCCTCGTAGACGGCGGTGCCCTGCTTGCGGAGGAACTCGCAGATCGCCTTCACCTCGTCGTCCGACACCCAGGCGCCGTGCACACGCGTCTGCTTGTTGGCGCCGGGCGGCACGTAGATCATGTCGCCGCGCCCGAGCAGCTGCTCGGCGCCGTTGCCGTCGAGCACCGTGCGCGAGTCGACCTTGGACGCCACCTGGAACGCGATGCGCGTGGGGAAATTCGCCTTGATCAACCCCGTCACGACATCGACGGACGGGCGCTGCGTCGCGATGATCAGATGAATCCCGACAGCGCGCGCGATCTGGGCGAGACGCACGAGCGAGGTCTGCACCTCGCCCGCCGAGACCATCATCAGGTCGGCGAGCTCGTCGACGACGACGACCCAGTACGGCAGCTTCTCCTCGGGTGGAACGTTCTTGTTGTAGCCCTCGATGTTACGGACCTGCTTCAGCTGGAGCTGCTTGTAGCGCTCGTCCATCTTGCCGACGATCCACCGCAGCCGCGCGGCCGCCTCGCGGGCGTCGGTGACGACCGGCGACAGCAAGTGCGGGATGCCCTCGTAGACGGACAGCTCCAGGCGCTTGGGATCGACCATCAGGAAGCGGACGTCGGCGGGCGTGGCCTTGTAGAGGATCGAGCAGATCATCGAGTTGAGGCCGACCGACTTGCCGCTGCCGGTGGCGCCGGCGACGAGCAGGTGCGGCATCGCGGTGAGGTCGGCGACCACGGGCATGCCGTTCACGTCCTTGCCGAGCGCCAGCGGCAGCTTACCCTTGGACTCCGCGAACTCGCCGGACACGAAGATCTCGCGCAGGTACACGGTCGCCGACTGGTCGTTCGGCACCTCCACGGCCACGGTGCCGCGGCCCGGAATCGGCCCGACGATCCGGACCGAGGCGGCCTTGAGGGCGAGCGCGAGGTCGTCGGCCAGATTCACGACCTGCGAGACCTTGATGCCGGGCGCCGGCTCGAACTCGTACGAGGTGATGATCGGCCCCGGGCTCACCTGCACGATGCGGCCGTCCACCTCGAAGTCGCCGAGCTTCTTGCGCAAGATCTCGGCGTTGTCCTGCAGCTCCTCACGCGTGCGCTTGAGCTCAGACGGCGGCGGCGGCTGGAGCAATCCGACCGGTGGCAGCTGGAACGACTCGGCGCCGCCCTTGCCGAAGTCGAACGTCTCCTGCCACGACAGGCCTTTTTCCATGAGCGTGCTCTTGGGCCGGCTCGGCTCCACGATCGTCGGCAGCTGCGGCTCGCTCGGAGGCGCCGCCACCTCGGGCTCCGGCTCGATGACCTCGAGCGTCGCGCGAGCGGGCGCGGGCCGGCCCGCCGGACGGCCGCGCACCAGTCGCATGAGCCGCATGACGGACAGTCGCAGCACCGCCGTGTACGAGGTCTGCGTCACCATCAGCGCGCCGACGGGAATCGCGGTCAGCAGCACGAGCCAGGTGCCGGCGTTGCCGATCGTCGTCTGCAGCGCGGCGCCGATCGTCCAGCCGATGAAGCCGCCGGCCTGGACCAGGCCGCCGCGCGTGACGCGCGCCGCGGCGAACGTGTCGGTGGCGTGATGGAGCAGTCCGGTGGCCGTGAGCAGGAGCAGCACGAGCCCGCCGACCGGCACCCAGCCGCGCGTCGCGAGCGGGCGCACGAACGCCGACAGCCCCCACACGCCGGCCATGATCGGGAAGAGGAACGCCGCGTAGCCGAACGAGCGGAAGACGCCCCACGCGAGCCAGATGCCGACCGGGCCGACGAGCGCGGCCTGGTGGCTGGGCGGGACGGCAGGATCGAACACGGCGAGCGCGACGAACAGGAAGGCGGCCACGGCGACGGCCGTGATGCCCTGGACCTCACGCACCCACCGCCGCGGGTGCGCGGCGCGACGCGGGCGGCGGGCGCGCGGCGCGCCGTCCGCGCGCCTGGACTCCGACTTCGTCTCCGCGGACACGCCGGCGCGCATCACAGCTCCAGGATGATCGGCAGCACGATCGGCTTGCGCTGCACGCGCTGGTTCACGAGGTGGCGCACGGCCGTCCGCACGCGCGCCACGACGGCGTCGCGGTCCCACACCTCGTCGCCGGGGCGCTCCGCCAGCGCGGCGCGCACGGCCGCGCGGAGGTCCTCGAGAAACGCCTCGTTCTCCTTCACGTAGACCACGCCACGCGAGCCGATGTCGGGCCCGGCCACCAGCGCGCCGCTCTTGTCGAACGTCACCGCCACCGCGATCACGCCGTCCTCGGCGAGGATCTGGCGATCGCGCAGGACCACGGCGCCGATGTCGCCGATGCCCTTGCCGTCCACGAGGACGCGTCCGGTCGGATAACCCGGCACCACGCGCGCGGTGGTGGGCGTGACCTCCACACCCGTGCCGTCCTCGACGAGGAAGATGCGCTCGGGATCGAGCCCGGCGCCGGCGGCCAGCCGCGCGTGGCCGAGCAGATGGCGGTACTCGCCGTGCACGGGCACGAAGTAGCGCGGGTTGGTGAGCTTCAGCATGCGCTTCAGATCCTCCTGGCTCGCGTGGCCGGAGACATGCACGAACGCGTTGTCGTCGTAGAGGACTTCCGCCCCCAGGCGATAGAGCGCGTTGATCACGCGGCCGACCGTGCGCTCGTTGCCGGGGATGACCCGCGCGGAGATGACGACCAGATCGCCGCGCGCGACCTGCACGTACTTGTGCTCGCCGGCGGCCATGAGCGCCAGTGCGGAGTTCGGCTCGCCCTGACTGCCGGTCGAGAGAATGACCTGCTGCGCCGGCGGCAACGTCACCAGCTCCTCGAGCGGGCGCAGCAGTCCGGGCGGCATCGTCAGGTAGCCCAGCTCGGCCGCGATGGCGACGTTCTTCTCCATCGACCGGCCGAGCAGCGCCACGTGGCGGCCGCGGGCGGCGGCCAGCGTGAGCACCTGCTGGATGCGATGGATGTGCGAGGCGAAGGTAGCCAGGATGATGCGCCCGGCGGCGGCGTCGAAGCGCTCGGCCAGCGCCGCCCCCACTTCGATCTCCGAGCGCGTATGACCAGGCCGGTCGACGTTCGTCGAATCCGAGCACAGCACGGCCACGCCCTGCTCGCCGAGCTCGGCGAAGCGGGCGATGTCGGCCGGCTCGCCGTCGAGCGGGCTCGGATCGAGCTTGAAGTCGCCCGGGTGGACGATCACACCGGCCGGCGTGCCGATGGCGAGGCCCATGCCGTCGGCGATCGAATGTGTCACGCGGATCGGCTCGACCGTGAACGGCCCGAGCGTGAACGGCGTGCGCGGCCGCATCGCGCGCAGGTCCGCCTGCTGGTCGAGCCCGTGCTCGCGGAGCTTGTCGGCCACCAGCGCCTGGGTGAGCGGCGTGGCGTAGACCGGGACGCGTGCCGACTTGAGCAGGTATGGCAGCGCCCCGATGTGATCCTCGTGTCCGTGCGTCAGGACGACGGCGCGGAAGCCGTCGCGCTTGGCGAGCGCATAGGCGAAGTCGGGAATCACGTAGTCGATTCCCGGGAGCTCGTCGTCGGGGAACATGAGGCCGCAGTCCACGGCGATCACGTCATCGCCACACTCGACGAGCATCATGTTCAACCCGATCTCGCCGAGACCTCCGAGCGGGATGAGGCGAACCGTCGGTTCGTTCACGAAGCGCAAACCGGTCCTTTCAGCTTACGGCGGCCATGGTAGCACCCGGCCTCGAACCGCCCGAATTTTGCCGGCGCGGTCGTCGCGTTAAAACGCCGAGGATGCTTCGAGCTTTGAAATCAAATCCTTGGCGCGGCCGACGAAGGCGGGCCGCTCGGCGGGCGGGATCGGCTCGCCGGGGATGAACTTCTCGCTGAGTGGGTTCACGAACTGACCGTTCTTGGCGATTCCGTAGTGGAGGTGCGGACCGGTCGCGAGCCCGGTGGCACCGACGTAGCCGATGATCTGCCGCTGCTCGACGCGGGTGCCGGCGCGTATGCCGGGACCGAGGCGCGAGAGGTGCGCGTACAGCGTCGAGTAGCCGGAGCGATGCCTTACCGTGACGCAGAGGCCGTAGCCACCGTCCCAGCCGGCTTGCTTCACGGTGCCGTCGGCCACGGCCCACACCGGTGTCCCCACGGGCGCCGCGTAGTCGACGGCCTGGTGCGGCCGCACGCCACCCAGGATCGGATGCAGGCGCGCGCGCGTGAACCCGGACGTGATCCGCGAGAACTGCAGCGGCGACTTGAGGAAGCTCTTGCGGAGCGAGCGGCCGGCCGGATCGTAGAACGTATAGCGGCCGCGCGCGCCCTCGACGCCGACGCCGGTCAGCGTGCGGCCGTCGCTCACGTACTGCGCGACGAGGATCCGGCCATAGTCGACGAACGTGCCGGCCGCATAGCGCTTCTCGACCAGGACCCGGAAGCGGTCGCCGGCGCGCGTGTCGGCGGTGAAGTCGAAGTCCGAGGAGAAGATGTCGGCGAGGTCGATGACGAGCTGCGCCGACTCGCCCGTCCCCTCGATGGCCTCGAACAGCGAGCGGCGCACTTCGCCGCTCACCGGTTCCACGCGAACGTCCGGCTTCGTCTCCGCGCGCTCGACCTTCCAGCCGTCGTCGGTCGAGATCACGGCATAGCCCAGCCACGGGCTCGGCTCGTACCGGAGCTTCTTCGGCTGGCCGTCGAGCGCCCACTCTATGGCGAGACCGTGCCGCGGCCGCAGCTTCCGGAGGTTCACGCCCTCTCCGCGCAGAGCCGTGGCGATGTCGTAGCCGATCTTCGGCGGAACGCCCTCACGCTGGAGCGCCGTCACCAGCGTGTCGCCCCGGCGCAGGTCCACCGGCCGCACGCGCAGCGGGGCGGGGTACGCCTTCACGTCGAGCGCCGGCATCTCGGGAACGACGGGCTGGCGCGAGAGGTAGCCGGCCTGAAGAAGAATGGCCCCCATGGCGAGCTGCATGACCATCACGGTGAGAAGGACGGAGCGACGTGCCATTCACCTCCTACTATAGTCGACGCGCTAGCCCAGCAAACTCTTTCAGATCGAGTGTTTCGGCCCGGCGCCCGGGGTCCACTCCGGCGGCCCGCGCGGCCTCCCGGGCGGCGTCGACGGAGAGGCCCAATCCGGCCGCCAGGGCGTTCGCAAGGGTCTTTCTCCGCTGTGCAAATGCGGCCCGAACGACCGCGTGGAATCGAGGCTGATCCGCGGGCTCGACGCGCGGGGCCGCCAGCGGGTGGAGGTGGAGCACGGCCGACTCGACCTTCGGCGGCGGGCGAAACGCACCGGGCGGCACCTTCAGGACCAGGCGGACGTCGCAGTAGACCTGGGTCAGCACCGACAGGCTGCCGTAGGTCTTGCTGCCCGGCGCCGCCGCCACGCGCTCGGCGACCTCGAGCTGCAGCATCAACGCCATCTCATCGATGGCGGCCCGCGCCTCGACCAGCGCCTGGAGGATCGGCTTGCCGACGCTGTACGGGAGATTGCCGGCCACGAGCACGCGTCCGCCCGGTGGTCGCTGGAGGCGGGCGTAGTCCCACCGGCGGGCGTCGGCCTCGAGCACCTCGATCGTCGGCAGGCGCCGGCGGAGCCGCTCGACGAGCGGCCGATCGACCTCGAGCGCGATGACGTGCCCCGCGCGCCGCGCCAGATGCTCGGTCAGTGCGCCTTCGCCCGGACCGATCTCGACGACCAGATCGCCGGCCGTCGGCGCGAGCAGATCCACGATGGCGCTGGCCACGCTCCCGTCGCGCAGGAAGTGCTGGCCGAGCGCGCGGCGCTTACCGGTGCTCACGCGCGCGCAGCTCGGCCAGCAGCGCCTCGAAGACCTCACGCGTGCGCGCGGCGGTGCTCGCCCGATCGCCGGTGTTGTCGATGACGTAGTCGGCGAGCTTGGCCTTGTCGACGACCGGCATCTGGGTCGCCATGCGGGCGGTTGCCTCCGCGGCCGCCATGCCGTCGCGCGCCATGAGCCGGTCGCGCTGCGTCGACTCGTCGGTGAAGACCACGACGAGGCGGTCCATGCTCCGGTAGTTGCCGGATTCGATCATGACCGGCGCGTCGAAGAAGACCACGCCCGTGAAGCCGCGCGCCTCGAGCTCGGCCAGCCGGGCGAGGAACCGGTCCCGAATGGCCGGATGGGTGATGGCCTCGAGTTGCTTGCGGCGCGCGGCGTCGCCGAACACGATGGCGCCGAGCTTCTTGCGGTCGAGCGTGCCGTCGGGATTTCGCACCTCGCCGAACTCGCGCACGATCTCCGCGAGCGCCGGCTCGCCAGGGGCGACGACGTCACGCGCGAGCTGATCGGCGTCGATGACTTCGGCGCCCAGCGACCGCAGTGTCTCGGCCACGGTGCTCTTGCCGGTGGCGATGCCGCCGGTGAGGCCGACGAGCAGGAACTTGCGCGGCGGCGTCACACCTCGGACCAGTCGCGGCCGCTCTTGACGTCCACCACGATCGGCACGTCGAGCGGCAGCGCGGCCTCCATCACCTCGCGCGCCAGCGCCTCCACCGCCGCCAGCTCGTCGGGCGGCGACTCGAAGAGCAGCTCGTCGTGCACCTGCAGCAGCATGCGTGTCTGCATCCGCCGCTCGGCGAGCGCGGCCCGCATGCGCACCATCGCGATCTTGATCATGTCGCTGGCCGTGCCCTGCACCGGCGCGTTCATCGCCATGCGCTCGGCCGCGTTGCGCGCGACCGGATTACCGGAGCGCAGATCGGGCAGATAGCGCCGGCGGCCGAGCAGGGTGGCCACGAAGCCGTGCTCGCGTCCGTCGGCGAGCGTCTTGTCGATGAACGCGCGGACGCGTGGATGCATGGCAAAGTACTCGCTGATGTAGCGCTGCGCCTCCTTCTGATCGATCTTCGTCGCCTGCGACAGCCCGAACGCCGAGACGCCGTACAGGATCGCGAAGTTGGCGCTCTTGGCGATGGTGCGCTGCAGCGGCGTCACCTGCCCCGGCGGCACCTTGAAGACCTCCGAGGCCGTGCGCGTGTGGATGTCCTCGCCGCGACGGAACGACTCGATGATGGCCGGCTCGCCCGACATGTGGGCGAGGATCCGCAGCTCGATCTGCGAGTAGTCCGCCGCCACGAACTTCCAGCCGTCGGCCGGAATGAACGCGGCGCGGATGCGGCGGCCGAGCTCGGTGCGGATCGGAATGTTCATCAAGTTCGGGTCCTGCGACGAGAGCCGCCCCGTGGCCGCCACCAGCTGGTTGAACGTCGTGTGGATGCGACCGGTCTCGGGATTGACCAACCCGGGCAGCGTGTCGGCATAGGTGCCCTTCAGCTTCGAGAGACTGCGATGCTCGAGGATCTTCGCCGGCAGCGGATGCGTAAGCCCCAGCTCGGTGAGCACGTCGGCGTCGGTCGAGTAGCCGGTCTTGGTGCGGCGCAGCGCCGGCAGCTTCAGCTTCTCGAACAGGATGTGCGCGAGCTGCTTGGGCGAGGCGATGGTGAACTCTTCGCCGGCCAGCGTGTAGATCTCGCGCGTGAGGTTGTCGAGATCGCGCTCGAGCTCCTTGGCGAAGGCCTCGAGCCGGCCGGGGTCGACGCGGATGCCGTGGCGCTCCATCTCCGCCAGCACGACCTCGAGCGGCCGCTCGATCTCCTCGTACATGCGGGTGAGGCCGCGCTCGTCGAGCTCGGCCTTGGCGTGCTTCCAGAAGCGCTGCAGCCACTGCGCGCGCTGGCCCACGGCGCGCACGGTGGACTCGCCCGGCTCGACGCCCACCAGCGCGGGCGGACACTCGGCGAAGACCTCCATGCAGACTTCTTCCAGACGATACGTCGCGCGCGCCGGATTCAGCAGATACGCCGCCAGCGCCGTGTCCTGCACGCTCCTGAGCGGCGTGCCGGCGGCGAGCGCGGCCTCGATCACCGGCTTCGCATCGTGGACGATCAGCTCCCGCTCGGCGAGCGGCGTCGCTCGCAGTAGCTCCGCGAAGTCCGCCGGCTCGAGGCGCTGCGCCACCGCGCCGGCCGCGGGATGAAAACAGGCCACGGCGGAGAGCCGCGGCCGCGGCGGCCGCGCCTCGCCCGCCCAGTCGAGCGCGATCGGGGCGTCGGCCGGCACGCGCGCGAGCCATGCCGCGAGGTCGGCGGGCGTGGCAAGCATCTCGACCGGTCCCGTGTCGGCGGCGGGCGCGGGCGCCGGCAGCTCCTTCACGAGGCGCGAGAACTCCATCTCCATCCACAGCGCGCGCAGCTTCACCCAGTCCGGCTCGACACGGCGGTACGTCTCGAGCTCGAAGGTGATGGGCACCAAGCGGCTCACCGTGGCCAGCTCGCGAGAGAGCAGCGCCTGCTTGCGGCTCGTGGCGAGCGTCTCGCGCAGCTTGCCCTGCACGAGGGTGAGGTTCTCGTAGAGACGCTCGACCGAGCCGAACTGATCGACGAGCTTCACGGCCGTCTTCTCGCCCACCCCCTTCACGCCGGGGATGTTGTCGATGGAGTCGCCCATGAGCGCCAGCACGTCGGCGATCTGGCCGGGCTCGACGCCCCAGCGCTCGCGGACCTTGGCCTCGTCGTAGACCACGCGCTCGCCGGTGCGGCCGAGCACCGACAGCACGCGCACGCGCGGACCGACGAGCTGCAGCAGATCCTTGTCGCCGGTGACGATCACGATCTCGAGGTCCTCGAGCTTCAGCGCCTGCTCCACGATGGTGGCGATCACGTCGTCCGCTTCGTAGCCGGACACCTCGATGATCGGCGTCTTGAGCGCCTCGAACAGCCGGCGGACGTACGGCAGCTGGCGCGCGAGGTCGTCGGGCATGGCCGTGCGCGTCGCCTTGTAGTCGCTGAACATCGTGTCGCGGAACGTCGGCCCCGGGGGATCGAGCGCGATGGCGAGATAGTCGGGCTTCTCCTCCCGAAAGAGCTTCCACAGCATCGTGCTCAGGATCAGGACGGCGTGACTGGGCACCCCGCGCGAGGTGGACAGGTATCCGACGGCGTGGTAGGCGCGGAACAGGTGCGAGTGCCCGTCGACGACATACAGGCTGCGGCTAGGCATGTGACGTGCTCATGATCTCATCGTACGTCTTTCTGACGTCGTCGGTGTGCGCGCGGTACGCAGTGAGAAACGCCTCACGCGAGCCGACGCCGAGGGCGGTGCCGACGCGGGCCGGCATCGGCCCCGCGAGCTCGAGCGTGTCCGTCGGGCGCGCCCCGAGCAGCCGCAGCGCGGTCGACACGCGGCGCAGGAACCGATAGTGCTCGATGAGCGCCTCCGCGGTGGCCATCGGGAGCGCGCCTGCGCGCGCGAGCCCGCGCAGCGCCGCCGTCGTCGCCGCCTGCCGCGCCTCGGGATGCGCGGCGCCGTGCACGAGCTCGAGACCCTGGGCGAGGAACTCCACGTCCACGAGCCCGCCGTGGCCGAGCTTCACGTGCCAGCGGCCGCGCGTCTCCTTGCCGAGCTCGACCTCCATGCGCCGGCGCACGTCCCGGATCTCCTTCAGCGCGCCCTCGGGGAGTGGCGCGCCGTAGACCAGACGGCGAAGCGTGCGCCTCACCCGCCGCGTCAGCGCCCGGTCGCCGACCACGAGCCGCGCGCGCGTGAGGCTCTGGCGCTCCCAGAGATCACCGTGCTCCTGGTAGTAGCGCTCGAGCGCGTCGACGCCCGAGGCGAATCCACTGCCCTTGCTGCCCGGTCGGAGCCGCAGATCGACGGCGAACGCGATACCGGCCGGCGTGATGTCGCCGAGCGTGCTGGCCAGCCGCTCCACGGCGCCGCTGTAGAACGTGTGCGTGTCGACCGGCACGCGGCCGTCGGTCGGTTCGTCGCCGGCGCCGCCGAAGGTCACGAACAGATCCAGATCCGACCCCGTCGTCAGCTCGCGTCCGCCCAGCTTGCCGAGGCCGACGATGACCGCGGGAATGAAGCGTTGCGCGGCATCGCGCGGAACGCCATGCCGCTCGACTTGCGCGGCGAGGGCGAGCAGCCAGCCGGCGTCGAGCGTGGCCTCGGCCAGCGCCGTCATCTCGCGCGCGTAGCCGTCGATCGACGTCACGCCGAGGAGGTAGCGCCAGACGACGGTCAGCTCCTGCGCCTGCTTCACCCGTCGGAGCCGGTCGCGCTGCTCGCCGGGCTCGATGCCGGGCGCGAATACCGGCGCCAGCGCCGCCCGGAAGCGGTCGCGCCGCAGGTGCCCGCGCAGCACCTCGGGATTCGCGAGCGACGCCAGAAGTTCGGGCTGAGCGACGAGCATCTGCGTGAGCAGGTCGCCGCCGGCGCAGAGCCGCACGAGGCCGTGGAGCAGCTCGGGATCGGCGGCGAGCAGCTCGACGTACCCGGCGCGCGGGCCGGCGGCCGCGAGGAACCGCTCGAACTGGTTCAGCGCCTCGTCGGGATCCGGGCTCTTCCAGCAGGCGTCGAGGAGGCCGGGGATCAATCGCTCGAGGGCGCCGCGGAGCGCCGCCGCCCAGGGAACGAGCGGGCGGCCCTCCACGATGAGCTTCAGATTCTGCAGGGCGCGCTCGGGATCCGCGAAGCCGGTGGCGGCCAGCGCCATCCGGCTCGGCAGCCGCACGCGAGCCGCCGGGCGTGACGGCTGCTCACGGAAGAACTCGCGGAACGCCGCGTGCACGTCCCGACGGATCCCGCGGTGGAGCGCGAGAAACCGGCGCGTCGCCGCCAGTGGGGGCGCGTCGATGCCGACGCGACGGGCCAGGCGTCCGAGCTCGACCCGATCGTCGGGCAGCGTGTGCGTCTGGAACTCGTGGAGGATCTGCAGACGATGCTCCACCGTGCGCAGGTGCACGAGCGCGTGCGACAGGCGACGGCCGAGGTCGGGCGCCAGGTAGCCGCGCTCGGTGAGCCGGAAGAGCGCCTTCAGTGAATTGCGCTCGCGCAGCCACGGGTCGTCGCCGCCGTAGAGCAGCTGCAGCGCCTGCACGAGGAATTCGATCTCGCGAATGCCGCCGCGACCCAGCTTGACATTGCTCGCGCTCGCCTCGCCGGCACGCGCGCGGATCGCGCGATCGATCTCGCGCTTCATCGCGCGGATGGCGGGGACCACACGCGGGTCGAGACCCGGGCGGTAGACGACGTCCCGTGCCCAGTCGCTGAATCGCGCGGCGACGGCGGGGTCGCCGGCCGACACGCGCGCCTTCAGGAGCGCCTGGCGCTCCCACAGCTCCGCGCGCGAGGCGTGATACGTGCGGAAGCCGTCGAGGGACATGGCGATGGGGCCCATCCGCCCCTCGGGCCGCAGTCGCAGATCGACTCGAAACGCGTAGCCCTCGTCGGTGACGCCCTCGATCGTCTCCACGAGCTGCCGGCACACGCGCGCAAAGTACTCGCCATTGGCGACGCGCCCCTCGGGGCCGCCGGCTGTCTCGCCGTCCTCGCCGTAGGCGAACATCAGGTCGATGTCCGAGGAGTAGTTCAGCTCCTCGCCGCCGAGCTTGCCCATGCCGACCACGATCAGGCCGGTCTCGCGCCCGTCGGCGTCGCGCGGCGCGCCGAAGCGCGCCCGCGCGTCGGCATCGGCATCTCGCCAGGCGACCGTCAGGCAGGCGTCGGCCAGGCGCGACAGCTCCTCGGTGGTCGTGCTCATGTCGGCGTCGCCCAGGAGGTCGCGCGCGCCGATGCGCACGAGCTGGCGATACTTGAACCGCCGCAGCGCGTTCATGCGCGCGTCGCGCCCCGTGAACGGCGCCAGCGACTGCGCGAGGTCGGCGTCCAGATCCTCGCGCAGCCACGCCCGCATGGTGCGAGGCTCGAGCAGCCAGGCCAGCGTGGCCGGCCGACGGCGGAGGACGTCGGCGAGGAACTGGCTCGCGCCGAAGACGCGCGCGAGCAGAGGCGCGGCGCCCGGATGGGCGGCGAGCGTGCCGAAGAACACGGCGCGGTCGACGGCGGCCGCGTAGCGCTCGAGGTTGTTGACCGCCATGTCCGGATCCGGCGCCGCCGCCAGCTCGGCGAGCAGCCGCGGCCACGCGGGCGCCAGCAGCTCGGCATCGCGCGGCGTCGGGGTCAGCGCCGCGAGGTTCGCCGCCGCCGCGGCCGGATCGGCGAAGCCGAGACGCTCGAGCCGATCCGCCTCGTTCAGACGGCCGACTCGCCCTTCTCGCCGGTGCGGATGCGAATCGACTCGTCGATCGGCAGCACGAACACCTTGCCGTCCCCGATCGAGCCCGTCTTGGCGGCGCCCACGATGGTGGAGGTCACCTTGTCGATCAGATGGTCGGGCACCACCACCTCGATCTTGACCTTGGGCAGGAAGTCCACCGTGTACTCGGAGCCTCGGTAGAGCTCGGTGTGGCCCTTCTGACGGCCGAACCCGCGCACCTCGGTCACCGTCATGCCGATGACGCCGATCTCGGTGAGCGCCTCCTTGACGTCGTCGAGCTTGAACGGCTTGATGATGGCCTCGATCTTCTTCATGGCGTCATACCTCGTCCAGGATCGGGAACATCAGCGCGGAGACGTGGCTGCTGATGCGCTTGAGGTTGGTGAGCACGTCCAGATGGATCTCCGACGTCTCGATCGATTCCGCCAGACCGGCGCGGAGCCTTCCGAGGTGCGACTCGCGCAGCTCGCGCTCGCGCGCGCGCATGAGCGGCCGCTGGTCCAGCACCTCCTGCGCCAGCGTCTTGTCATTGGCCGCGAAGGCGGCGATGGCGCGCTCCAGATTCTTGCCGACCAGGCCGTGGAAGTCCAGGATCTCCAGCCACCCCGCCTCCGAGAACCGCCGGCCCTGGTACAGCTTCTTCCTCGCCAGCTCCATCAGGTTCTTGTCGATGATGTCGCCGATGTTCTCCAGATTCCCGATGAACGAGATCAGCCCGATCTCCTTGCGTGACAGCTCGGGCCCCATGGCCTCACGGCCCAAGCGCGCGAGGAACAGCTTGATCTCGCGCTCGAGGAAGTCGACCTGGTCGTCGCGCTGCTCGACCTCCTCCAGCAGCGCCTGGTTGTCCGTCCGGAACACCTCCATGGTGTCGCGCAGCATCCCCTGCACCACGTCGGCCATGCGCAGCGCCTCGCGCGTGGCCTGTCCGAGGGCGAGCGACGGCTGATCCTGCGCGCGCTCGTCGAGGTAGCGGGTGCGAAACGGCGTCTCACCGGTCTGGTCGTCCGGCACGAGTGTCTCGATCAGCCGCGCCGCCCACGGCGTGAACGGCAGGAACAGCAGGCTGATGCCGAGGTTGAAGAAGGTGTGGGCGTTGGCGACCTGGCGCGCGGCGTCGGCGGCGCTCAACGCCACCAGGCGCGTGAACGGGTCGATGAACGGCAGCATCAGCGCGCCGCCGAGGAGCTTGAACGCGATGTGGGCCACGGCCACGCGCTTGGCCTCGGCCGTCGCCCCGATGGAGGCCGTGAGCGCGGTGGCGCAGGTGCCGATGTTGGCGCCGATCACGATGGCCACCGCGCCCTCGAGCGAGATCAGGCCGGCCGCCGCCAGCGCGAGGGCGACGCCGATGGTGGCCGCCGACGACGCGACGATCGCGCTGAAGCCGGCCGCCACCAGCACCGCCATCATCGGGCTCGCCGCCACCGCCTCGATCATCTGCACGGCGAGGGGGTTGTCGCGCAGCGGCGCCACGCCGTCGACGATCAGCTTCAGGCCGAGGAACATCAGCCCGAGACCGAGCACGGCCTGGCCGACGTCCTTCAGCGTGCGGCGCCCGGCGAGGAACGTGATCACGAAGCCGAGGCCGATCAGCAGCGGCGCGTAGTCGGTGACGCGGAAGGCGATGAGCTGCACGGTGAAGGTGGTGCCGAGGTCGGCGCCGAGGATGATGCCCAGCGTCTGGCGAAAGGTCATCAGCCCCGCCGACACGAAGCCGATGAGCATCAGCGTGGTGGCGGCCGAGGACTGGATCATCGCCGTCACCGTCGCCCCCGAGAGGACCGCCATGAGCCGGTGGCGTGAGAGCCCGGTCAGCAGGTGACGCAGTCGCCCGCCGGCCGCTCGCTGCAGGCTGTCGCCGCTCAGGCGAATGCCGTAGAGCAGGAGCGCCATGCCGCCGAACATCGCGATGAGAACGGTCATGGTGTCCGCGCGGGCGCCGGCACGCGCTGCAGATACGTCGGCCGGAGCGCGCCGGTCAGGTGCGAGGTGTCGTTCAGCGACACCAGCCGCGGCGGGCGGACCACGGTGAGCGAGGCGTTGTCGACGCGCAGGCGCCAGAGCTGGTTGAACGAGCAGCCGAGCAGGCAGCACGCGTAGACGCTGATCACGCCGCCATGCGCGATGACGGCCACGTCGTCGCCCGGCGCGTGGGCCGAGGCGATCCGCTCGATTGCCGCGCGAACGCGCGCGCTCACCGCATCGAGCGGCTCGCCACCCGGAGGCGGACAATCATGCGGCGCGAGCAGCCACGCCCGATACGGATCGCCCGCCTGACCGGAGATCTCCTCGACCGTGCAGCCTTCCCATTCCCCCAGCGACAGCTCGCGCAGCTCCGGGAGGGGGACCAGCGGCACGCCGGTGCCCTCGAGGGCCACCTCGGCCGTCTCGACGGCACGCCGAAACGGGCTCACGTAGGCGGCGGCCAGCCGGTAGCCACGCAGCGCGACACCGAGCGCGCGCGCCTGCTCGAGACCGCGCGGCGAGAGCGGCACGTCGCTCGAGCCTTGAAAGCGCCGCTCGGCGTTCCACATCGTCTGACCGTGGCGCACGAGGAGCAGTTTCATGGCGCTCCCCTGGCCACGGCGGCGGCGGCGCGGAGGCGATGCAAGACTTCCTCGCGCCCGAGGAGCGCGAGGACGTCGAAGAGCGGCGGCGAAGCGGTCCGGCCGGTCGTCGCCAGCCGCGTCAGCTGCGCGAGGTCGACGAGCTTCAGCGCGAGCTCGTCCACCAGCGCGCGATAGAGCGCCTCGAGCGCCGGCGCCGTGAACGGCTCCACCACCGCGAGGCGCTCACCGAGCACACGCAGCCGCTCGGCGCCGACCGGGGTGAGGAGCCTCGCACGCGCCTTGTCCTCGTAGCTCGTCGGTCGCTCGAAGTAGAAGCGGCCGACCTCCACCAGCTCGCGCAGCGTCTTCGCGCGCTCGCGCAGCGTGTCGAGCATCGGCTGAAGGCGCGCCGGCGGGGGGGCCGTCAGCCCGGCCGCCTCGATGAACGGCCGCACCAGGGCGACGAGCCGCGCGCCGTCGGCACGCTTCATGTGCTCGTGCGACACCCACTCGAGCTTGGCCTGATCGAAGATGGCGCCGGCCGACGACACGTCCTTGATGTCGAACCGCTCGACGAGCTCTCCGCGCGAGAAGATCTCCTGGTCGCCCGACGACCAGCCCAGCCGCGCCAGGTAGTTCACCATCGCCTCGGGCAGGATCCCCGCCTCGCGATACGCCTGCACGGAGGTGGCGCCGTGGCGCTTGGACAGGCGGGCGCGATCGGCGCCGAGGATCATCGACACGTGCGCGAAGGCGGGCACGGGATAGTCGAGGGCGTCGTAGCAGAGGACCTGCTTGGGCGTGTTGGACAGGTGGTCGTTGCCGCGGATGACGTGCGTGATCTGCATGGTCACGTCGTCGACGACGACGCAGAAGTTGTAGGTCGGCGTGCCGTCGCTGCGCACGAGGATCCAGTCGTCGAGCTGCGCGTGGTCGAAGCTCACCGGGCCATGGATGAGATCGTCGACCACGGTGCTGCCGGTGCCGGGGATGCGCAGGCGCAGGGCGCCGGCCGTGAGGCCGCGGTCGCGGCAGCGGCCGTTGTAGCGGAACGTCTCCTTGCGCGCTTCGGCGGCCTTGCGCTGCTGATCGAGCAGCTCGGGCGTGCAGTCGCAGAAGTACGCGCGCCCGCCGGCGCGCAGCCGCGCGGCATGGGCGCGATAGAGCTCGAAGCGCTCCGTCTGCCGGTAGCCCGGCGTCGGCGGCCCTTCGTCCCACTCGAGCTCGAGCCAGCGGAGCGCGTCCAGTATCGCGTCCAGGTTCGCCTCGGTGGAGCGCGAGCGGTCGGTGTCCTCGATGCGGAGGATGAAGGTGCCGCCGTGATGGCGCGCGAAGAGCCAGTTGAACAGGGCGGTGCGCGCGCCGCCGACGTGCAGGTGCCCGGTGGGGCTGGGCGCGAAGCGCACGCGGACACCGCTCGCCATCGCGCTCAGTAACGCTCGAAGAGCCGACCCCAGTCGGTGGCCGCAAAGCCGCGGATGCGGGCGCGGCCGACGGTCGGATACCAGAGAAGGTCGTGATACACGTTGGACGCGAACGGCGCCCACACGATCAGCGGCGAATGCAGCAGCAGGCGCTTGAGCGGCCGCAGGGGCCCGCGCCGGATCAGCTGATCGCCCCAGATCACCAGCGAGCGGCTCGTCTTGAACCCCATGTTGACCGCGGCCGCGTCGACGTCGCCCACGATCTCGATGTCGCGCGGATCCGCTATGCCGAGCCCGCGCTCGTGGCACATGGCGAGGTAGCGGATCGAGAGCGGATCGAAGCCCATCATCTTGGCGGCGATGGCGTCGATGGCGACCTGATCGCTCGAGGCGAGGATCACGTTGCCCACACGCGGAATCATCGTGCGCGGGCCGGCGCCGTCGCCCATCACCGTCCCGTCCATGACCGCGAAGACGCCGGGGTGGAGCTCGCGCTGCATGTACATCAGGTCGACCATCACCTCGTGGATGAACTCGTGCGCGTAGTGCCGGACCTCTTTGAGCAATCCGCCGAACGCGTTCTTGATGGCACCGGTGGTGACTGAATGGCCGTGGGTCTTCACAGATGGGCAATGGAGCACGTTCTTCCCGACGTACATCTTCGGAATCTCGATGCCCTCCGGAAAGATCGCGTTCAGCTTCAGCAGCGGGCTCTTAAACCGATACGCGGTCCACTCGACGCCGGGCAGCGGGATGAACGGTAGCCCGTGGCGCTGGAGGACTGGATCCCACTTGTTGTTCCGGCAGCCCTCGACGGGGTTGGTCACGACCGTCTTGTTCTCGACGGGGAAGACGCGCCCGCGGTCATAGCCGTCCTCGAGCAATGTCGTGAGCACACCGTCGACCTGCCACGGCTGGCTCGAGCACGCGGGGAAATACTTCGTCCACGACAGGTTCAGCTTGACGATGAGGTCCCGGTCGCGCGACAGCACCTGATCGTACTTCACGAGCCGCATGAGCCGCCCGTAGTCGCCGACGACGGTCTCGGGGCGCGTGCGGAGAACAGCGACCTGGCTGGCCATGACCCTTCGATTCTACCGCACGGGCGCTCCGTAAATGATCAGCACGACGGCCACCATCCAGCCGATCGTGTTGATCAGCAGCGCGCGGTCGTTCAGCAACAGCTCCGACGGGTTGCCGCCGAGCTGTCGGCGGTAGAGCAGATAGAGATAGCGGAAGATTCCGTAGAGCACGAAGGGCAGCGTGGCCGGCAAGAGATGCGTGTGAAATTTGGCCACCGTCTCCGGCGCCATCGTATAGAGCGCGTAGGCGGTCACCGTGGAGGCGGTCACCACCGCGATCATCTGATCGAGCAGCCCCGCGCTGTACTCGGCCAGGATCGGGCGGTGGCGCGCAGCGTCGCCCTCGAGCGTCAGGTACTCGTAGCGTCGCTTGCCGAGGGCGAGGAACAGCGCGATGAGGATCGTGCAGATCAGCAGCCAGCCCGAGATGTCGACGTCGATGGCGAGGGCGCCGCCCACGGCGCGCAACACGAAGCCGATGGCGACGGTCAGGACGTCCACGATCACCACGTGCTTGAGCACCGCCGAGTACAGGGTCAGCAGCCCGACGTACGCGAGCGCGACGGCGGCGAAGCGCGGCGACAGCGCGAAGGCGGCGACCAGCCCCGCGAGGATGAGCACCACCGCGCTCACGAGGGCGAGCGGCACCGGGAGGAGGCCGGCGGCGATGGGCCGCTCGCGCTTGCGCGGATGCAGGCGGTCCTTGTCACGATCCGCCACGTCGTTGAACAGATAGATGGCGCCCGAGAGCCCGCAGAAGATCACGAACGCGGCCAGCGCCGGCCACACCGACCACGTGAAGAGCCGCTGCGCGAACACCAGGCCGCCGAACACGAACAGGTTCTTGACCCACTGCCGCGGGCGCAGCGAGACGAGGACCGCCCACGCCAGCCGGCTAGAGCCGGATAATGTGATCGCCGACGTCGAGGCTGCCCGTGGCATTGCGCGTGTCGATCAGAAGCTTCGCCTCGGCCGCGATGCGCGCCCAGTCATACCCGTCGTGCGCCGTCAGGACGAGCACCACATCGTGATCAGCCGCGCGCACCGCCGGCAGGGATTCGAGCCGTCCGCTCTCCACAGTGATGGCCGGCACGTGCGGATCGTGATACGCGACCTCGGCGCCCTTGGCGCGGAGCGTGTCGATGATCTCGAGCGCCGGCGAGTCACGCGTGTCGGCCACGTTCGGCTTGTACGCGACGCCGAGCACCAGCACGCGCGCGCCGCGGACCGCGCGTGCCCGATCGTTCAGCGCGTCGGCCACGAGGTGCACGATATAGGCCGGCATGTGGCGGTTGATCTCGTCCGCGAACGTGATGAAGCGCGGCTCGTAGCCGGCCAGCCGCACCTTCCACGACAGGTAGTAGGGATCGGACGGCAAGCAGTGACCGCCCAGGCCGGGGCCCGGCCAGAAGGGCATGAAGCCGAACGGCTTGGTGGCTGCCGCCGACACGACCTCCCACACCGAGATGCCGAGCTTGCGACACATGATGGCGAACTCGTTGACGAGCGCGATGTTCACCGAGCGGAAGGTGTTCTCGAACAGCTTGACCATTTCCGCCGTCTCGGGACCCGACACCGGCACCACGCGCGGCGTGATGCGTCCGTAGAGCGCGGCCACGAGCTCGCGGCAGGCCGGAGTGACGCCGCCCACGACCTTGGGAATCTCCCGCAGCGTCCACTGCTTGTTGCCGGGATCGATGCGCTCCGGCGAGAAGGCGAGGAAGAAGTCCTGGCCGACCATGAGACCCCGGGCGGCGAAGCGCGGCAGCAGGATCTCCTGCGTCGTCCCGGGATAGGTGGTCGACTCCAGCACGACGAGTTGACCGGTGTGGATGATCGAGGCGACGGCGTCGGCCGCCGAGACGATGAAGGAGATGTCGGGCTCCTTCGACTTGCCGAGCGGCGTCGGCACGCAGATGACGATCGCGTCGGCCTCCTTCAGCGCGCCGACGTCGCGCGTGGCCCCGAGCTTGCCGCTCCGCACGAGCGGCTCGAGCACCGCCGTCGGCACGTCCTCGATGAACGACTCGCCCGAGGCGACGCCGGCCACGCGACGTGGGTCGAGATCGAGGCCGATGACGGTGGCCCCCGACTGAGCGAAGGCGACAGCGAGCGGCAGGCCAACGTAGCCGAGACCGATCACGCCGATGGTGGGGGCGTTGCCGAGGCGCTCTCGAAGCTGCCGGACGGTGGCGTTCGCAGGAATCACTTGAGTCCCCCCGAGGTGATGCTGCCGAGGCCGACGCTGCTGCCGATCGGTCCACCGACCCCGAGCAGGTTGACGGCGAAGCGGATCTCGTCGTCCTGACGGGGCCGGTTGACGTACTCGATCGTCAGCGCCCAGCATTGCCAGCGAATATCGGCGGCCACGCGCGTCTCCGTGAAGTCGCCGCGATAGAGATCCCAGTTCACCGTGGAGCGCACGATGATGCGGTCGGTCAGCGGCGCCAGGACGCTGCCCTGCAGGAACGTGATGTGTCCCGGCGTGTCGCTGTAGCGGATGCCCAGGCTCGCGCTGGTCGAGCGCGGCAGCAGCGTGGTCGACACGTCGGCGGTGGCATTGCGGATGTGTCCGCTCGTCGGGACGTAGCTCGCGTCGCTGCGAAAGGCCAGCCCCGGCCTTGGCTGCATGATGAGGGTGCCGAACAGATCACCCACCTCCTCGAACCGTATGTCGTAGCTATGCCCAACGGTGAGGCGCAGCATCTCCCATCGCTCGGGCTCGCTGTCGGCAAACGCGGCGGTGCGCGCGCGCACGCGGTTGGTGAGCGAGTACTCGATGCGGCTGGCATCCGGAATGTTGTCGATGTCGGTCCACTGCGGCAGCCGATCCTGGTCCCAGCCCGTGATCCAGATGTAGCGTACGCGCGGCTCGATCGTGTGGAGCAGCGCCTCGGTCCCCCACCAGCCACCGGTGTTGAACGCCCGCGACAGCTTCGTCTCGAGGTCGACGCCCGCCTCCACCAGCCGGCGGAGACGCGCCTCGTCCTTCGTGTCCTCGATCAGCACGTCACCGCGACCGATGTGGGTGCCTGTCACCGTTTGATCGTAACCCGTGAGGCGCCCGCCGACGAAAGGAGTCAGCGTGAGGTATCCGAGGGGGATCGGACGCGAGAGCTGAGGGTGCACGTCGAACCGCATCCCGCTCGAGCCCTCGTCGCGCACGAAGTTGACGAAGCCCACGCTGGACTGGAGGAGCAGCCCGGAGTCGCGCCAGATCGGCTGCCGTGGCCCGACCAGGCTGATGTCGGGCAGCCGCCAGAGCTCGACCGGCCGCGCCGTCGACAGATCCTGGTAGACGAACAGGTCGCCCACGAGGTTCCACGTATCCCAGCTCTTGGTGACGAAGACGTTCGTTTCCACGCGCTGCGTGCTGCGCTGCAGGACGCTGTCGCCGTAGTCGCGGATCACGTCGTCGTCGGAGACGCCGTTGGCGTCGATCCGCAGCCACGTGCGCGGCCCGAGCAGACGCATCTCACGCATGACGCCGGTGAAGCGGGACCCTTCCTTGCCACTCTCCTGGATGAAGAACACGTCCTCGTGGCCGCGGTCCTCCGGCCCCTCGACGTGTCGGAAGTCGGCGCGGAAGCCGGGTCCGCGCTTGCTGTAGAAGAGCGGCGCGATGGTGGCATCGCGGCTGTCGTCGATCGCCCAGTAGAACGGAATCTCGCCGTAGAAGCCCTTCGCGCTCGAGTTGCCGAACTTCGGGAAGAGGAAGCCCGTCTGTCGCTCACGCCGGATGGCCGCCGCGAAGAACGGGAAAAACGGGATCAGCGGCACGTTCTTGACCCAGAACGAGGCGCCGGTGCCGTAGAGGTAGTCGTTCAGGTCGGCCGTGGCGCGATCGAAGTGAAACGACCAGCTCGGCGGGTCGTCCTCGCACGTCGTGAACACGCCCTTGCGAACGCGATAGACGCTCTCGCCCAGGCGCTCCATCTCCTCACCGCTCAGCCGGTAGTGCGGCTCGGCACGGGCATCGGCCTGGTAGACCACGCCCGTTCCCGTCTTGATGTTGTACTCCACGCGCTGCCCGGTCAGCTGGTTCTCGCCGTCATAGAAGATCACGCGGCCTTCGGCGACGGCGTCGCCGGTGGCCCGATCGATCTCGACCCGATCGGCCATGAGCCGCGTGCGGCCGCGGGTGATCTCGACGTTGCCGGTGGCGATCACGCGGTTCTCGGCGCCGACCTGCTCGAGCGTGTCGGCGATGACGGTGACGTCACCGCCGGCGGTGCCTACCGTCACCGGAGCGGGCGACGCCGGTGCGGGCTGCGCCTGCACCGCGGCGCCGAAGGCCGGGAGCAACGCCACTGCCGCGAGCAGGCCGCGCCACCACGATCGCGTGCTCAAATGTCGTGAAAATCCTCGTCAAGAAAGGGAGCCCATGCTATCAGCCGGCTTTTCGATGGAGCAAGGGTTATCGCCGCCGCCGGAGGCCAGCCGGAGCACGTCGCCGACCAACGACAGTGAGCCGGCGACGCAAACGACCGGCGTGCGCGGCGTGCGCTCGGCGAGGGCGAGGGCGTCGGCCGGAGACGCCGCCGTCTCGATCGCCGGCGACCCCGCCGGGACGTGCGCACGCAGCTCCCCGGCTGTCGCGGCGCGAGGGTTTCCGGACGCCGTCAGGATCAGGCGGCGGGCGCGCGGTGCGAGCGCGGCAAGCATCCCGGCGACGTCCTTGTCACGCAGCGCGCCGAAGATCAGCGTGACGGCAGCGTCGCCGAACCACTCGCGGAGCGAGGCGGCCAGCGCGCGGGCGCCGGCGGGGTTGTGGGCGCCGTCGAGCACGGCGTGGCGATCGCGATAGCGCAGCACCTCGAATCGTCCCGGCCAGCGCGCGCGCGCCAGTCCGGCGCGGATCGCCTCGGCCGGCGTGTCGAGCGCGTGGGCGGCGGCGGCGGCCAGCAGCGCATTCGACGGCTGAAAGGTGCCGAGGAGCGCGATACGCGCGGCGTCGAGCCTGAAGGCGGGCCCGGCAAGATCGAGCGTCTGTCCCGAGCGATCGCGCGCGATCACGCGAACCGAGAGCTCACGGCCCTCGAGCAGCAGCGGCACGCAGGTCGCCGCCGCGCGCTCCACGAGGACGGCCTCCGCCGCGGGCGCCTGCGCGGAGGCGATCGCCACCCCGCCTCGGATGATCGCCGCCTTCTCGCGCGCGATGTCGGTCAGCGTCGCCCCGAGCACGTCCTGATGATCGAGATCGATCCGCGCGACGATGCTGACGGCGGGCACGCCGACGGTGGTGGCGTCCAGCCGTCCGCCGAGGCCGACCTCGAGCACGGCCACGTCGACGGCCTCGCGCGCGAAGTGATCGAGGGCGAGCGCGGTGGTGGCCTCGAACATGGTGGCGTCGACGCGCGCGACGAGCGTCGCGATGGCGTCGAAGCCGTCGGCCACGTCGTCCTCACCGATGGCCTCGCCGTCGACGCGGATGCGCTCGCGGAACGACACGAGGTGCGGAGAGGTGTAGAGACCGACGCGCCGGCCGGCCGATTTCAAGATCGCCGCCAGCATCGCCGCCGTCGACCCCTTGCCGTTCGTTCCCGCGACCTGCACGAGCGTGTAGCGCTGCTCCGGATTGCCGAGCGCTTCCAGCAGCGTCTCGATGCGCGCCAGGCCGGGGCGCATCCCCGCGTGCTCGCCGCCGCGAAGGGCGAGCAGCCGGGCCAGCGCCTCGGCGTACGTCATGGACTGGCGGGCTGGTCGGCGAAGAACACGAGCAGACGGCGCAGGGTGTCCTTCAGGTCCTTTCGCTCGACGACGAGATCGAGCTGACCATGGTCGAGCAGGAACTCGGAGCGCTGGAAGCCGTCGGGCAGCGGCTGGCGGATCGTCTCCGCGATGACCCGCGGGCCGGCGAAGCCGATGAGCGCCCGCGGCTCGGCCATGATGACGTCGCCGAGCATCGCGAACGACGCCGTCACCCCGCCCGTGGTCGGGTCGGTGAGCACGGAGATGTAGGGCAGTCGGGCCTCGGCCAGCCGCTCGAGAGCGGCGGAGGTCTTGGCCATCTGCATCAGCGAGAGAATGCCTTCCTGCATGCGTGCGCCGCCGGAGGCGGACACGATGATCACCGGCAGCGCCTTGTCGATGCCGAGCTCGATCGCGCGCGTCAGCTTTTCGCCGACCACCGAGCCCATGCTGCCGCCGAGGAAGCCGAACTCGAACACGCAGAGCACGGCCGGCAGGCCGTCGATGCGGGCGATGCCGCTCACCACCGCGTCCTCGAAGCCGGTCTTCTGGCGGGCGCTGCGCACGCGGTCCGGATACTTCTTCGAGTCCTTGAACCGCAGCGGATCGCCGGAGGTCAGTCCCGTCTGGTGCTCCTCGAAGGTGCCGGGATCGGTGAGCAGTGCGATGCGCTCGCGCGCGCCGATGCGAAACGGATAGCGGCATTTCGGGCAGACACGCCCCGCGCGCTCGACCTCGGCGCGGTACATGATCTCCTTGCACGAGTCGCACTTGATCCACAGCCCCTCGGCGATGTTCACCTTCTTCGGCGTGCCGGCCGTTTCTTCCGGCTTGCGGCGGAACCACGCCATGCTCACGCCCTCCGAAGCGGCTGCTTGAGCGCCGCGATGAAGTCGCCCACGTGCTTCTCGAGGCCGGCCGTGCCGGCGTGCTGCTCGATCGTGCGGACGATGGCCGAGCCGACGGCGACGCCGTCGGCCACTCGGCCCACGGCGGCCGCGTGCTCGGGCGTCGACACACCGAAGCCGACGCAGATCGGCTTCGTCGTCACCGCGCGCACCGTCCGGACCTGCGCGTCGAGATCGGCCGGCAGCGCCGCGCGCTCGCCGGTGACGCCGGTCAGCGAGACGACGTAGATGAAGCCGCGACTCTGGCGCCCGATCGCTTTCGCGCGCGCCGGCGTGGAGGTCGGCGCCACGAGGTAGATCAGGTCGAGTCCCGCCGGGTCCGCCTCGGCGCGAAGCGGACCGGCTTCCTCGTGCGGCAGGTCGGGCACGATCACGCCGTCGGCGCCCGCGTCGACGGCCGTGCGCGCGAAGCTCTTGAGGCCGAACGCCAGCACGGGGTTGTAGTACGTGAAGAGCACGAGCGGCAGCTTCACCTCCGCGCGCAGCGTGGCGCAGAGCTCCATCACCCGCGCGAGCGTCGTGCCGGCGGCGAGCGCCCGCGCGCCCGCACGCTGAATGACGGGGCCATCGGCAAGCGGATCGGAGAACGGCACGCCGAGCTCGATGATGTCGGCGCCCCGCTGCTCGGCCTCGACCACGAGCCGGCGCGTGACGGCCAGCGAGGGATCGCCCGCCATCACGTAAGCGACCAGCGCGCGCTCACCGCGCTCGCGCAGCCTCGCGAAGGTCTCGTCGATCCGGCTCATAAATCCTTGCCCAGCGCCTTGGCAACCACGTGGACGTCCTTGTCGCCGCGGCCGGACAGCCCCACCACGATGGTCCTGGTGCGCGGCAGCGTCTTCGCGAGACGGATGGCGTGCGCAACCGCGTGCGCGGACTCGAGCGCCGGCATGATGCCTTCGAGCCGCGTGAGCGTCTGGAATCCCTCGAGCGCTTCCTCGTCGGTGATCGACACGAACTCGAAGCGCCCGGCGTCCTTGTAGTACGCGTGCTCGGGCCCGACACCGGGATAGTCGAGACCGGCCGAGATCGAATGGGCGACCGCGATCTGGCCGTCGTCATTCTGCAACAGGTAGCTCATCGAGCCGTGCAGCACGCCGATGGACCCCGCGGTCATCGAGGCGCCGTGCTTGCCGGTGGCGATCCCGCTGCCGCCGGGCTCGACGCCGACGATCCGGACCTTCCGGTCGCCGATGAACGGATGGAACAGGCCGATGGCGTTGCTCCCGCCACCAACGCACGCGACGACGACGTCGGGCAGCTTGCCGAAGGCGCGGCGCGACTGCGCGCGCGCCTCCTTGCCGATGACCGTGTGAAAGTCGCGCACCATCATCGGATAGGGATGCGGCCCCAGCGCCGAGCCGAGCACGTAGTAGGTCGTGCGGACGTTGGTGACCCAATCGCGGAGCGCCTCGTTCACGGCGTCCTTGAGCGTCCGGCTGCCGGACTCGACGGGAATTACCTTGGCGCCGAGCAGCCGCATGCGAAAGACGTTCAGCGCCTGCCGCTCGATGTCCTCGGTGCCCATGTACACCTCGCACTCGAGACCGAGCAGCGCCGCCGCCGTCGCCGTGGCCACGCCGTGCTGGCCGGCGCCCGTCTCCGCGATCACGCGCGGCTTCTTCATGCGCTGGGCCAGCAGCGCCTGCCCGAGCACGTTGTTGACCTTGTGGGCGCCGGTGTGGCAGAGATCCTCGCGCTTGAGCCAGATGCGCGCGCCGCCCGCGTGCTCGCTGAGCCGCGCCGCGAAGTAAAGCGGCGTCGGGCGCCCGGCGTAGTCGCGCAACAGCCCGTCGAGGCGGCGTATGAAGGCGCGATCGCGCCGCGCCGCCTGATACGCCTTCTCCAGCTCGATGAGCGGGGTCATCAGTGTCTCCGGCACGAAGCGGCCGCCGAAGCGTCCGAAGTGGCCGCGCGCGTCGGGCAATGTCTTCACGCCCGCTTCGCCGCCTCGATGAAGCGCCGGAGCTTCACCGCATCCTTCTTGCCGGGGCGTGCCTCGACCCCGGAGTTCACGTCCACCGCGAACGGCTGCACGATGTCGACCGCGATGGCCACGTTCTCGGGCGTGAGCCCACCGGACAGCACGATCGGCACCAGCGAGTCGCGCGGCTGCATGTCCCGGATCATGCGGATTCCACGCCACTCGAGCGGCTCGCGCCCCTCGCCCTCGCTCCAGCGGGCCTGGCTGTCGAGCAGGTAGGCCGCCACGACCTTTCGGTACAGAAAGGCGCCGAACCGTTCCGTCACGCGGTACTCGGGTAACCCGTCGATGGTGGTGGCCGGCGGCAGCTTGATCGCCTTGATGACCGGCACGCTGTAACCCTGACAGTCTTCCGGCTTTTCATCACCATGAAATTGCACGACGCGCAGGCCGCATGCCTCGATGACGGCCTTCACGTGACCGGCCGGATGGTCCCAGAAGACGCCGACCGGCGTCACGAACGGCGGCAGCCGCCGGACGATCGGCGCGACCTGCTCGGGCGTCACGAAGCGCGGCGTGTTTTCGACGAAGATGAAGCCGAGCGCGTCGGCGCCGGCCTGCACGGCCATTCGCGCGTCGTCGAGACTGGTAATGCCGCAGACCTTCACGCGCGTCATGCGAGCGTGAGCTCCCGCAGCTTGGCCACCACATCGGTCGCCCGCACCAGCCCCTCGCCCACCAGCACCGCGTGAGCGCCGGCATCGACGACCCGGCGCACGTCGGCGGCCGTGAAGAAGCCGCTCTCGCTCACGACGATCGGTCCGGGCGGGATCTTCGGCAGCAGCGCCAGCGTCGTGTCGATCCGCGTCTCGAACGTCGTGAGGTCACGGTTGTTGATGCCGATGATCCGGCTGCCCGCCGCCAGCGCCACCTCGAGCTCGGCCGCCGTGTGGCACTCCACGAGCGCGGCCAGGCCGAGCCCCTTGGCGGCGGCGGCGAGATCGCGGAGCAGTGGCGGCTCGAGGATCGACACGATCAGCAGCACGGCATCCGCGCCGGCCGCGCGCGCCTCCCAGAGCTGGTACTCATCGATCGTGAAGTCCTTGCGCAGCAGCGGCACCTCGACGCTGGCGCGCACGCGCTGCAGGGTGTCGAGGCTACCCTGGAAGTACTTCGCGTCGGTCAGCACGGAGATGGCGTGAGCGCCGTGACGCGCGTAGGTCATCGCGAGCGCGACGGGATCGAAGTCCGCCGCCGCCAGCACGCCGCGGGAGGGCGAGGCCTTCTTGATCTCGGCGATCAGCCGCACGCCCCCGCGCGCGGGCCTGAGTGCGCGCTCGAAGTCGCGCGCCGGCGCGAGCTTCTCGCACATCGCTTGCAGTGCAGCGCGCGGCTGGCCGAGCTTGAGGCTCGCGACCTCCTGCCGTTTGTGACGGACGATGTCGGCGAGGATGGACATCGGTCCGGCCTAGAAGTCGCGCCGCTCGGCGTGCCGCTTGAGCGTATCGAGCGACAGCGGCCCGAGCTGGTCCAGCACGAAATCGCGAATGGTCCGCGGCGGCGGCAGATCGCGCACGATCCGTCCACCCGTGGTCAGCGGCTTCAGCAGCGCGTCCCACGGCCCCGCGCCCGGCGGCGTCGTGCCCGCGGGCACCACGACCGTCTCGAACGTCCCGCGCCGCCGGAAGACCTGCTTGGCTCCCGACCACTTGCCGCGCTTCGCCGCCGGTCGGCCCTCGATCTCGGTGATATCGAGCGCGAAGCTGACCACCGGGGCGTTGGCGATCGACGTGCCGACGCCGTACGCGTCGACCACGGAGTTCAGCCGGAGAATCTCGTACTCGTCGATGCCACCGGAGGTGATGATCTTGACGTGACCGAAGCCCCGGAGGTTCAGCTCCCACCGCACCTCCTCGCAGATCCGGTAGAGATCGCCGCGGCGCGACGACGGCGTGTCGAGACGCACGGCGTAGAGGTCATTGCCGAGGGCCTGGGCGACGCGGATGGCCTCGAACTTCTCGTCCTGTAGCGTGTCGATCAACGCCACGCGGCGGACCTTGCGATCGACGACCTCGTGGAAGGCCTTCAGCGCTTCCACGGTGTCGCCGATCATGAGCACGAGCGCGTGCGGGATCGTGCCCGTCGGATCCGCATCGATCAGCTCCGCGGCCTTCGTCACCGCCACGCCGTCGCAGCCGCCGATGAAGGCGTTGCGCTCGATCATCGGCGCCAGCGCAGGATGCATGCGGCGCGCGCCGAACGAGATCACCTGGCGCTCGCCCGCCGCCTTCTTGCAGCGCGCGGCCTTGGTCGCGATGCCCGAGGCCTGGCAGAGGACGCCGAGCAGCGCGGTCTCGTACTGTGCCCAGTCGACGTACACTCCGTCGAGCACCATCACCGGCTGGTAGGGCGCGAAGATCGTGCCCTCGTCCATCGCCTGGACGTCGACGGGCACGCCTTCGAGCAGCGCCGCGGCTTCTTCGATACCTGCCAGCACGCCCCAGTCCCACTCGTCGGGCAGCGCCTTGAGGTAGACCTCCGCCTTCACGCGCTTGCGATCACCCCGGGCCTTGAGGATCTCGACCGTCCGCTCGAAGTACACATCGTAGACTTCGCCGCTCTTGATATCGGCGTCGGACGCAGTGTGGAACGGTCGCTTGGAAGCCATTCGATCAGCCTGAAAGTCGCGCTAAATCCTCGCAGAATCGAGCGTTCAAGTCAACGCACGGGGCGCGGCGACGATGTACGATGCAGCGATGGCGCGACTGCGGGTCGGGGTCCTGGGGCTCAGTCACGATCACGTGTGGGGCAATCTCGCCGCTCTCCACGCCGGCCAGCACGGCCGGCTCGTCGCGGCGGCCGAGCCCGATCCCGAGCTGCGCGAGCGCTTCCGGAAGCTCTACGGCGGTGGCGCCGTCCACGACACGTTCGATGCGCTGCTCGAACGCCGCGATATCGACGCCGTCCTCGTCTTCTCGGACAATCGCGCGTCCGCGGAGCTCGGCGTGCGCGCGCTCGAGCGCGGCTTGCCGGTCATGATCGAAAAGCCCATGGCCGCCGACCTGCCCGGTGCCCGCGCGCTGCTCGAGGCGAGCGGTCGCGCCGGCGCGCCGCTGATGGTGAACTGGCCGACGGCGTGGCGACCAGCCCTTCGTCACGGGTTGACGCTCGCCCTCGACGGCATCGTGGGCGAGCCGACGCAGCTCAGTCATCGCGGCGGGCATGCAGGACCGCGCGAGTTCGGCTGCTCGCTGCAGTTCTGCGAGTGGCTCTACGATCCGCATCGCAACGGCGGTGGCGCGCTCGTCGATTACTGCGGCTACGGCGCTGTGCTCTGCCGTCTCGTCCTCGGACGCCCGCAGGCCGTGACCGCGGTGACGCCGCCGCCGATCAAGCCCGGCCTCGTCGCGGAAGATCGCGCCATCGCCGTTCTGTCGTACCCCCGGGCGCTGGGATTACTGGAGGCGAGCTGGACGCAGATCGGTGGCGAGCCGGCATTCGCCATGATCGTGTACGGCGAGCGCGGCACGCTGATCGTCCATCAGCCGCGGCCCACGCGCGAGGGCGAGCACGTCGACGTCGGCCGCGTGCAGGTCGTCAGGCCCGACGGCTCCCGGATGATCGACCCGCCACCGTTGCCCGCGGATCAGCGGGATGGCCCGACGCATTTCTTGTCGACGGTCGTCAACCGCAGTGAGGTCACGCCGTTCTGCTCGGCCAACGTGGGCGTCGACGTCCAGGAAGTCATCGCGGCGGCGCAGCGGTCCGCGGCGACGGGCGCGCGGGTGGAATTGCCGCTACTCAGATAGAAGCGGCGCCGCCGCTCCGACTACCGCGCTTGGCCGGCACGCGAGCGGGTGTAACACCGAGATCGTCCACTCGAGATCGAGCCGGTCGCCGAGCCAGCTCGGCGTCGAGGTGTGCGCGTCGATGTCGATGCCAATCGCGGCATTTTCCCTTTTCAGGTGTTCGGCAGGCGCTGGCGGCGCTCCTGGCGGTGTCGGCACACTCGGCAACACCCGGCCCTGCGGGGTCCAGAATTTCAGCTCGCCAGAGCTTTCGCGTGTGACTTGAAATCCCTCCTCGTGCACGGCGCGATGATGTCGGCGACACAGTGTCGCGAGATTCGAGAGCGTCGTCGGCCCACCATGCGCCCAGTGGCGGATGTGATGCCCCTGCCCGAATCGTGAGCCGCACCCGGGGAAGCGACACCCGTGATCGCGGTGCTGTAGCGCTCGGCGTATCGCCGGCGGAATCGTTCGCGTTCGAGCGCCGACCTCGGTGACGTTGCCGGCCGCGTCGTGTCGCATCACTACGCGCGTCGCATCGCACGCCAGCCGCTGCGACGTTTCCGCGGAGACGCGCGCACCCTCGACGACCGCCTGTCCCGGGGCGCCCGCGTCGGCGAGCACCGCGGCGTCGACGTGCACGACCACCTGATAGCGCTCGCCGGCAGAGCCAGGGTTCATACCATGATGGAGCGCTGTTTCGGCGACAAGCGTGAGCGCGTCGGCCTGGAGCTGGCCCCACGTCGGGGGCTCATTGCCGGCAGGAACGCTCCACGTTCCCGCGGGAACGTCGGTCACCGCGTGTCGGCCCTGCTCATACGCGCAGGCGCGGGCGGCAGCCAACGCCTGCATCAGTACAGCACCCGCCTCCGGCTCCAGACGCCCGCGGATGATCACCATACCGTCTTCGTCTTGATACACGTGCAGCGCCCGAGCTCGGTGGCGCTCGGCTGTTTCCTGGACCTCGGCCTTGCGATCGACGTACCGCCATGCGCGGATGATGCGTTCAACGTGCGCGGCGGTGCCCGCCCTGCCGATCTTCAGCAAGCGCTCTTCCGTCTCGGCGCTCGCCACGCGCGTAAGTGCTCGAACCTTCGAGTACGAAAGCTCGCCGCGCGCGAGGGCTGCTGAAAGCCGCGGGAGCAATCCAAGGGCGCGTGCCACGCGAACGTGCTCGCGCGCGGGCCCCGGCGCGAGGCCGACTCGCCACGTCAGCCACTCGGCGCACGAGCGGAAGCCGTTGCCCCAGCCACCGCGGGCATCGAACTCCCGGATGAGATCGAGCAGCCGCGCGGTGGCAGCGTCGAGGTGGGCGGCGAGCTCCGCGATCTCGTCGCCGAGGCGCCTGAGCTCGAGGTCCGGATCGAATGTAGAAGCAAGAGCCAGCACGGAGGTCGGCATCGACGCATCCCCTTTCAATGGTCTGCGCCGACTCTACACCTCGGATTTCCGCGGCCCTGGCGGCGTCGGGAACGACGATCGCCGCGCCAACCGACGTGGCGGAGGGTCGCGCGAACATTCGGGCCTTATCTGGCGGCAGGTAAGCTCTGAGAGGCGCTTGGCGGCGTGCTCGCCGCCGACTCTTAGCGCTCGCTCGGACGACACGTCAAGTGAGATTTTTTCGATGCGTCGCGGAATCGATACACCAACAAGTGAGACGTCCGAGGGCTAGCGGGCCGCTACGTCCTCTCCAGAATATGCAGCCCGCGCCCGCGATCGATCACATAGATCAACCCGCGGTCGTCCACGAACACGTCGTTGCTCGACACGCGCGCGTGACCCGGCGGCGGCTCCGGCAAGAAGTGCGCGACCTCGCGTGGCGCGTGGGGGTCGGCGATGTCGACGATGCGCAGTCCGTGGGCGAACCAGGCGACGGGGACTTCGGTGGACGTGATCGTCTCGACCGGCTGATGACAGCCGGTGAACTCCGGCTGCGGCGTGCCGTCGACGCCGGCCACCTGGAATGTCGAGATCGGCACCAGGCGTGTCTCGTGGGTGATGTCCACCAGCCAGAGAAACGACGGCGGACCCGGCTCGAGCTTGGCCACGTCCTCGTCGGCAACGAGGAGCAGGCGGCGCCCACGAAGCGGGAAGGGCACCGGTACCGTGCTGTGGGTCGGTGTGATGTAGGGCGGGCTCCAGTCGAGGCCGGAGACGAAGCGCGGCTTCGTCATGTCGGCGATGTCGAGGATCACGAAGCCGCCGTGCCAGTAGGAGACGTAGAGCCGATCGCCGGCGCGAATCGGATGATGGCAACGGTGGGCGCGACCGCGCCACGTGGGTGTCTCGCCGCCGGCGGTCCACTGCCCCGGCATCCACCAGCGCCCCACGTCCTCGGGACGCGCCGGATCGGCGAGATCGAGGATCATCACGATGTTGCCGACGTAGCCATCGACCTCCGGCGAGACGTACGCGTAGCGCCCGTCGAACGTGAAGCGGTGGACGCCGGCGCCGCCGCAGCGCCAGAAGGCGATCTCGCGCGGCTTTTCCGGATTCGATACGTCGAAGATGCCGAGGCCGCCGGCGAACCCGGCCGGCGCGTCCTGTGCCGGATGCGCCTCGCGGTTCACCAGCATGATTCCGCGCGCGGCGCGGACCTTGTGCGAGTGGGCGCCGGCTGCCATCGCGAGCGTGGAGAGGACACGGGGCGACTTGGGATCGGTGACGTCGACCAGCGTGGTGCCGTGCGGCGCTTTCATGTGCGCGATGTAGGCCACGCGGCCGTCGACGACCACCTGCCCGCCGCCCGGACAGTCGAGCCACGCGACCTGACGTACTCCCTGGGCGCTCACAGGCGAGGAGACTAGGCGCGAAGACGGAGTCCGTCAACCCGTGGTACCGTCCTCGGACGTCGGATCACTGGCCCGGAGGAGCGGATGAAGCGTCTCGTGTTTCTGCTCGCGTTCCTGCTGACGGCCGTGTCGTGCGCCACGACGCGGCAGGAGGCGAAGACGCAGCTCGCCGCTCAGTGCGCGGCGGCCGCCTCCGGTATCCGCTCGACGACGACCGTCGGGTGCACGGCCGGCGAGTAGATCTCGAGGATCTCGACGTCGTCCGAGCACTCGAGCTCGTTGTGGACGATGTTCGGCGGCTGCAGGACGCAGTCGCCCGCCTCGAACGTGCGCTCGCCGTGGCCCTCGTAGACGAATCGGATCCACCCCTTGAGGACGTAGAACATCTGGAAGTCGCAGTCGTGCCGGTGCAGGCCGGTCGTGTGCAGGTCATGCGTGCCTTCGGCGTCGGCCTTGATGCGAATGACGTGCGCGCGGAACTTGCCGTGCGTGGCGCCGGCGATGCCGAGGTCGCGATACTCCATGAAGCTGCGGAGACCGGGCGTGTAGACCGCGTCCTTGGCCAGGCTCGCGCTGAAGAGTTGTTTGGCTTCGGTCATGGCGTCTCCTCCTCTACTGGCGGAGCAAGTGTAGCAAGACACGGAGTCACGCGGAGGCAGGACTCATGAGGACGATCGATATCCACGCGCACGTCGTGCCGCAGGCCATGTGGCGCGCCGCCGATGCGCAGCGCGACTGGTATGGCTACCGTCACGAGCCGGGCGACGGCATCGGGACCGTGCTCCACGCCGGCAAGCGCACGGCGTTCAGCTCGCCGAAGGTGCGGCTCACGCCCGAGGAGCGGATTCGCGACATGGACGCGCAGGGCGTCGACGTGCAGGTGCTGTCGATCCACACGCCGTTCTTCGGCTACCATCTCGACGCGACGCAGGGCCGGGCGCTCGCGCGCGAGGTCAACGACGAGATCGCGGCCACGGTGAAGGCGCATCCGCGACGACTGGCCGGCTTCGCGACCCTGCCCGCGCAGGACGTGAAGGCGGCCATCGACGAGCTGGAGCGCGCGGTGACCGTGCTCGGCCTGAAGGGCGCGGAGCTCGACACGGTGGTGAACGGCGAGAACTGGGACGAGCCGAAGTTCCGCCCGCTGTTCAAGGCGGCGGAGGCGATGGGCGCCGTGCTGTTCTTCCACCCGCAGCCGCAGCACAACTTCATGCTGCAGCGCGCCGGCCGCCACAACCTCGCGAACAGCCTCGGCGTCATCGTCGAGGACGCGATCCTGGTCGCGGTGCTGATCCTCGGCGGCGTGCTGGAGGATTGTCCGAGTCTGAAGGCATGCGTCGCGCACGGGGGCGGCCCCGCATGCTACGCGATGGGGCGCATCGACCGCGGCTGGAACGGCATGCCCGCCGACCGTCGACTCATCCCGCGGCCGCCGAGCACCTATCAGCGGCAGCTCTTCTACGACACGGTGGTCGGCAGCGAGAAGGCGCTCCGGCTGCTCCTCGACGAGGTCGGAGCGGATCGCGTGGTGCTCGGCAGCGACTGGCCGTTCGTGCCGTGGCACCCCTCGCCGGTGGCGTGGGTGCAGGGGCTAGAAAGTGTCAGCGCAGAGGAGAAGGAGCGGATCCTCTGGCGCAATGTCGAGTCATTGCTGAAGCTGTAGCGACCCGAGGAATCGCCGCCAGGCCGCCCAGTACTCCGACCACGTCGCCTCGAGCTCGTAGTGCCCGCCCTCGCGGAGCGCGACGAACGTCTTCGGCTCCGGGGCGGCGGCGAAGACGGCCTGCCCGTGGGCGAACGGCACCACTTCGTCGCGCTCGCCGTGGATCAGCAGCAGCGGCGCGCGCAGGCCGCCGATTTTCTCCCGCGAGTCCCAGCGTGTGCGGAAGAGATATCCCGCGCCCGGCAGCACGCCGTTCGCCATGGCGCGCACCGAGGCGAACGGCGACTCGAGCACCACCCCGCGCGGCGGATGCGCGAGCGCGAGGTCGACTGTCACGGCGGCACCGAGCGAGCGGCCGAAGTAGATAGCCCGGTCTCCGACGGCGTGCCCTTGCTTCGGCCGTAGCCCCGATAGTCGTACATGAAGACGCCGACGCCGTGGAGCACCACACCGTCGGCGGCGGCGAAGTCCACTTCGCGGAAGTCGAGTGCCTGGCTGGATGGATCGGCGGCCAGCAGGCGCGACGGATAATAGATGAAGCGCGACTCCAGCGATTCCCGGCAACCGGCCACGACGCTCGCGAGCACGACGACGGCGAGCAGGCGCCTCATCCGCCGGGCGATCGGCGGGCGAGCGCGTACGCGTCGTCGATCAGCCGGACCACCCGCAGCAGGTCGTGCACGCCGATCGGCGGCGGCGCCCCCCGGTGCCAGTGATCGAGCAGATCTCGCACGCAGTCACGATAGAGCGGCGCCGGGCGCTCCGCGATACGCTCCTCACCCTTGGCGTCGAGCACCCGCATGGTGCCGTCGTCGTACGCGATGAGGATCGCGTCGCGGCCGGCGAGCTTCCACTCGCCGTCGCCGCCCGTGTAGGGCACGGTGTTGCCGACCTCAACCGTGCCGAGCACGCCGCTCGCGGAGACGAGCTGCACGGAGGCGTAGTCCTCCACCGGCTGGGCGTGCACGCGCGCGCTCAGCAGAGCGCTCACCACCCGCGCGTCCTCACCCGTGAGCAGCATGAAGAGATCGAGCAGGTGCGAGCCGAGGTTGCGCAGGCACCCACCACCGGCGCGTACCGGATCGAGCATCCACGCCGAGTGCCAGGCGGGATAGCGCGCCGACGTCGGGCGGTTCAGCCGGAAGTAGGCGTGCGAGAGCGGCCCGAAGCGGCCGGCCTCCAGCATCTGCCGCGCGCGCGCCACGAACGGCTGGTAGCGCTGCGAGAGCGGGACCGCCACGAAGGCGTGCTTCTGGGCCACCTTGTCGGCGATGCCCTGCACCTCGTCGGCGCTCACGCCCATCGGCTTCTCCATCATGAACGGATAGCCGTGGTCGAGCAGGAAGTGCGCGGTCGCCGCCATGTCCCGATGCTCCCCGAGCGCCACCACGAAGTCCGGCCGTGCCCGGTCGAGCATCACGCGGTAATCCGTGAACACGGGCACGCCGCCGAGCGCCGTCGCGCGCTCGGCAGCCACGGTCGCATCCGGATCTTGGAGGCCGACCAGCTCGACGTCGCCCATCTCCGCGAGCAAGCGGAGATAGGCGGCGTCGTGCAGCGAGTGCCAGTGGCTGACGCCGATGGCCGCGATGCGGATTCGCGTCACCGCTTGAGCTTCACGTCCTCGTACGGGCCCGAGTACGCGAATCCGGGGATGGCGCCGAGCGACGACTGCTCGATCCGCGGGCCGACGCCGTTCAGGAACGCCAGCTGCCAGATCGGCGCGTAGATCGCCCGCTCGTGGACGAGCTGCTGCATGCGATGCAGGGTCGCCTCGCGCCGCTTCGGGTCCACGTCGGCCGCCTGCTCCTGGAAGAGACCGTCGATGTCCGGATAGCTGCCGTAGACGTACGTGCCGCCGACGACGACGAAGGCCTCCAGCCGCGTGGCGGCGTTGCCGAAGGCGCCGCTGGCGCCCTGGATGATGTTCTTCAGCTTCTTCTCGCCGTAGGCGCTGAAGAACGCCGCCCGCTCGAGCGGCCGCAGCTTCACGCGGATGCCCAGCGAGTTCAGATCATTGATCACCGCCTCGGCGAGGTTCGCATAGGCGACGTCGCAGAAGTACTCGCCGGCGTCGAAGCCGGTCGGATAGCCCGCCTCCGCCATGAGCTTCTTGGCCCGCGCGGGGTCATGCACGACCGCCGGCGGCTTCCAGAAGTACTCGAAGATATCCGGGATGATGCTGTTGGTGATGCGTGAGAACCCGAGCGTCTCCGCCTGGTTCACGGCCTGGCGATCGATCCCGACGTTCACCGCCTGCCGCAGCTTGATGTTGTGCCACGGCGATTTCGCATCCCACTGCTCCGGGAAGTAGATCCAGAACGTGCCCTGGAGCACCGTCGGGACGAGCTGAAGCCCCGGGGTGCGCCGGAGATCCTCGGCGAGGGCCCCGCGGACGGAGTAGACGATGTCCGCCTCCCCGCGCTTCAGCGCCGCCAGACGCGTGCTCTCGTCCGGAATCACCTTGAAGACGAAACGCTTGACGCTCGGCCGCTTGCGCCAGTACGTGTCGACCGATTCCAGCACGAGCTCGACGCCCGGCGTGAACGACATGAAGCGATAGGGCCCGGCCCCGATCGGCGCGCGCTTGAAGCCCTCGTCGCCGACCTTCTCGACGTACTTCTTCGGCACGATCCAGCCGGCGCCGGTGGCCGTCGCGTAGAAGTTCAGGAAGTCCGGCCACGGCTGCTTGAGCCGGAAGCGGACGCGATCGGCGCCCAGGACGTCGACGGCGGCCACGCGCTCCTTGAGCGTCTTGGACGCGGCGCCGCGGTAGCGCTCGAACGAGAATTTGACGTCGTCGGCGGTGACCGGGTCGCCGTTGTGGAAGCGCACGCCCTTGCGCAGGACGAACTCGTAGGCGAGGTTGTCCTTCGCCACGGTCCAGGACTCGGCCAGGCTCGGCGCGAGCGGCTGTCCCGGCATGGGCTTCACGAGCGCGTCGTGGAGCGCGTAGTAGATCATGTACGGCGTGATGATGCCCTGCGACTCGGCGGGATCGAACCAGGTCGGCGCGAGCGAGATGTGAACCCCCCACGTAACCTGGTCATTGTTGGCGGCGGACGACGACGGCAGGGCGAGCACGGCGGCCAACACGAGAGCGAGCACGGCAAGGATAGGTCGCTGGAGCATGCGCGCCTCCTCATATTCGCGGGTCGGACGGACGGATGATACTCTGCCCACCCGATGCTCGACCACGGGACCGATCGGCGATGCCCTTTCTGAACGCTGACCAGGCGGCGCGCGTCCGCGAGCGCTTCGGCACCCCGTGCTACGTCTACGACGCCGCCGCGCTCGAGTCGACAGCGCGACAGCTCCTCGCCTTCGACGTGCCGTACGGCTTCACGCTCCGCTACGCGATGAAGGCCAACCCCAGCCGGCGCATCCTCGAGCTGTTCCGCGCGCTCGGCCTGCACATCGATGCCTCGAGCGACTGGGAGGTCGAGCGCGCGCTGCGGGCGGGCTTCGCGCCCGCCGAGATCCAGCTGAGCTCGCAGATGCCGTCGACGCGGCTGCCGGAGCACATTCGCCGCGGCATCCGGCTCAATGCGTGCTCCCTCTACCAGCTGGACGCCATCGGTCGCGCGGCGCCCGGCCACGCGATCGCCGTACGGATGAACCCCGGCCTGGGCAGCGGGTCCACCAAGCGCACGAACACCGGCGGCCCCGCCTCGAGCTTCGGGATCTGGCACGAGTATTTCGGCGAGGTGAAGGCGCTCGCGGCGCGACATCGCGTGACGCTGCGCACACTCCACAGCCACATCGGCTCCGGCACGGATCCTGAGGTCTGGCAGCGCGTGACCCGCATGACCCTCGACCTCGCGGCCGCCCTCCCCGACGTGACCATCGTGAACCTCGGCGGTGGCTTCAAGGTCGGCCGCATGCCGGAAGAGCCGACGGTGGACATGGCCGGCGTGGCCGCGCACGTCTCGCGCGAGCTGACCGTGTTCCGCGAGCGCCAGGGCCGCGCGTTGCACCTCGAGATCGAGCCGGGGACGTTTCTCGTCGCCAATGCGGGTGCGGTGGTGGCGACATGCATCGACGTGGTCGACACCGGCAAGGACGGCTATCTGTTCGCCAAGCTCGACACCGGGATGACCGAGGTGACGCGCCCGTCACTCTACGGCGCGCAGCATCCGATCGACGTCCTCGCCACCGGCCGCGAGGTCGCACCGACCGTGTTCGTGGGACCGTGCTGCGAGTCGGGGGACATCCTCACGCCGGCGCCGGGCGATCCCGAAGGCCTGGCACCACGCTGGGTGCCGCGGCCGCGCGTCGGCGATCTGGTGATCGTGGGGGGCGCCGGCGCGTACTGCAGCGCCATGTCGACGCTGAACTACAACTCGTATCCGCAGGCGCCGGAGGTCATGCTCGAGGCCGACGGCCGCCTCGAGCTCATCCGCGAGCGGCAGACGCTCGAGCAGATGCTCCAGAACGAGCGCTGACGATGTCGGGCGCCCCCATTTCGTCGATGCGGATGCTGACGAAGGCGGCCACGACGAGCACCGTGCACGCGATGCCGTAGACGAGACCGTAGCCACCCGTGGCCTCGAAGAGCGCGCCGGCGGCCCACGAGCCGATGGCGGCGCCGGTCTGATGCACCAGGAAGATGGCGCCGAGGATCGTGCCGACCGAGAACCGCCCGTAGATGTCGGCCGTGAGCGCCGACGTCATCGACATCGACCCCGCCACCGTGATGCCGCCGATGAAGGCCACCAGCAGCATGGCCACGGGGTTGTCGCGGATCAAGAACAGCGCGGCGAACAGAACGGCACGGCCGCCGTAGATCGCCGCCAGCACGCGCCGTCGACCGAAGCGATCGGACACGGGACCGAGCAGCAGCGTGAAGAACATGCTGCCGCCGCCGAGCACGCCGAACGTCCACGATGCGAACAGCGGGCTGAAGCCGTGGTCGGTGAGCATCGGCACGCCATGCGAGGACACGAGGCTCATCGAGAATCCACACGTGAAGAAGGAGCCGGCGAGCTGCCAGAAGGCCACGGTGGTGGCCGCGGTCGCCACGGGCGTGCGCTCGCGCGTCACCGGCGCGGTCGACGCGGCACGGGCGACCCCGTCGGGCTCGAGCCCGAGCGACTCGGGCGAGTCACGCAGCACGAGCAGGCACAGCGGCAGCAGGACAACGAGCACGAACACCCCGATGGCGATGTACGCCGCGCGCCAGCCGAGGGTCAGGATCAGCCACGCGACGGCGGGCACCATCAGGCTCATGCCGGCCATCGCGGCACTGCCGAGCAGCGAGACAGCGGTGCCCCGCCGCGCGATGAACCAGCGCGACACGACGGCGTTGGCAACGACGGGCCCCGTCGCCGCCAAGCCCACGGACGCCAGCACGCCGTACACCGCGGCCAGCTCCCAGAGCGTCCGACAGAGCGCGGTGAGCACGAGCGCGATGGCGAGGACGACGCAGCCGGCGGACGTGACGAGCCGGGCACCGAGGCGGTCGACGAGCGCGCCGACCAGCGGCATGAAGGCGCCATAGAGGAAGAGCCCGAGCGCGATGACGAGTGAAAAGCTCGCGCGGTCGACCTGCAAATCGGCCACGATCGGCTTGAGGAACGGGCCGACGGCGTGCCGGATGCCCGCCGAGGCGAAGACCAGCAGCGCGAACGTGGCCGTGATCCGCCAGCCGTAATACATCAGCCGCCGACGCGGCGCATGAGGGCCGCGCACCGATCGAGGACCGGCAGGACTTCGTCCGATTTCGCCGGCGGCAGGTTGAACACGACGCGCGCGACGCCGGCGTCGCGATAGCGGGCGACGAGATCGGCGTCCTCGGCGACGCCGAAGACGGTGATCGGCAGCGTGGCGGGATCGCGCCCGCCCTCGACGGCGAGCTTGCGGAAGTCGGGCAGCAGGCCGAGCACGTCACCGTACTGCGGACGCCGGGCGTGCGGCACCCAGCCGTCGCCGAAGGCGATGGCGCGGCGCGCGCCGTGCGGAAAGGCGCCGCCGACGATGACCGGTGGATGCGGCTTCTGCACGGGCTTCGGCCAGGTCATCATCGGCGGAAAGTCGACGAACTGGCCGTGGTACTCCGGCTTGGATTTCGTCCAGATGGCTTTCATCGCCTCCACGCGCTCCTGCATGACCCGGAAGCGCGATTTGAAGTCCGTGCCGTGGTCGGCCATCTCCTCGGCGTTCCAGCCGGCCCCGATGCCGAAGAGGAAGCGGCCCTCGGAGATCTGATCGAGGCTCGCGACCTGCTTGGCCGTCTGGATGGGATCGCGCTGCACGACGAGACAGACGCCGGTGGCGACGTGGAGCCGCGTCGTGGCGGCGGCGGCCGCCGAGAGCGTCACGAACGGGTCCATCACGTCGTAGTACTTCTTCGGCAGCTCGCCGCCTTGCGGAAACGGCGTGCGGCGCGAGAGCGGGATGTGCGAGTGCTCGGGCGCCCACAGGGAGCCGAAGCCGCGCGCCTCCAGCGCGCGAGCGAGCTCGATGGGACCGATCGAGTAGTCGGTGAAGAAGACCGCGGCCCCGAAGTCCACCGGCTCCTTCCTACTCGATGCTCTCGCCGTGCGCGCCTTCCACGTCGACGAACGGCTTCATGTCGAGCGCCAGCTCGGCCACGTGCGACTCACCGTCGGGGCCGCTGTAGACGCGCCAGATCTCCGGAGACGTCTTCACAAGATCGGCATGATACTGCCTTTCGCACTCGTGCGGCCGGCTTGACTTGCCGGTCGCGGGCGTTACAGTCCTCGCCACCACCTGCGAGGAGGACCGCCATGGACGCCCGCGACCTGTTCTTGCAGCAGCACGCCACCGTTCACTCCGTCGCCGTCGGCGGCAACAAGATGTCGATGGCCGAGCGCACCCTCGGCGGTCTCACCGACGCGCAGATGCGCGTGCGCCCGCGCGAGGACCTGAACTCGCTCGCGTGGCTCATGTTCCACATCGCGCGCGCCGAAGACGTGTTCGTCAATACGCTGATCGCGCAGCGCCCGCAGGTGCTGGACGACGCGTGGGGCAAGCGTCTCGGGATCACGCGCCGCGACTTCGGCTTCGGCATGACGAGCGCGGAGGTCAACGACCTCACGCAGCAGGTCGACGTGGCGGCCCTTCGCGAATACCGCGACGCCGTCGGGCAGCGCACGCGCGACGTCGTCTCCGGTTTCAA
Organism: Candidatus Methylomirabilota bacterium; assembly: GCA_035605575.1. GTDB lineage: Bacteria > Methylomirabilota > Methylomirabilia > Rokubacteriales > CSP1-6 > AR12. The sequence continues at coordinate 77,979 of DASTCJ010000082.1, forward strand.
GGAGCCGGACTGGCAAGGCGGCATCGACGCCGCCGCCGTCGAGCGCGCAGCCGCGGACGGGAGCCTCGGCAAGGCCGCGGAGCCGTTCGTGAAGATCATGCCGGGGCGGCCGCGCGCCCTCGTGCTAAGTAGCATCGCGCTGCTCCACTCCTCCGCCCACATGGGCGAAGCGGTGACCGTACGGACCGCCGGCGGCTTCGGCACGGGCATGTGAGGATCGCCTTCGTCGGCTGCGATCCGCTGGCGTCGGGAGCGGCGAAGGCGCAGTCGCGCCGACGCGAATTCGTCGTGAACGGGCGCCGCGCCAAGGTCGTCGACATCCACGCGCACTGCGCGGTGCCGGAAGCGATGGCGCTCATGAATCTCGAGCTCGGCGCGCCCGGCTCGAACCTGCCACCGCTCCTGCACATGACGACCCACGTCTCCGAGCGGCTGCGCGCGATGGACGAGCAGGGCATCGACGTCGAGGCGCTCAGCATCAATCCGTACTGGTACAAGGCCGACCGCGAGGTCGCGATGCAGATCATCACGCTGCAGAACGAAAGGCTGGCCGAGGCATGCGCGGCCAACCCCGGTCGCTTCGTCGCCTTCGCGTCGGTGGCGCTGCAGCACCCGGGTCTGGCCGCGCAGCAGCTCGAAGAGGGCGTGAAGAAGTACGGGCTGCGCGGCGCGGCCGTCGGCGGCAGCGTGAACGGCGAGGAGCTGAGCGATCCGAAGTTCCACCCGTTCTGGGCCAAGGCCGAACAGCTGGGCGTGCTCGTGTTCATCCATCCCCAGGGCACGGCGGAGATGAACGCGACGACCCGGCTCAAGGGCAACGGCCTGCTCGAGAACGTGATCGGCAATCCGCTCGAGACGACCATCGCGCTCTCGCATTTGATCTTCGAGGGGACGCTCGACACGTTCCCGGGCCTCAAGATTTGCGCGGCGCACGGCGGCGGCTTCCTGCCCTCGTACGCCGGGCGCTTCGATCAGGGCTGCAACGTCTTCCCCGATCGCTGTCCCGGTCCCAAGGCCGGCGCGCTGAAGAAGAAGCCGACCGAATATCTCAAGCAGATGTACTACGACAACATCCTCTTCACGCCGGAGGCGATGCGCCACATCATCGCCGAGGTCGGCGCCGGCCAGATCCTCGTCGGCACCGACTATCCGTACCCGTGGACGACGACCGCCGCCGATCTCGTCATGCAGACGCCTGGCTTGAGCGACGAGGAGCGACTGGCGATCCTCGGCGGCACGGCGGCGAAGCTCCTCGGGATGGAGGGCCCTTGACGGAACCCCGCTTTGCGAAGATTCTCTGACCCGCCATGAAGACTCTTTTCCGGACGTTCGCTGTTCTGATCGTCGTCCTCGTCGTGACGGCCGCTTCCGCCCAGGAGGTCCTCACCAACGATGCCGTCATCGCGATGAAGAAGGCCGGGCTCTCGGATGCCGTCATCCTCGCGAAGATCCGGAGCAGCCAGGCGAAGTTCGACACCAGCACGAAAGCGCTGGTCAGCCTCAAGCAGGCCGGGCTGCCGGACACCGTCATCGAGGCGATGGTCGGCCACGCCGGCCCGGCCGCGGGGTCCACCGGGGCGCCGACCGCCGCGGTGAAGCCGGGCGCCGCGACGGACGGGATGCCACAAGTCCGCGACGTCATCGTCCACGTGAAGGGGGCGCAGTACGTCGAGATGACCCCGGCCATCGCGTCGGTCGAGACGAACTTTCAGGTCTTCTCGTCGAAGAGTGAGCTCGTCCTGAAAGGCCGCAAGGCACCTTACCGGGTGGAGGAGCGGCAACCCGTCTTCCTCAGCGCCTGGGCTCCGCTCGAGGCACCGCTGGTGAAGCTCAAGCCCGGCGACAAGCACGACGACCGCAATCTGAAATTCTCCAGCGGCGCGTTCATGCCGTATGGCGGAACACAGAAAACGGGTGTGCGGTCGGAAGACGTCATCGACGTCGAATCCGAAAAGGATGCTCGCGGGTTCTACCGGTTGAAGCCACGCGAGCCACTGAAGCCGGGCGAATATGGCTTCATCCTGACCTCCGGCTTCGGTGGTGGAGGCGGCAAGATCTTCGACTTCGGCGTGGATTAGCCGGCTAATCGATGACGCGGTAGCCGCGCGCGTCGCTCTTGCCGCCGTCCTTGTAGCTGACGATCCGCGTCGGCGAGGCGTGCGTGCCGAGCAGGCGCAGCACCTGGTTGCCGCGGACGCGGAAGCTGTGCGCGGTGTTCGCGGGAATGGCCAGCGTGTCGCCGCGCTCGAGGACGACTGGCTTGTCCGCGCTGCCTTCCATCCAGGCTTCCGCGGCGCCGTCGAGGATGTGCAGGATCTCCACGTAAGGATGCGAGTGGAGCGGCGCCTCGTACCCCGGCTGCGCCGTCTGGATGCCGGTGCGCACGGGCGTGGTGCCCTCGTCATCGCCGATGATCGGCTGGTAGTGCGACAGCGGCCCGAAGCTCACGCGCTCGGTCTCATCGAGACGAACGACCGTCGGCTCCTTCATGCTGAGGCTCCTTTCGCGGTAGTCTCCAGCGCGCGCGGCCCGGTGATGGCCGGCGCGACCTTTTCGGCGAACAACTGCATCGAGCGGAGCGCCTGCGCGGTGTCGATGCCGGGCAGCGCCATGAGCAAGAGTACCCGGCCATAGCCGGTGGCGTCGATGAACCGCTGGAGGCCTTCGCGCACGTCGTCCGGGGTACCGATCAGCGCCCAGCCGTCGGCGAGATAATCCTCGAAGGCGCGCAGCCGGAGCACCGAGCGATCGAACGAGTTCGGAACGTTGCCGCCCGTGGCATCGGAGCGGAGCATCGCCATGCGCCGCTGATAGCTCATGAACGGCGGCTCGGTCGTGCGCAGCGCCTCCTCGCGGTCGGGAGCGACGTGCACGACGCGCATGCCGCCGCACCGGCGCTCGACGGCGTCGATCTCGGCATCGGTGCGGCCGGCCGCGCGCGCGGTGTCGCGGTAGAGCTGGCGCCGCCGCTGGAGCTCCGGCACCGGCACGAAGAACGACGACAGCGTCGGCAGGCCGAGGCGGGCGGCCGACAGCACGCTGTCCTCACTGTTGGCGGCGACGAACAGCGGCGGATGCGGCCGCTGCACGGGCCGCGGCCGCACGTGCAGCCGCTCGGCGGAATGGAACTGGCCGTTGAAGTCGAAGGGCGCGCCCGTCCAGCACTGCTGCATCAGCGCAATGCCCTCCTCGATGCGCAGGCGCGCGTCGGCGCGCTCGGAGCGGAACGTCTGGTAATCCTGCAGCGTGCCGCCGCGCCCGATGCCGACGTCGAGCCGCCCGCCGCTCACGACGTCGAGGACAGCCAGCTGCTCGGCGAGGTCGATCGGATGATGCAGCGGCAGCAGGCTCACGCCCATGCCGAGCCGGATGCGTGACGTTTGCGCGGCAATGAACGAGGCGAGCACCTGCGGCGCCGGGCAGAGCCCGTAGTCGTTGAAGTGATGCTCCGCGATCCACACCGACTCGTAGCCGAGGGCCTCCGCGGCCAGCATCTGCGAGAGATCCGACTCGTAGACGGCCTGCTCGCTCCAGCGCTCGTCACGCTGCATCAGGAAGAAGAGGCCGAAGCTCATGGCTCGCCACTCTTGTCCCTCCGCCGCCCGTTGTCAACATGAGCACCGCCGGCGGGCCGGCGTGAAATGCCGTACGATACGCGAACCAAACCGCGCACCGGGAGGATCGGATGAGTCTTTTCAAGCAGTTCACCCACGTGAGCGTCACCGTCACCGACGTGGCCAAGGCGCGCGAGTTCTATTCCGACACGCTCGGGCTCCAGGAAATCCCGCGTCCGGCGTTCAACTTCCCGGGCATCTGGTACAGCCTGGGCGGCGACTTGCAGCTGCACATCATCCTCAACGATCAGCTCGTCCGCCCGGCCGTCGAGCGCGAGCGCATCGAGGCGCGCTACCCGCACTTCGCGCTGTGGACCGACGACTGCGATGCGACGGCGGCGAAGATCGAGGCGCTGGGTCTCGTCTGCCGCGACGTGTTCTCCGGCCCCACCGGTCTGCGACAGGTCTTCGTCAAGGATCCCGACGGCAACATGGTCGAGTTCATCGGTCCCTCGAAGAAGGCCGGCGCCCGCGTGATGGAATCGACGGGGACGCATCGATGAGCGCGCATGCGCTCTATCTGGTTCGCATGGACGTCGCTCACGACCACGAGGCGACGTTCAACGAGGTTTACGACAAGGAGCACATCCAGCATCTCCGCCGCGTGCCCGGCGTGCGCCGGGCCAGCCGTTATCATCAGCCGGCGCCGACCGCCCCCCGCTACATCGCGGCGTACGAGCTCGACTCGCCGGCGGTGCTCGAGAGCGCGGCGTGGAAGGCGGCGGGCGAAGCCGGACGCTGGAACACCGAGATCAGGCCGCTCACGATGAACCGGCATCTGGCGATGTACGAGTGGGTCGGCGGCGCGGCCACCCTCACCGGCAAGACGCCGTACGTCTTCTGGGTGATGATGGACGTCGAGAAGCATCGCGAGGCGCTGTTCAACGAGCTCTACGACACCGAGCACATCCCCCTCCTGCTCAAGCTCCCGGGCTGCGTGAACGCCGTGCGCTATCGCACGAGCACGGCCGGAGAGCCGCGCTACCTCTGCGCCTACGAGGTCGAGCGCGTCGATCTGCCGATGTCGCCGCTGTGGAACGACACCTCGGACATCGGTCGCTGGAAGCCCGAGGTGCGTCCATACACGTCGAACAAGCGGTTCCTCGTCAGCGAGCGAACGCTTTCGCTGTGAGGCTCGACGGCAAGACCGCGATCGTCGTCGGCGCCGCCAACGGCATCGGCCGCGCCACGGCGCTGGCGTTCGCCGCCGCCGGCGCCAGCGTCGCCTGCGCCGACGTGGAGGCGGCGGGCGCCAAGACAACCGCCGCCGACATCGAGCGCGGCGGCGGCCGGACCCTCCCGATTCATCTCGATGTGACGGAGAGCGCGAGCTGCCGCGCGGCGGTGGGCGCGACCGTGGAGCGCTTCGGCGGCGTCGACGTGCTGCTCTACGGCGCCGCCGACGACGATCGAACGGCCACGGTGCTCGAGCTCGACGAGGCGGCGTGGGATCGCGTCGTTCGCGTGAACCTCACCGGCGCGTTCTTGATGGCGAAGGCCACGATCCCGGCCATGATCACGCGCGGCGGCGGCAGCATCATCCTGATCGCGTCGCAGCTCGGTCGCGTCGGCTCGCCCGGTCGCCCGGCGTACTGCGCGACCAAGGGAGCGCTCATCCAGCTCGCGAAGGTGCTCGCCGCCGACCACGCCGCGCAGGGCATTCGCGCCAACACCCTGTCACCCGGCGCCGTCGAGACGCGACGCATGCTGCGGCGCTGGAAGACGATGGAGGAGGCGCGCACGGTGATGGCGCCCAAGCATCTGCTCGGCCGCCTGGGCCAGCCGGACGAGATCGCGCAGGCGGCGCTCTACCTGGCGAGCGACGCCTCGCGGTTCATGACCGGCTCGGATCTCCTGATCGACGGCGGGTACACCGCGGTCTAACGCGCGCGTCGGGGCGCGCCGGGCGCGTAGACCTCCGGGTTCACCACGTTCAGCGGGCGCTCGCCCGTGAAGACGCGCACGATCTCCTCGCCGCAGCGCCGCGGCACGGCCGCCACTGCGGGCGAGGAAAAGTAGGCCGCGTGTGGCGTGGCGATCACGTTGTCCATGGCGAGCAGCGGGTTGTCGCGACGCACGGGCTCCTCCTCCCAGACGTCGAGGGCGGCGCCGGCCAGCCGTTTCTCGTCGAGCGCGCGTGCCAGCGCGGCCTCGTCGACGACGGGGCCGCGCGAGGTGTTGATCACAATCGCCGTCGGCTTCATCCGGCGGAAGAATTTCTCGCCGATGAGGTGCCGCGTCTCCGCGTTCAGCAGCGTGTGCACCGACACGTAGTCGGAACGCTCGGCCAGCGCCTCGAGCGACACGCGCTCGACGCCGAGGGCGGCGAAGCGGCCGGCGTCGACGTACGGATCGCACGCGATCACGTTCATCTCGAGCGCCGCCACGCGACGCGCGAACGCGCTGCCGATGTTACCGAGGCCCACGATGCCGACGGTCTCGCCGTGGAGCGACCCCGTGCGCGCGCCCGGGACGCCACCCGCCCACACGCCCGCGCGCACCTGACGATCCAGCTCGATGACCTTGCGGTTCCAGGCGAGCAGCAGCGCGAGCGCGTGATTGGCCACCTCCCGTACCCAGATGTCCGGGATGTTGACGACGATGACGCCGAGCTCGGTCGCGGCCGGCACGTCGATCACGTCGTAGCCGACGCCGGTGCGGACGACGGTCTTGAGCCCTTCCAGCGCGCTCATCAGGCCGCGCGTCACCGGCGAGAACGACACGACCAGCGCGTCGGCGTCGCGCATGCGGGCGATCATCTCCGCTTCGTCGCGCATGAACGGCAGTACGGTCGTGCGCGCGCCGACGGTGGCAACGGCGGCCGCGCAGTCGGAGTAGTCGCGCTCCTTCTGGCCCTGGACGACGTAGACGTGCGGTTCTCGGTGTGTGACCGACGCCTCCTCAGCGGTCGACGTGCAGCACGGTGTCGGGCGGATGCGATGCGAGCACGGCGATCTTCCAGCCGGCCGCGGTCTTCTGGAGCAGGTACGTCCAGCCGACACGCTCGACTTCACGGCCATCGGCGGCGAATCGCACGACGCCGATGCCGGCCACGGCCAGGGTGTCGCTCAGCTGCTTGACGTGCGACTCCGCCCAATCGGTGCGCACGGCGCCCATGGCGCGCCGCCGGGCAAAGAACTGCTCGATCAGTGGCTTGGCCTCCGTGTGCGTGGCAAACGAGCGGACACCGGCGGGGCTGATGAAGGTCACCGGCTCGTGGAAATACGCCACCATCGCGGCGAGATCGAGCGCGTTGGACGCGGCGTAGTAATCGCGCAGCGTGTCGACCACTGCTAGCATCGGGGCGCGAGCGTACCATAGAGCGCGACCGAAGGAGGAGACGCCATGGCCGATATCGAGATGCTCGAGCAGCTGAACCGCGACTACATCAGCTCCGTGCAGAACAGCGACGTGCGGCGCTTCGACCAGATCCTGGCCGACGAGTTCTACTGCAGCAACCCGGACGGCTCGCTCGTGGATCGCAAAGGGTTCCTCGCCCAGACGGCCAGGCCGGTGACGATCAAGAACCTCGAGGCCAAGGACGTCATGATCCGCGTGTTCGGCGACGTGGCGATCATCCACGCGCGTACGACCTACACGATGCCGGACGGGCGCCAGGCTGTCGGTCGCTACACCGATGGCTGGGCCAGGCGCGACGGCACCTGGCGCGCCATCTTCGCGCACGTCACGCGCGGCTAGAGGGCGTCACTCGCGGATCTCCGGCTCCACGAGCTGCGCGAGCAGCGCGAGCGACTCCTGCCAGCCGAGATAGCAGGCTTCGGCCGGGATCGCCTCGGGGATTCCTTCTTGCACGACGTTGACATCGGTCCCCACCGAGACCGTCTTCAACGTCACCGTCAGCTGCATCTCACCGGGCAGGTTCGGATCGTCGAACTTGTCCGTGTGCCGAATGCGCTCGTTGGGCACCAGCTCCAGATAGGTCCCGCCGAACGCGTGACGCTGACCCGTGGTGAAGTTGGTGAAGGACATCTTGTAGGTCCCGCCCACCTTGGCCTCCATGTGGTGCACCTTGCCGGTGAAGCCGTGCGGCGGCAGCCATTTCACCATGGCGTCCGGGTCGAGAAATGCGCGATAGACCTTCTCGGGGGTCGTTCGTAGCACGCGGTGAAGCCGAACGGTATTCGTGGCCATGACTCATTCTACGGCAGCCGCAGCGCGATGAGCTCCTCGGACAGGTTGGCGCCACCGACGGCGACGACGATGTGCTGCGCACCGTTGATCATGTACGTCATCGGCGCCCCCGTCGCGTTGGCGGGAAGCGGGGTCTCCGCGAGCAGCGCACCGGTCGCCTTGTCGTAGGCGTAGAGCTTCGGCTCGAGGTTGAACAGGTCGTTCACGCGGCGGCGCGGGGAGAATGGCGCCGGCTTCGCGGGCCCGCGATAGCCCATCTGGACGACGAAGAGCAGCGTGCGCGTCGCCAGTGCCCAGCTCCGCGTCGGCCAGCCCAGCCGTTCGGTCAGATTCAGCAGCGCAAGCGCCGGATGATTCCGCGGCCCGGTGCCGACGGCGGCACGCCACCGGTGCTCACCGCGCGACATATCGATCGCCACCACGCTCCCCCATGGCGGCTTCAGCAGCGGTAGCCGGTTCGGTCCGATGAGGTAGTCAAAGCGGCCGGCGAAGCGCGCTGCGACCTCCGTCGGTTGGAACAGCGTGACGACGAACGGCGCACGGAACGTCGTGACGTAGTATGTCTCGCTCTCCGGATCCCACGCCGCGCCGGACCAGCTGGCGCCGCCGGCGACACCGGGCATCACGATCGTTCCGCGCTCGGTCGGCGGCGTGTAGAGCGGGCCGTGATCGTACTTGCCGATGATCTCGAGCGCTTGCGACCTGAGCTCGGGCGTGAAGTCGATCAGGTCGGCCTCGCGGATGCCCTGGATCTCGAACGGCGCCGGCCTCGTCGGGTATGGCTGCGTCAGCGCCAGCTTTTCGCCGGCGACCGACGATGCGGCCACGGGGCGGTCCTCGATCGGCCAGAGCGGCGCGCCGGTCACCCGATCGAACGCGAACACGAAGCCTTGCTTCGTCACCTGCGCGACCGCTTTCACGCGCTTGCCGTCGAGCGTCACGTCGATCAGATTCGGCGCCGCCGGCAGGTCGTAGTCCCACACGCCATGGCGCACGAGCTGGTAGTGCCAGACGCGCGTGCCCGTTCGCGCGTCGAGGCAGACGAGCGTCTCCGCGAACAAGTTGTCGCCGGGGCGGTCGCCGCCGTAATAATCGTTGGCCGACGTGCTGAACGGCAGATAGACGTACCCGAGCTCGTCGTCGGCGCTGAACGGCGCCCACACGTTGGTATTGCCCGTGTCGCGCCACGCGTCGCTCTCCCACGTCTCGTGCCCGACCTCGCCGGGATGCGGCACCGCGCGGAACGTCCACCGCTGCTTTCCCGAGCGGACGTCGAAGCCGCGAACGTCGCCGGGCGGCATGGCCTTCACCACGGGAAAGTCGAGGATCGACGAGCCGACCACGACGACGTCGCCGACGATCACCGGCGGCGACGTGTTCGTGTAGAGGAACCGGAGCGGGACCGGCCGTCCGAGCCCGTCGGTCAGGTTGACGCGTCCCTTGTCGCCGAAGGTCTCGATCGGCTTGCCCGTTTTCGCATCGAGCGCGATCAAGAGCGCATGCGCGGTGGCGATGACGATGCGCTCGTCGTCGCCGGCGCGCCAGTACGCGACACCGCGATGGACCCAGCCGAGGTTCGCCGGCATGCCGTGCACGTGCACGCCGGGATCGAAGACCCACTTGGTCCGCCCGGTGGCCGCATCGATGGCGGCCACCTGCGAGAGCGACGTGCTCGTGTAGAGCACGCCGCCGATCATCAAGGGCGTGGCTTCGTGCATCACGCTCGGATCGATGCCCGGCGTCGCGAAGCGCAGGTCGTGATCCGGCGAGGTCCAGCGCCACGCGATCTGTAGATTCTTGACGTTGCTCGCGTTGATCTGATCGAGCGGCGAGTACTTGGCGGCGGCGTTGGTTCCGGCGTAGGCGGGCCACTCGCCGCGGGCGAGGGCGGCCGTGGCGGCGTCGGAGGCCCCCGGCAGCCGCTGCGCGAGCGCGGGGCCCAGCCACGCGACGAGCACCACCGTCGCGGCGACTGCGGCGAGCCCCTTGCCAGCAGCGTGCATGTGCGCGGTTGCCGGCGACGACGCTACTACGTCGGGCGGCGCTTCACCAGAGGGGCCCCTCGTTCATCGTCGATACGTGGGCGGCGATGACTTTCCATCCGACGTCAGGGAAGCGCACCCACGTCTGGCTCTGGCGACCGATGAGATCCTTGCCGCGCACCTTGAACTCGAGGTTCACGGTGGCGACGTCGCGGCCGAGGGTGAGGATCTCGAGCCGGATGCGCTTCTCCTTGATCCCTGGCCCCGGCGGCCGTGCCACGCGGTGGGCGTGGATCGCCTCGAAGCCGTAGCCGTTCTCGTGGAGCGCGTAGCGAATGGTGTGCGGGCTGTTCCAGAACGTCGCGTCCAGCACGTCGACGTTCTTGTCGATCAGCGCCTGCTCGTAGCGCTCGAAGAGCCCGCGCACCTCGGCCACCACCTCCGGAATGTTCGGCGTCGTGTCGCTCATCGCCTCGCCTCCAGCGCGCGGGCGACGGCGACGAGCGTCGCATCACTGCCGTGCGCGCCGATGATCGAGAGCCCGATGGGCAGCCCGTCGACCGTTGCGCCCGGGATGCTCACCTGCGGCACGCCGGTGAGGCCGCCGTGTGCCTCCATCGTCGTGATGCGGGCGCGCAGCGGCGCGAGCACCGAGAGCGGCAGTCCCTTCCGCGGCGCCGGAAACGGCGTCGACGGCAGGCAGAGGATCGTCCCCGGGGGCAGCAGCCAGCGCAATCGCGCGCGGGCTTCGAGGCGCATCTGCTCGGCCCACTGACGCTCGCTTTCCGAGATCGTGCTCGCCAGCGCCAGCCCCCGCGCCACGCTCCACTGCAGTCGCGGATTGTCGCGCTCGATCCACGCCTTGAATGTTTGCCACGCCTCCCATGGCTGCAGCGTCCGCTGCGCGCGCGCCCACGTCGAAAGGCCTGGCGGCGCCATGATCTCCTCGCGCACCTCCTTCACCAGCGTCGACAGTCGGCGCACGAGCGGCGTGAGCGCGACGCTCGTGTCGGGGTCGGCGAAGCCGAAGGCGTCGCTGGCCACGATCAACGTGGTGGGCAGCGCGCGGGGGATCGGCTCGCCGAGCAGCACCTCGGACACGCGCGCGAACGTCGTCGCGTCGCGCGCGAACCATCCGGCGGTATCCGAGCTCGGCGCCTGTGACATCATGCCCGTGAGGTCGAGCCGGCCGTGCGTCGGGCGAATCCCGTAGAGGCCGCAGAAGCTGGCCGGCACACGAACGGAGCCGCCGGTGTCGGTGCCAAGCGCGGTGTCACAGAGCTTCTGGGCGACGGCGGAGGCCGAGCCGGACGACGAGCCGCCGGGCACGTGATCGGGCGCGAGCGGGTTGAGCGGCGTGCCGTCGAAGGGATTCTCGCCGAGAATGCCGAGCGAGACTTCATCCGTGATCGTCTTGCCGATCAGCGTCGCGCCCGCGTCGAGGAGTCGCTGGACTGCCCACGCGTGGCGCGTCGGGACCGGATTCTGCCGCGCCCAGTCCGGATTGCCGCCGCCGGTCGGGTGCCCGGCCACGTCGAACAGATCTTTCGCGGCGAACGTGAGGCCGGCCAGCGGACCACCGGGCGCACCGGCGATGCGAACCGGTCCGCCGGAGACGAACGGGCTGCTCATGCGCGTCGCGCCAGGCGCACGCGGATGCCGGGCTCGGGACGGACGGTGACGTACGGCGCCGGCGTGATGCGCTGACCCGGCACGAGCGAGAGCTGGAAGCGCTGCGCGATGGTGGCCACGATGAGAATCGCTTCCATCATCGCGAAGCCGTTGCCGATGCACTGGCGCGGTCCGCCGCCGAACGGGAAGTACGCGTAGCGCGGCAGCCGCTGCGCGAGGTCGCCTTGCCAGCGCTCCGGCCGAAACGCCTCGGGGTCGTCGAACCAGCGCGGATCGCGATGCACGACCCACGTCGGCACGATCACGATGTCGCTCGGCGCGATCGCGTGGCCGGCGAGCTCGGTCGCGCGCACCGCCTGCCGCCCGAGGCCGTACGCGGGTGGATAGAGCCGCATCGCCTCCGTCAGGATCGCTTCGACATACTTGAGGCGCGGGAGATCGGTCACAGTGGCGGGTCGGTCGCCCAGCACCTGGCGCAGCTCGGCGGCCAGCCGCGCATCGACGTCGGGATGCTGGGCGAGCAGATACCACGTCCACGACAGCGCGACGGCCGTCGTCTCGTGCCCGGCCATGAAGATCGTCATCACCTCGTCGCGGAGCTGCTGCGCGCTCATTCGCGAGCCGTCGTCGGCATCCCGCGCGGACACCAGCATGGACAAGAGGTCGCCACGATCCTCTTGCGTCTGCTGGCGCTCCTCGATGATGCGATGCACGACCGCGTCGAGCCGCCGCACGGCGCGCCGCGAGCGCAGATTGCGCGGCGTCGGCAGCCAGTACGGAATGAGGCGGAAGCTCTTCAGACGCGCGCCGAAGTCCTCCGCCAGCACCTTGGCCGCCTGGATCGCGTCGTGCGCGTCGCCCGACACGTCCGCGTCGAAGAGCGTCTTGGCCACGATGGCCTGCGTGAGCGCCATCATCTCGGCGTGCACGTCGATGACGTCGCCGTCCTTCCAGCCGCTCACATAGCGCTGGGCGAGCCTCGTCATGACGTCGCCGTAGCCCGCCACGCGCTGGCGATGGAACGCGGGCTGGATCAGACGTCGCTGGCGCAGCCACGTCTCGTTCTCGGACAGAAGCAGGCCCTCGCCGAGGAGCGGGCGCAGCAGCCGGACGCCGGGACTCTTCACGAAGTCGCGGTTGCGGGCGACCAGCAGCTCCTCGATGGCATCGGGGTGATAGATGAGCAGGACGCGAAACGGCCCCATGCGCGTGGCCACCACGTCGCCGTACTGGCGTGCGCACGCGGCGTAGAAGCCGAGCTGGTCGCGGCGGAACTGCGCGGTGCTGCCGGCGAAGTAGCCGCCCTTCGGCCCGGGCACCCGCTCGAGGGTGGCGGTGGCCACCGTCAGCGTCGCGCGCCCGACGCGGCGCGTTCGTGGAGCTCCTTCACGCCCGCCTGGACCCACGGAAAGAAGCTCGTCATGAGTGCGCGCACGCCCATGCGGGTGTAGCGCTCGACGTTGGCGGTGTTGACGAGCATCCCGGCCGTGCGACCCGTCTCCACGATCTTCGACAGCGCGGCGTCGACCGTCGTCTGGACGTCCGGCTGGCCCATGTTCCCGATGTGGCCCATCGAGGTCGCCAGATCGTTCGGGGCCACGAAGAAGACGTCGATGTGATCCACCTTCAGGATGGCGTCGAGGTTGTGGACGGCCACGATGTCCTCGATGAGCACGATCAGCAGGCTCTGGTCATTGGCGGCCTTGAAGTAGTCGTCGACGCCGAAGCCCTGGCGGCTCGTGAACATGCCGCGCTTGCCGATCGGCGCGAACTTCGCGGCCTCGACGGCCGCCTCCGCCTCCGCGCGCGTGTTGACGTGCGGCACCACGATGCCCTGGGCGCCGCGGTCGAGCGTGCGATAGATCGTGGCGTAGTCGTTGTCCATCACGCGGACGACCGAGGTCTTGCCCCAGAGGTCACACGCGCGCGTCAGATTGCCGAGGTCGGCGTAGTCGACGCCGCCGTGCTCGCCCTCGAGCCAGATGCCGTCGACGTCCAGCGTGCCGAGCTGATCGATCAGATCGGGATCGTTGGTGCCGGACAGCATCGTCGCCACCTGCCCCGCCGCGAGCTTGTCTTTCACACGATTGGGTCGAATCTTCACGAGGTCTCCTTTGTGAGTGCGCACTCCCAGGCTTGCTGGGTGGCGATCTCTTGTGTCCAGGGACGCATGAGGGCGCCGGCGCGGGCATCGCGCGCGTAGCGCTCGAGCGGATAGCGCTTGAGCAGCCCCCGCCCGCCGCAAACGCGGATCGCCTCCTGGGTGACCACGACCGCGGAGCGCATCACGGTCACGTGAGCGGCGCGCGCGCGCTGCAACACCGCCGGCGACGGATTCACGCCCGCTTCACCGATGGCGCGGTAGTAGAGCGCGCGCGCGGCCTCGAGCGTGAACAGCATCTCGGCCACGGCGTGGCCCTTCACGGCGGCCTCGGTGTGGAGCCCCGGCGAGCCCGCCATCTGACCCGTGAGGTACGTGAGGGCGCCGTCGTACGCGGCCTGCATGAGGCCGAGAAACGTCGCACAGAACGTCAGCGGCGAGAGCTGTGGAAAGGCGTTGTACATGGCACCGAACAGCCCGGGCGGCAGCACCTCGCCGTCGTCGGGGACGAAGACGTCCTTCAGCACCATGTCGTTGCTGACCGTGCCGCGCATGCCCATCGGATCCCACTCGCCCGGGAAGCCCACGCCGGGCGCGTCCTTCGGCACCTGCAGATAGAGCGTGCGCTCGATCCACGGCTCGTCGCCGACGCGGATGGCGGGCGTGGCGAAATACGGCGCGGCGCCCGCGAGCGACACGAAGAACTTGCGCCCGTTCACCACGTAGCCGCCGTCGACCTTCCGCGCGCTCGTTCCGAACCGTCGGCCACCCATCGACAGCTTCGTGTCGGTCTCCCCCTGCTCCACCGGCTCGCTGTGCGGCTGACCGTAGAAGACGCCGCGCTCCAGCACCTCGCGATACTTCGCCGCGCGGAGCTTCTCGTGGCGCTCACGCACGGCGGCCGGCATCGGCATCGCGTCGGCGATCTCACCCATCATCAGCATCGTGAGGCAATGCATGTTGAACGTGAGCGACGTCGAGGCATTGCCCTGCGCCAGCTGCTCGGCGACCAGACAGTAGGTCTCGTAGCTGGCGCCGCGCCCGCCGTAGCGCTCCGGGATGCAGAGCCCGAGGAAGCCTTCCGCGCGAAGATCGGCGTAGTCGTCGAAGGGGAACGTGGCCTCGCGATCGTGCGTGGCCGCGCGCGGCGCGAAGCGCTCGAGAGCCAGCGTGCGGGCGGCGGTGATGAGCTCCGGCCGGCTCACGGGAGCAGCGGCGGCGGAAAGCTGAAGACGGTCGAGGGCTCGTGGTGCGGATCGTGATCGCGGCGCAGCCGCTGCACCATGCCGAGCGCGTACGGCGCGCCTTCGAGCAGCTGCGCCAGCATGAGATCGTCGAGCGCCAGCCCGGCGCGTCGCGCCGCTGTCACGCACAGATCCCGCGTGGCGCCGTCGACGGCATCGCCGGTACCGGACAGCACCGGCGGCGGCACCACGTCGGGCGCACTGGCGCCACGGACGAGCTTCGGGCGGCGCGTGTGCCACTCCGTGGCGCGCTCGTAGGCGTGGCCGACGCGCAGGATGGTCGATTCGCCGAACGGACGGCCGAGGATCTGCATCCCCAGCGGCAGGCCGTTGCGTCCGAAGCCATTGGGCAGCATCAGCACCGGCTGTCCGGTCACGTTCCACGCCGTCAGCAAGCTCGGCTTCTGCCAGAAGGAGACGCTGCGGTAATCCGTCAGCCGCGGCGCCTCGCCCAGGCCGGCCGCGACGAAGGCGTCGAACTTCGCATAGAGCGGTCGCATCTCCAGCATCATCCGGCGGTGCTCGCGCGTGGCCTGCACGTAGTCGTTCGCGGTGAAGAGCACCGACGGCAACGTCCGCGAGCGAAAGTCGGCGCCGAAGTCTTTGGGCCGCGAGACGAGGTGCTTCTGGTGCACGCTGAAGATCTCGCTCTCGGCGATGATGATCTTGACGTCGAAATAGCTCGCCAGCGGCCGCACGCGACATTCCTCGAGCTCGGCCCCGAGTCGTCGCAGCACGTCCAGCGCGGCATCCATGGCCGAGCGCATGTCGTCCGAGGCCGGGATGTCGTCTTCCCAGTGATGCCGCAGCACGCCGATGCGGAGGCCCGCGAGATCCTCGGCGAGCGCTCGGCGATACGGCGGAATCGGCCGCGCGATGCTGCCGGCATCCGTCGCGTCGTATCCCGCCAGCGCCTGCAGCACGAGCGCGCAGTCTTCGACCGTGCGCGCGAGTGGACCGCAGTGATCGAACGTGTAGGAGTTCGTGATGACGCCGGCGCGGCTCACGAGGCCGAAGCTTGGCATGAGCCCGACCACGCCGCAGTGCGATGCGGGCCCACGGATCGAGCCGCCGGTATCCGAGCCGAGCGCGACGGGCACCATGCCAGCCGCCACCGCTGCCCCCGAGCCCGTCGACGAGCCGCCGGTGAAGCGCTCGAGATTCCACGGATTGCGCGCGGGCGGCCACGGCAGATCGAACGAGGGCCCGGCGTGCGCCATCTCGTGGGTGGCCAGCTTGCCGAGCAGCACCGCGCCGGCCTCGTAGAGCTTGCGCGTCGCCGTCGCGTCGTCGTGCGGGATGCGATCCGCGAACACGCGCGAGTGTCCCGAGGTGAGGATGCCCCGCGTGTCGTAGATGTCTTTCAGCCCGAACGGGATCCCGTGGAGCGCGCCGCGATGACGCCCGGCCGCAATCTCCGCCTCCGCGGCCGCCGCTTGTCGCCGCGCGAGATCGAACGTGGGCGTGAGGAAGGCGCGCGTCTGGCCGTCGTAGTCCTCCACGCGCCGGATGAGCGCGTCGACCAGCTCGACCGGCGACACCTTGCGCGCGCCGATCAGCTCCGACAGCGCGGCGATCGAGAGCTCGTGCAGCTCGCTGCCCATGTGCCGTTCCCCCGGTTGCGGATCGGGTGATCCTCACCCGCAACCGGGGGTTCGTCAAGCAAGCCCTAGAGCGATCGCAGGAATGCGATCAGATCCGCCGCGTCACTCTTGCTGAGGAGATTGAACGCGTCGCGCGCGCCGGCGCCCTGTCCGTCGTGCTCGCGGATCGCGCCTTCCAGCGTGGACGCGCGTGCGTCGTGCAGATACCGCGAGCGCGCACGCAGGCCCCACAGTGGCGCCGTTTTCATCTCACGGCCGCCGGCCATGTTCTGCTCGATGCCGTCGCCGAGGGCGCCCATATCGTGGAGCAGGAAGTCGGAGAACGGCGCGAAGGTGACGTTGTTGAGAGCGGCGATTGCGCTCGGCCCCGTGGTGAGCTGCGGCACGTGGCAGGTCGCGCAGCCGATGCGTGTGAACACGTCGGCTCCGCTCGCGGCGGCCCGGCTGATAGCCCCGCGCGGTGGCGGAGCGAGCATGGTCATGAAGTCGGCGAAGGCGGCCACGCCGCTGCCGTCGTCCTCGAGGCCCGGCACCGTGTCGCACTGGTCGAGCAGGGTGGTGTCGCCGTTGGGGGCGTTGTCGGTGGGAAAGACCGGCGATGTGATGCCCATCTCGTTCAGGTAGGCATCGGCGGCGAACGTCACCAGCGTGGCCACCTGCGCCTTCCAGCCGAAGCGACCGACGCGCAGCTGGCCGCTCGTCGCATCGCGCACCATGCTGGGCCGCCCGGCCACCCCACGCGGCTGGTCCTTCGCGAGCTGCTGCAGCGTCGAATCGGGCACGTGATCCACGAGGCCGAGGCCGAAGAGCGGAGTGCTCTTGCGCTTGGCGACGATGGTCGCGTCGGGGGGCACGGTTTCGCCGACACAATCATGGGCCGGGTCGCTGCCCTCCGTCTGGATCAGCGAGCCGCCCGCGTTCAGCATGGGATCGAAATGTTTTCCAATCAGGCCACCGAAGCGCGTCTCCAGAATGTTGCTGTCGCCGCCGACCGCCGGCGACGAATGACACGCGACACACGAGGTCGCGTTGAAAACGGGGCCGAGTCCTTCTTCGGCCGTCTCCTCCTCCTCGAACTCGTCACGTCCGTCGGTGAAGCGAACGAGCTCGGTGGCCGTCAGCCCGGCCACGGGGTCGCCGAATCTGATCGGCGCGTCGGCGCGTACTGTCGCGGCGAGAACACTCGCGAGCACGACAATCATCAGACTTACTGCTCTCGGACCCGATCGCTGCTGACGCTTCCGCGTTGTGCGCTGTTGCATAGTGGCACCTCACATTGGGTGCTGCGTTTGTAAAAGCGCGTACGCCAGAGGGAGCGGAAGATAGGGCGATCAGCACTACGAGACAACGTGGAATTTTTCCCGTGGGTCCGACCCGCAGTGATGCGATCTCGAGTGCAAGCAGCGTGTCACGGCAGCATTTCTCCGCCGTTGCGTCGCGCGGTGAAAAATATCTCGACAGATATCGTCGGGCTGACCAATGCGCGCGCGCAGCGTGGCCGATTCAGTCCGCGGCGGGTCGAACCTCGCAGAGCGACGATCGCAGCGCCATGGTGCCGCTGATGGGATCGCCGACGGTGGCGTCGATGAGGCTGTTGTAGTTCGCGCTGCCGGTGCCGTCGGTTGGATAGCCGGGCAGGCCGAGCGGCTCGCACGGCTGCCACCATCCCCACTGCGCCGCCAGAACGTCGGGCGCCAGCGCGCTATTGAGATGGGCGCGAGCCCGCATCGTCGCGTGCGGCGTCTCGACCACGACCCAGTCGTCGGCCGCGATGCCGCGCGCCTGTGCCGCCGTCGGATGAAGCTCGACGATCGGATGCGGACTGTGCCGTCGCAGCCGCGGCAGGTTGCGATGCTGGCTGTGGCAGAACTGCACGACCTTGGCGCTCGTCAGCACGAGCGGGTAGCGCGCGGCGAGATCCGGCCGGCTGACGGGACTCAGCGCCGGCTCGACGTACTCGGGCAGTGGCGCGTAGCCGTGCTCGAGGAACTGTGACGCGTAGATCTCGACGCGCCGGCTCGGCGTGGCGAGGCCCTTGGCCGCATAGCGACGGTAGCTCGTCTCGATCGGCACGCGCACGCCCTGCGGAGCCGCGCGCAACGCCTCCAGCGTCACCCCGGTCGGCGCGAGCGCGAAGCGGTGCCCTGCGTCCACGTCGCCATCGAAGAATTCCTTGGCGAGGCCGAGCCG